>NZ_JAAORB010000040.1 GCF_011601345.1 Roseovarius gahaiensis
TGCTAACGTGGCAGGTGGGTCAGTTTTAGATGATCATAACCCACCCAGGTGGGTCACTTTTGCATGCCGATTCACAGTCGCACACATGGGTTGCGCAAGCACGGCGCTATGCGTCTGGCCGAAGCTGGTGCTACGGAAGCACAGATTGCAGCGTTCCTTGGGCATCGCTCACATCACGAAGCCCGTCGCTACATTGCCGCAGCAAATCGCATGACATTAGCGTCGTCAGCGCTGGATTTGCTCGAAAACTTGTCCAACCTTCACGGCGGGTTGGGCAAAACGCACCCACAAGACGCTGAAAAGAAAGGTACAAAATCATGAATTGGCGACCCCGGCAGGATTCGAACCTGCAACCTGCCCCTTAGGAGGGGGCTGCTCTATCCAGTTGAGCCACGGGGCCTCGGGCCCTCGTTTAGCGTGGGTTTTTGTGTTTGTCATCGGTCGATTGCGTTACGCTTGATCCTGCCCGACTGTTCGCGGTAACAATTACGAAGCATTTCTCAGGATAACGACTTTGACCAAACCCGACCAACGCCCCCTGACCCTACGTGATGTATCCGAGGCGTCAGGTGTCTCTGAAATGACCGTCAGCCGCGTCTTGCGCAATCGCGGGGATGTGTCGGACGCGACCCGTCAGCGGGTTCTGGAAGCCGCCAAGCAGTTGGGGTACGTCCCCAACAAGATCGCCGGTGCGTTGGCCAGTCAGCGCGTCAATCTGGTGGCGGTGATCATTCCGTCGATGTCGAACATGGTCTTTCCCGAAGTCATGACCGGGATCACGCAGGTCTTGGAAACGACCGACTTGCAGCCGGTTGTGGGCCTGTCGGATTATCTTCCCGAGAAGGAGGAAAAAGTCCTTTACGAGATGCTGTCATGGCGTCCTTCTGGCGTGATCATCGCCGGGCTGGAACATTCCGACGCCAGCCGTGCAATGCTACGCGCGTCAGGTATTCCGGTGGTCGAGATTATGGACGTGGACGGCACGCCGGTTGATTCCGTTGTGGGCATTTCGCATCGCCGCGCCGGGCAGCAGATGGCGCAGGCCATTTTGAAGGCCGGATACAAACGCATCGGGTTTCTGGGCACCAAGATGCCGCTGGATCACCGGGCGCGAAAGCGGTTCGAAGGGTTCACCGAAGCCATGGCCAAAGCCGGGATCGAAGTGGCCGATCAGGAGTTCTATTCTGGCGGCTCGGCCTTGGTCAAAGGCCGAGAGATGACCGAGGCCATCCTCAAACGCACCCCGGATCTGGATTTCTTGTATTATTCAAACGATATGATCGGCGCGGGTGGGCTGATGCATCTGGTCGAAGCGGGGGTCGATATCCCGGGCCAGATCGGATTGGCAGGCTTTAACGGTTTAAACCTGTTAAAAGGGCTGCCCAAAGAATTGGCCACGATGGACGCCTGCCGGCAGGATATCGGGCGGCGCGCGGCCGAGATCATCGCGGCGCGGGTCGAGCACCCAAACGATGACGCGCCCGTGCGCGTGGCGCTGGAACCGACGATCAGCTACGGCGATACTTTGCGCCGGGACTGAGCCGCACAGGCCGCACAAACATCCGTTCACTCACGCTCAGTGCCGTTGAAAATAAAAACCCCGCCCAGAGTGATCCGGGCGGGGCAAACCTGCGCGGTTGACGCCGTGTGACGTCAGACGTTTTTCTTACCCTTGATCGGGGCCCAGATCCGCTTGTTCGTGAGATACAGCAGAACCGTCAGCACCGTCAGAAAGATCACACCCGTCAGGCCAGCCTGCTGGCGTGCCATCATCTTGGGCTCTGCCGCCCACATCAGGAACGCCGCCACATCTTCCGACTGGCTCTCTACGGTGTTGGCATGACCATCGTCAAACTCGACATCCTCACCATAAAGCGGCGGGGCCATGGCAATCCAGCCACCGGGAAAAGCCGTGTTTTCATAAAACGCAGTCCCGGCTTCGAACTTCTCTTCGCCCGTGTAACCGGTCAAGAGAGAATAGATGTATTCCGGCCCACCCATGCCTTTGAAGAGCTGCGCCAAACCCGTGCCTTGCGGTCCGTGAAAGCCTGCACGCGCCTTGGCCATCAGGCTAAGATCAGGTGCTGTTTCCATCATGGATTCAGGGAAGTGATCCGTCGGTTTGGCCGGGCGAAAATCATCCAGCTCTTCATCGAAGACTTCGAACTGCTCGGAATAGGCGCGCACCTGATCCATTGGCAGGTGCGGGCCACCGTCGTCGCCCAGCGTCCGCAGCGGCACGTATTTCATGCCGTGGCACGCCGCGCAGACCTGCGTATAAACCTTCAGGCCGCGCTGCAGCTGGTTCTGGTCGAATGTCCCAAAGGGCCCTTCGAACGAAAAGTCGACATCTTCGATATGCCCACCGGCGCCAGCGGCCATCGAGGCCCCCGTCGAAAGGGTCAGGGCGGCGATTGCGGAAATCGCAAGTTTCTTAAGCATGATCCCGTTTCCTTTCTTATTCGGCAGGGGTGGGTGCGGTTTGACCCGCCTCACCCGATGCCTTGGGGTAGTGCGACGCGAAATCGTCTTCGATCGTTTCGGGCTGCGGCAGCGGTTTCTCGATCACGCCCAACAGGGGCAGGATGACGAGGAAATACGCGAACCAGTAGGCCGACCCGATCAGCGAGATCGTGGAATAGGGCGGCTCGGCGGGCATGGCCCCGGCCCACATCAGCACGATGAAGTCGACGACGAGCAGCGCAAACCACCACTTGAACATCGGACGATAGCGGCCAGACCGCACACTGGAGGTATCCAACCAAGGCGCCAGAGCCATCACCGCGATGGCCCCAAACATGGCCAGCACGCCGAAGAACTTGGCGTCGATGATGCCGCCGGTGATCCAGCTTGCAAACATCACCACCCAGACATCGGCGGTAAAGGCGCGCAGGATCGCGTAGAACGGCAGGAAGTACCATTCGGGCACGATGTGTGCAGGCGTCACCAATGCGTCGGCTTCGATGTAGTTGTCGGGGTGGCCCAGATAGTTGGGCATGAATCCGACAACGGCGAAGAAAATAACCATCAGCAGGGCCAGCGCGAACAAGTCCTTGATCACGAAGTAGGGCCAGAACGGCACAGTGTCTTTCTTGGCCTCGGCCTTGGACCCGCGACGCACTTCGACACCGGTGGGGTTATTGTTGCCCGTGGTGTGGAAGGCCCAGATGTGAACCGCCACCAAGGCCGCGATCACGAAGGGCAGCAGATAATGCAACGAGAAGAAACGGTTCAGCGTGGCGTTATCCACAGCCGGCCCACCCAGAAGCCATGTCTGGATCGATTCGCCGATGAACGGGATCGCGCCGAACAGGCCGGTGATCACGGTGGCGCCCCAGAACGACATCTGACCCCAAGGCAGCACGTAGCCCATAAAGGCGGTGCCCATCATCATCAGATAGATTAGCATGCCAATGATCCACGTGATTTCACGCGGCGCTTTATATGACCCGTAGTAAAGGCCGCGGAAGATATGCAGATACACTGCCAAGAAGAACAGCGATGCGCCGTTCATATGCAGGTAGCGGATCATGTGGCCACCATTCACGTTGCGCATGATATGTTCGATCGAGGCAAAGGCCAGATCGACATGCGGCGTGTAGTGCATCACCAGAACGATGCCTGTGATGATCTGCAAAGCCAGACAGAAGGTCAGAACGATCCCCCAGATCCACATCCAGTTCAGGTTCTTGGGCGTGGGGATCATGATGGTGTCATACAGCAGCCCGACGATGGGCAGTCTTGAATGCAGCCACTTTTGACCGCCAGTTTGAGGCTCGTAATGATCGTGCGGAATTCCGGACATGTGCGCGTTTCCTTATCCCAGTTTGATCGTCGTATCATCGACGAATTCGGCCACCGGCACCCAAAGGTTTTCCGGGGCGGGGCCTTTGCGGATACGACCCGCGGTGTCGTAGTGCGACCCGTGACAGGGGCAGAACCAGCCGCCAACGCCACCTTCGAGAGAATAGTCACCAGCGCCACCCAACGGGACGCAGCCAAGGTGCGTACAGACACCGATCATCACCAGCCACTCCCCTGCATCATCAAGGGTGCGGTTCTGGTCTGCGGCGTCAAGGGCCATGTCGTTGCGGTTCTGTGCGTTCTTGTCGGGCAGGTCGGACAGTTCGACGGCGCGGGCGTCTTCGATTTCCTGTTCCGTGCGGCGGCGAATGAAAACGGGCTTGCCCAGCCATTTCACCGTCAACTGTGTGCCTGCTTCGACACCCGAAACGTCAACCCGGATCGAGCTGAGCGCTTGGACATCGGCCGACGGGTTCATCTGATTGACAAGAGGCCATACGGCGGCCCCTGCTGTAATAGCACCTGCGCCTGCCGTGGCGTAGTAGAGGAAATCTCTCCGGGTGCCTTCGTGTTCTTCTGCGTGGGACACGGGGGTTACTCCATTTTCAAAGCCGAAACCGGCCTTTTGCACGTATGCGGCGCGGACTCAGTGCACCGTATCGCGTCGCTATTTAGCTGGCGTTGCACCCTGCGTCCAGTGCGCAATGCCGCCGATGTGATCAAGGCGCGCATGTGTCGCGCTTGAGCATAGCCTTTTCCATGTATACAGAACCCAACAAAACACCCTTTAAAGTGAAAGATATCGACGATGAAAAATGTCATCAAAATCGCGGCCGTCGCGGCCGCGTCCGCCATGGCCGCCCCCGCAGCCGCCGAGGTTGAACTCAGCTTTTACATTGGCACGCAAAGTGTCGATGGCAGCACCGCGTCCGGGTATTTGCCCGGTGGTGCCCCCGTCAGCCGGTCGGTCGACTGGAAAGGCAAACCGTTCGAAAGCCCGTTTTATTACGGCGGGCGCGCGATTTGGTGGATGGACAACAACATCGGCTTCGGCCTCGAAGGCACACATTCCAAGGCCTATGCCTCGCAGGCTGATATGGCTGCAATCGGCGTCAGCCGTCTTGAGCTGTCGGATGGTCACAACATCATCACCGCCAACGTCATGAAACGCTGGCCCGGCGCCTTCAAGGCAACGCCCAAGTTCACCCCCTATGTTGGCGCGGGTGTTGGTGTGGCAATTCCGCATGTGGATGCGCAGGTAAACGCCTCGGGCATTCGCACCTTCGGCTACGAGACAACCGGCCTGGCGGTGCGCGCGATTGCCGGTCTGAAATACGATCTTACGGAAAAATGGGCCCTGTTCGGGGAATATCAGGCCGTCTGGTCCGACAATGAGATCACGATTGACCCGGCACCGGGCCAGTTGCCCGGCAAACTGAACACCGAATTGCTGACCCATGCGGTCAATGTCGGTGTCAGCTACAGTTTCTGAGACGACGGGTTTGGAAAACATGAAACGGCGGGGCATCTGACCCGCCGTTTTTGTTTGCGATCGGCCCAGTGCGGTTTATTCGGCCGGCTGTGTGGCCTGCATGCTGTCGCGCTGTGAAAACAAGGCAAACCAATCATCCAAGGCATCGTTGCCCTTGCGCCAGCCGCGTGCATCATGCCGGAAATCCAGATAGGCCAGCGCACAGCCGATGGCGATCTGGCCCATGTCCAACGGGCCGCGCAAGTGGCTGACCCAACGCGCGTTCAAGGCATTCACTGCACTTTCGATCTTATCCCACTGGGCATCGACCCACGACTCCAACACCGCCTCGGCGGGGCGCAATCTGTGTTCATACAACATCAAAACCGCGGCCTCCATGATCCCGTCTGCCGTCGCCTCCAATGTCAGCGTCTCCCACAGGCGCCCCTGCGGATAGAGGTTGGATTGCGCCCGGTCATCCAGAAAACGGCAAATCACCCGGCTGTCATAAATCGTTGGTCCTTCGTCGCGGATCAGGGCTGGGATCTTGCCCAATGGATTGGCGCTGGCCACTTCGGGTGCCGTATCGAACGGGCTTGTGAGGGCTGTCACGATTTCCAGATCGTCCATTTGCCCGGTTTCGTGTAGCAAAACGTGAACCTTGCGCACGAAAGGCGAGGTGCCGGATGAAATAAGCTTCATAGGGAACAGTCCTTGATGTTTGGGTCTGACGTCACGCTAAGAGGCTGGATCACCACTGTCCAGTCGCCTTCCCCGCATGTCAGGCCGCAACCAGCTGTCCTTTGCGACTCCCCGTGACCGTCGCCGTCACGATGCACCCCTCCCCTCGGTCGCTGTCAAAGGCGACTTCGGTAAATTGTTCAGTCCGGCCCATGCGGGGGCTTTCCATCAGCACATGATGGGTGCGGCCCTGCTGCGCTGCCAAGTGGCGCGTGACCTGCGCATCGCCGGCGGCGCGCAGGCGCGCGGCACGCTCTTTGATCGCTTTGCCGTTCACCTGTTGCGGAATGCGGGCGGCCGGGGTGCCTTCGCGTTTGGAATAGGGAAACACGTGCAGCCACGTCAGGTCGCAGTCGATCACCAGTTTGAGCGAATTTTCAAAATGCGCTTCGGTCTCGGTCGGAAAGCCCGCAATAATATCGGCCCCAAAGGTCATATCGGGGCGCAGGCGGCGTGCCTCTTGGCAGAAGCGGATCGCGTCATCGCGCAGGTGCCGCCGCTTCATCCGCTTGAGAATCAGGTCATCGCCATGCTGCAGCGACAGATGCAGATGAGGCATCAGGCGCGGTTCGGTGGCAATCGCCTGCATCAGGTTGTCATCCGCTTCGATCGAATCGATCGAACTGATCCGCAGGCGGGGCAGATCGGGCACCAGTTTGAGGATACGCATAACAAGATCACCCAAACGAGGCTGCGCCGGCAAATCGGCCCCCCAGCTTGTCAGATCCACACCGGTCAGGACCACTTCGTTATAGCCGCGATCGACCAAACGCTTGATTTGATCCACCACCACGCCAGCAGGCACGCTGCGCGAATTGCCCCGGCCATAAGGGATAATGCAGAAGGTGCAGCGATGGTCGCACCCGTTCTGCACCTGCACATAGGCGCGACTGCGGGTGCCGAACCCGTCAATCAGGTGCCCGGCGGTCTCGGTGACACTCATGATGTCATCCACCATGACCGCTTCGGTTTCGCCAATAAAATCGGCCGCCATACGCTCCCATGTCTCGGGCTGCATCTTTTCGGTGTTGCCGATCACGGCGTCGACCTCGGGCATGGCGGTGAAAGTCTCGGGCTCGGTCTGGGCGGCGCAGCCTGTAACGATCAGCCGGGCCTCTGGGTTTTCCCGGCGCAGGCGGCGGATTTCCTGCCGCGCCTTGCGCACCGCCTCGGCGGTGACCGCGCAGGTGTTGATGACAACCGCGTTTTCAAGCCCCGCCTGTTGGCTTAGCTCTTTCATCGCCTCGGTTTCATAGGCGTTCAGGCGGCACCCAAGGGTGGTAAAGCGGGGTGGTTGCGTCATTCCAGCCCCCGCAAAAACTGCGGGGTCAGCACGCCGTCAAACACGTGCATGGTCGGGCCTGTCATCCAAACCCCATCCTCGCGCCAGTCGACATGCAGCGTGCCGCCATCCAAATCAATGCGCAGGGTGCGCCCGGTCAACCCACGCCGTGCCGCCGCCACTGCGGTGGCGCAACTGGACGACCCAGAGGCCAGCGTCACGCCGACGCCCCGTTCCCAAACCCGCATGCGCAGATGATCGCGGCCAACAAGGCTGGCGACCTGAACATTGGTGCGCTCAGGATAAAGCGGGTGATGCTCGTAGCGCGGGCCGAATTGTTCCAACGGGACGGCGGTGGCATCCTCGACAAAGAAGGTGCAATGCGGGTTGCCCATGCCTGTGGCGGTCGGGCCGCCCTCGATCGGCAATTCAAGGGTGTCCATTTCCTCAGCAAGCGGCACATCGCGCCAGTCCAGTTGCGGCTGCCCCATATTGACCGAGGTCAGCCCATCCCCGACATCAGTCGCCTGAAGCTCTCCGCGTTCGGTGGTCAGGCGCAGCGCCGTCTGGCCGCTTTCATCCATCAAGACCCGCGCAATACAGCGAGTCGCATTGCCGCAAGCCGCCGATGTCGAGCCATCCGAATTGTAAAACGTCAGATGCGCATCCCCGGCCCCGGTAGAGATCACGGCCAACTGATCGAATCCGACACCCCTGTGCCGATCGGCCAAGGCAATCGCCAGTGCAGGCGTGACAGCAATGTTACGCACACGCGCATCCAGCACGACAAAGTCGTTGCCAAGCCCGTGCATCTTCATAAAGGGCAAATCACTATCAAATCGCGTGTTCATAAGCGGGCATATAAACCCGCACCGGACACGAATCCAGCATCCAAAGGAAAAAGCGTCAATTTCGGGGTTGACCCCCTGCCCCGGTCTTTCTAGATAGGCCGCCTAGTGGGCCGTTAGCTCAGTTGGTAGAGCAACTGACTTTTAATCAGTGGGTCGCAGGTTCGAATCCTGCACGGCTCACCACTTTCATAATAAATATCAATCGCTTAGGCGGTTTTGGTGGCCGGGTCTGTGTGCTCAGCTGCCAGTGGCAACCCGTCAAACGTCAAAGCGGCGGTTGCCTTGACCGGGTCAAACACAGGCCTGCAACTGCGGCGTCATTTCGACAAGTCGGCCTATACATCCCCCGTACAACAAGGTAACGCGAGGGTTTACCGGCCGGTGGAGCATGATCGCGCGATGCAGGCTGCCTCAATCATGAAGACGGACCAATCTTGAAAAACGCTCTCGCAAAAGCCTTGGATACCCAAGGGTATACCACTCTCACCCCTGTGCAAGCGGCTGTGACCGCACCTGAACTGACCGGCAAAGACTTGTTGGTCTCGGCGCAGACCGGATCGGGCAAAACGCTTGGCTTTGGCTTGGCGATTGCCCCGGGCCTTTTTGGCGAGGCAGAATCCTTTGGCCCTGCGGCCGCACCGCTGGCCTTGGTGATCGCTCCGACGCGGGAATTGGCGATGCAGGTCAAGCGCGAGCTGACGTGGCTGTTTGCCCATGCCGGGGCTGTTCTGGCCTCGACCGTGGGCGGAATGGACATGCGCGACGAGCGCCGGGCCCTACAGCGCGGGGCGCATATTGTCGTGGCCACACCCGGCCGCCTGCGCGATCATGTCATGCGCGGGTCGATTGATCTGAGCGGGCTGAAAGCCGTTGTTCTGGATGAAGCCGACGAAATGCTGGATCTGGGCTTCCGCGAAGATCTTGAATTCATACTGGATCAGGCCCCGACAGAGCGGCAGACCCTGTTGTTTTCCGCCACCGTTCCAGCCGCAATTGCAAAGCTGGCCCAAAGGTATCAGACCGAGGCTGTGCGCATCTCGACCGCCACGGGTGCCACGCAACATGCCGATATCGAATACCGCGCGCTCAACGTCTCGGCGCGGGATTCGGAAAACGCCATTATCAACGTGCTGCGCTATTACGAAGCCCCCAATGCGATTGTGTTTTGCAACACCCGCGCGATGGTAAACCGGCTGACCACACGGTTATCGAACCGGGGGTTTTCAGTTGTCGCCCTGTCCGGGGAACTATCGCAAAACGAACGCACCCATGCCCTGCAGTCGATGCGCGACGGGCGCGCACGGGTCTGTGTGGCGACAGATGTGGCCGCCCGCGGCATCGACCTGCCGAACCTTGAACTGGTCATTCATGCCGAATTGCCAACGAATCAGGACACGCTTTTGCACCGCTCAGGCCGCACCGGGCGGGCCGGGCGCAAGGGCGTTAGTGCACTGATCGTGCCGCCCGCTGCGCGCAAGAAAGCCCAAAGGTTGCTTGGCTGGGCCAAGCTGAAAGCGGAATGGGCCGATGCCCCATCCGCCGAAGAGGTCACAGCGAAAGATGACGAACGGATGCTGGCCAGTTCCGATTGGTCAACCGAGTTGGAAGACTCGAACCGTGAAGCCGTGGCAAAGCTGGTAAACACCTTCACCGCCGAGCAATTGGCGGCGGCCTATGTTCGTCTGTTCCGCGAGCGGCATTCAGCACCCGAGGAGCTATCCGACCTGTCCGCCGCCCCTGCCCCGCGCGAAGCCTTTGGGCCAAGCGTCTGGTTCTCGCTTGAGGGAGGACGGGCCGCCGGGGCGGAACCACGCAGACTTCTGCCCATGCTGTGCAAATTGGGCAATCTGTCGCGCGAGGATGTTGGCGCGATCCGCATTCAGCCTGATGCCTCTTTGATCGAGATTCGCCAAAGCGCCGTTCAGGGTTTTCTAGGTGCAATCGGATCAAGCATGACGCTTGAGGACGGGGCCAAGCTCACGCAGTTGTCGCAGCCGCCAAAATTCGACAAAACGCCAAGACCCAGTGGGCCTGCCAAGGGCAAGGCAACCCACAGCAAGAAACCGGCGCCCCCGGAAAGCACCCCAGCCAAAGCATCTGGCACCACAACACCGGTCGACTGGAACGACGCCCCAAAGCCGCGTGTGAAAAAGCCTAAACCTGGCAGCAAGCCGACCAGTCGCCCCAAGCCAAAGCACGATAGTAGCAAATCCGAGGACAGCCCGGTCACCGAACTAAAAAAGACCGGCAAAGCCAATCACGGCCCGAAACCTCCGGTCGGCAAACCGAGCAGCAAGAAAAACCGCGCCCGTAAGCTGGCCAAAACCAGTGAAGCTACCCCAAAAAGGGGAAAGCCACGCGGACAGCGCTAAGATCGACGCGTGGTTCATCCTTGGGCGTGGCCGGTACCGCAAAGCCGCGCCAGCCCAAGGGCCTGTTCAGGTCCAGCAAAGTTGATCCCGGTTAACGCGATACATCTCGCCGCAAGGCAAGATGGGTCGTGGTAAAGCCAAACGACACCGGGGCCAAAAACCGCCATGCCTGAATTCACCGACCGCACAGACGCCGGACACCGCCTTGCGCAAGTCCTGCAAACCAAAAAATATGATGATCCCGTCGTTCTGGCGCTGCCACGTGGGGGCGTTCCCGTTGGGCTTGAGGTTGCGCGCGCCTTAAGCGCCCCAATGGATCTGGTGATGGTGCGCAAGATCGGCCTGCCCGATCAGCCGGAACTGGCTGTTGCCGCCATCGTGAACGGGGACACCCCGCAGACCGTCACCAACCATGCCATCGCCGAACATGCCGGCCTGTCTGCACAAGACATCGACCGGCTTGCAAAATCCCAATTGGACGAGATCAAGCGCCGGCGCGGTATCTACCTAAAGGGACGCGCCCCCGTTCCAATCAAGGGGCGCACGGCCATCATTGTTGATGACGGAATCGCAACCGGCGCAACAATGCGTGCCTCTCTGCTGGCGGTGCGACGCCAAGCGCCTGCACACCTTGTCTTGGCCGTTCCGGTGGCCGCACCGGATACGCTCAAGCGCCTGCAAAATGATGCCGATGATGTGATTTGCCTGTCGCAGCCACACCCCTTTTTGGGGGTTGGGGCGCATTACGATGATTTCCGCCAAACCACAGATCAAGACGTGATGCGCCTGATCGAGGAAGCGGATCGCGTGCTGCAATCGCGCAATCGCGACTGATCAAACGGGCACGTCATCCTTTTTGCGTTTGGTTAATGGTTTCGCTTGCGCCAAGGATTTCACTGCGTCCTCTCCAGCCTGAATCTCGACCTTTCCGAGACGGCCCGCGCAGCGGATCGGTCGACCAAGATCAGCCGTCACAAACAGAACTCAAGACAATCGCGGTGCCGTGGTGTATAAGATAAACATAGGCCATGCATCGGATTGCGCACTCGGCTTGCTGACTCAGTGTCTTACCAGTTTCCCATCGGTTTTAGATTGGACAGCAAGGGGGATTGCTGTGTTTTCTGGATACACGATCAATGAAAAGCAGGTCGGTCCGGCACATGTTTTGCCGGGGTTGGTCAACACGGGGTTTTCAACCAAACTGCAAGCCGCATGCGATCACCATTCGCAAAGGCTTAGCAAAGACTGCACTTTGCTGTTGGAAGGTGACCCCTGCCAAGTGGTCTACTGCGTTCTTGATGGCTGGCTGGCGTTGTCCAAAACGCTGGAACAGGGGCAAACCCAGATCATTGATTTTGCATTGCAAGGCGATATCGTCGATCCGACCACGGCGGATGGCGAAACGTCATCTGTCACGATCAATGGGCTGACCCTTGGAACGGTGGCCACTCTGCACCGCGCCACTTGGCAAACGCTAATCTCGGACTGCCCCGACTTGCGGCAATGGCTTCACGGCAAAGACGCCGCCCGACGAGCGCGGCACTCTGAACGGATGCTTCGGCTGGGCAAAGGCACCGCCGAGATGCGGGTGGCCTATGCGCTGTTGGAGTTACACATCCGGGTCAACATGATCAGTGGGTCCGCCCTGCCCGAGTTTCACATACCCCTGACACAGCAACAAATCGGCGATTTCATCGGGTTATCGTCTGTGCATGTATGTCGCACCATGCGGCGGATGTCGCGCAACGGCATTCTTGCCATGAGCGATCACATGGATGTTCGGATTCTGAACCCTCAGGCGCTGTCGCACATGGCCGGAATCGACCATGCCACGCTAAAGCGCGAAATCGTGCCGGCCCTGCCTAGTCAAACGCGCCGCACATCAGCGCCTTAAACCAAGAATAGGCCCGCCAAAGCGGGCTTCCACAATTTCGCCCAAGTGCGGCACCGGCAGCGCGGCTTTAACCGCCGTCAATGCGGCCTGTGTAGATTTTGGGCAGTCTCGGGGCACACGCCAAAGCTGAGCACGGCATGGACCCAGGGAAACGCAAGCGAGATGATGATATGCGTCACATGACCTACGAAAGCCCATATTTTGCCGCCGGGCGCCTGAAAACAATCTTGGAACAGAACATCGTTCAGGGCGGCAAGAAATCAGGCTGCCAGATTTCTGGCAAGCTTGGTCATGATCCGGTGGGCGCGCTGCACGCCATGCGGGAATACGGCCTGAGCGACCGGGAGATTGCCACCTATTACGAGGTGACGCCGTCAACCGTGCGCCGCCTGACACGTCTTTTCAACATTCCGGCCCGACTCTGACCGCCCCAAAGGCCGCATGCGCCACGATTTTCAGCGCCGCCCTTCGCGAAGCCACCCGCCCAAGGTCAAGGCTGCGATCAAGGCCAGCACCACCCATGCGGGCAAAAGCGGGGCCTGCGTAACCGAAAGCGTTTCAAACGCGTCGCGCGGGGTCAGCCCGATCCAGCCACGGCCCGCCGCCGGGCGACCCGGACGCACATCACGGATGCGCGGCAGACCGTCCGCAAGCGCCTTGGCGCCACCGCTGGTCCGGTCAAGGATGGGTTGCAAAGGCCCGGCACTTGCAATGGTCTGTTCAAACTCGACCGGCGCAGCAGGGCCAAGGCCGATAACGGCACTCTGATCCCCGTTCTCCAACCGGTACAACCCGATTTCAGGCCCGTCGAACAAGGTTTCAAACCGGCCGGGCTGCACCTCGCTCAACTCGCGTTCAATCACATCACCCGATGGCGTGGTGATCGTAACCGGGCCGACGGTATCCGACAGCGACCGGCGAATGATCCGCATCTGTTGACCGGTCGCTTCGGCCCAAAGCGCCTCTTCCTCAAGCTCGGGTTCTTTCATCATCCAATGCGCCAGCCGCCGCAGCAGTTCCAGTTGCGGGCCGCCGCCTTCGTAGCCACGGTTCCACAACCACGCGTGATCAGACGCCAAAAGTGCAACGCGCCCCTCTTCGACGCGGTCCAACACCAGCAACGGACGATCATCCTGCCCGGACATGACAATATCACCCGAGGTTTGTTCAACCTCGATCTGACGCATCCAACGCCCCCAATCACCATCAAATTCCCGTTCCAGCCCCGACGTGACCGGATGGCGTTGGCCAAGGTCGGTCACGCTTGGACGAAACCGTTCCTCAAGCACGCGCGCGGTGGGGCGCGCCGGCACGATGGATTCGATGGGCGTGCGGTAAAGGCTGTCGGCACTGGCGAAATCAGGCCCGGCTGCAATCAGAACAGCGCCCCCCTCCTCGACATAATTGCGCACGTTATCAAGGTAGAGCGAGGGCAGAATGCCGCGGCGCTTATAGCGGTCGAATATGATCAGGTCGAAATCGTCGATCTTTTCCAGAAACAATTCGCGCGTCGGAAAGGCGATCAAAGACAGTTCGCGCACCGGCACGCCGTCCTGTTTTGCAGGCGGGCGCAAAATGGTGAAATGCACCAGATCGACCGAGCTGTCGGATTTCAGCAAGTTGCGCCATGTGCGGCCCCCGGCATGCGGCTCGCCCGAGACCAACAGCACGGACAGCCGATCGCGCACACCGTTGATCTGCACAAGAGCGGTATTGTTGCGGTCGGTCAACTCGCCCGGCGCCTCTGGCGTGGTGAATTGCAACACGTTGCGCCCACCATGCGGCAGCGTCAGGGGCAGTTCGATATCACGGCCCAAGGGCACATCGAATCGCTGGGGCTCTTCCCCGTCAATCGAGATGTCCAGCGGCACGGTCTCAACCCCTTCTGGCGCCGCGCCATCATCGGTCACGGTCAAGGTCAGGGTCACCTCTTCGCCCAAAATGGCAAAGGCCGGGGCATTCTTGATCGTCAGGCGACGGTCCCAGTCGGTGCTGCGGCCTGTGTGCAGCAGGTGCAGCGGTGCTGGCAGGTCCGGGGCGCGGTCAACGTCGTGAATGCGACCATCCGACAGAAGGATTGCGCCCGCGATACGTCCGCGCGGCTCTTCGGCAAGGGCCTCGGACAGGGCGGTCATGGCCTGCGTGCCGGCGTTATCGGCCCCGTCAGGAATAGCGATGCGCCGAACCTCGGTGTTTTGCCGCGCAGCAAGCCGCGCGGCCAGCTCATCTGCGGCCTGCGTGGTGGTGCTGGCGCGATCCGCAAGGTTCTGGCTGGCGCTTTGATCCTCAAGCAGCAGCACGATGTCATTCAGCGGCGCGCGGTCTTCGACCTGATAGGCCGGGCCGGACAGGGCCGCAAGGATCACCAGACCGGCCAGCGCCCTAAGCGGCCAGCCCGACAGGCCGCGCCACAGCGCAAGACCGATCCCGATGATCAGTGCCACCGCAAGCACGGCAATCAGTGGCCAAGGCAGAAGCGGGTCGAAAATCAGCGTTCCGGTCATTGGCCCAGCCTATCCAGCAATGCGGGCACATGCACCTGATCGGATTTATAGTTGCCGGTCAGCACATGCATCACAAGGTTCACACCAAAGCGATAGGCCATTTCGCGCTGCCGCTCTCCGGCGAAGCCACGGCCCACCGGAAACAGCGCATTGCCGCGATCATCCATCGCCCAAGCCGCGGCCCAGTCATTGCCGCCGATCACCACGGGCGTCACGTTATCGTTGAGGTTACGAAACGGCATGCCATCGACCTTTTCCGCATCGGCCGGCGCGGCCTCAACCCAGACAGAGCGACCGGAATGGCGGCCGGGGAAATCTTGTAGCAAGTAAAAGGTGCGCGTCAGAACGTGATCCTCGGGGACCGGCTCCAGCGGGGGGATATCAAGCGGGCGCGCCAGCCGTTGCAACATCTGTCCGTTGGCCGACGATGCCCCAAAGCCTGCCACATTCGCGTCGCGCGTGTCGAATACGATCATGCCGCCGGTTCGAAGGTAGTCGTTCAGCTTGGCATAGGATTCTTGTGACGGGATCGGCTGATCGGGCGTGACCGGCCAGTAAAGCAACGGATAAAGCGCCAGATCGTCCATTTCCAAATCCACACCGATAGGGTCAGCGGGCTCTACGGATGTGCGGAAAAACAGCGTTTCGCTCAGGCCGACAAGCCCGGCGCGCGCGGTATCATCCAGCCGCGTGTTCCCCGTCAGGACATGGGCCAAGGTCACTTCCGAGGCCGCCGCCAGTTCTTTGTCAGCCGCCGATTGCGCCTGCGCGCCATGCGGGGCGGCGGGCAGCAACAGCGCAGCAAGCACCAGCGCAGCCGCACGCGCCGGCCAAAGCCGACCCGACAGGGCCAAAGAGGCCGCAACATCTGCCATCAGCAACAGCAAAGACAGCGCCAGCAGCCAGCCCCCCAACGGGGTTTCGGGCGCACGGGCCAGCCCCTCAACCGGGATGCGGGCGGGCCATGTGACCGGCGTCAGCGCTGTATCAGCTCCGACGACATTCAAAGCAAACCGACGGTCGGGGCCATCGTAAAGACCCGGTTGCAGATCGGGGCCAAGCACATCGGTGATCAGGCGTTCGCCCGCAATGCCCGGCAATGTCCCCGCATCCTGTAACGCGCCGAACCCGTCCAAAACCTGCGCGGGTTGCCACGTGGTGCCCTGCAACTGAGCCATGTCCGGCAGGGTCACGGCAGATGACACAGCCAAACGTTCCAGCATCTGAACAAACAAGCCAGACAGCGGCAGGCTGGACCATTCCGCATTTGCGGTGACGTGGAACAACACCACCTGCCCTGTGCCCACGCGTTTCCGCGTTACAAGTGGCGTGCCGTCAGTCAGTTGCGCGATCACCCGGTCGGCCAGCGTCGGGTCAGGCTGCGCCATCACTTGTGCCGAAACGGTCACATCGCCGGGCACGGACAACCCGGCAAAGGGGCTGTCGTCGGCGAAAGGCGCAAGTGCCTTGGGTTCGCCCCAACTCATCGCGCCACCCACAGTCCGCCCACCGGCGCGCAGCCGCACCGGCAAAAGCGGCGATTCCTCGGTGCGCGACACGTCAGAGGCCGCAAGGCGCGGCCCGGCAAACCGCAACAACAACCCACCCTGATCCAGCCAGTCCAAAAGGGCGTCTTGCTCGGCCTGCGACACCGTCGCCACATCGGCCAGAACGATCACATCAGGATTGGCGGGCAGGATATCCAGCAGCGCGCCGTCCAACAGATCAGCCGAAGGCAAAAGCGCCTGTTCCAAGTAATGCAGCGGCGACAGGAGCTCTAGCCCCTCGCGGTTTTCGCGTCCCGCGATCAGGGCGACCTCGCGCCGTTTCAGGCTGTCATCGGTCAGGGTCACCGCCCCGGCGGTGTTTTGACCGGTTATTTCAAAACGCGTCAGACGCGCGCGCATTTCAGCCGGAAGAGACAGATCGCCAGTGGCCGTCATCGCGCCTGCCTCAAAACTAAGGGGCATTTGGGCCAGCATTCGCGGACTACCTTGAGGGTCGCGGCCATGCGCCTCGACCATGACATCGCGCGCGGCACCCGGCGTCGCCCGGCGCGCCGTCAACTTGACGACCCCCTCCTCGATCATCGCCGGGGTCAGGGCAAAGATGGGCGAGGGGCTTTCGTAGACAGTGACCGCGCCCCGCGCCTCCAGATCAGCCAGCAGGGACGCGCGGCCCTCATGCTCCAGCCCGTCAGACATCCAGCGGGTTTCAAAAGCCCCGTCGGGCAGGGCCGCGCGTGCGCGTTCGATCATCGACGGCACCGGCGCCCAAGCTTGAGGCGCAAGGCCCGACAGACGGCTGCGCCAATCCTCGGCCGCGCGGAAGGCAACAGGCTGCGGCTCGGTCAGGCGCAGAATGGCCACGGGGCGCGCATTGCGCCCAGCCTCGGACAGCATGTCATCCAGAAGCGCCAATTTCGAAGGCCAGTCACGGGCACTGGCCCAACTGGCATCCAGCACGATCAAAAGCGGGCCGCTTTGCACCTGATCCCCCTGATCGCGCGGGTTGAGAACTGGCCCGGCAAGGCCAATGATAACGGCAGCCACGGCCAGCATACGCAACAACAACAGCCACCATGGCGTGCGATCGGTAACGGTGTCGTCGTCCTTGAGCCCCAAGAGCAGCGCCACACCGGGAAACCGCCGCCGGATGGGGGCGGGCGGCACGGCCCGCAGCAAAATCCACAAGATCGGCAAGGCTGCCAATGCCAGCAGCAACCATGGCGCGGTGAAGGCTATTGGCCCCAGCATCATGCATGCCCCCCATCAAAAGCGCGATACAGCCACAGCAGCGCCGATTGCGCACTGTCCGAGGTATGGTGCAGCCCATAGTGCCAGCCTGTGACCGTACACAGCGCCTGCAATTCATCCTTACGCTCGGCAAGACGCTCAAGGTAGCGATCCCGCAGATCATTGGCCTTGAGCGTTTCATGCGAAAGCGTTCCACCGACGCTTTCGAAAATGGTGCGCCCCCGGAAAGGAAACGCCTCTTCCGCCGGGTCCAGAATGTGCAACACCGCGCCTTGCACCCCACGGTCCGCCGCGCGGGTCAGGGCCTTGCGCACGTCCTCGATATCACCCATGAAATCGGATAGGAACAACGCCCGGCCTTGTGCCATCAACCCTTGCAAATCCGGGGTTCCGTAATCCTCGTCGCTCTCTTGCGTGAGCGCCTCGGCCAACCGCGCGATTTGCACAGTGCCACGGCGCGGCGGCAAGGCATGGCCAGTCAGCCCCACGCGTTCGCCCGCGCGGTTCAGCAAGATCGCGACCGACAAAGCCAACAGACGGGCCCGGTCGGATTTTTGTGGCAGCACATCTTCCGACGCAAAGCGCATCGAGGCTGCATCATCTGCCCAGATCATGACGCTTTGCGCAATTTGCCATTCGCGCTGCCGCACGAATTGCGCATCCGAACGCCCCGAACGGCGCCAATCTATATCGCGCAGCGCATCACCCGGCATCACCGGGCGATATTGCCAGAAATCATCGCCCATACCTGCACGCCGCCGGCCATGTTCGCCCAAAAGGACCGTGCCGGCCAAATGCTCGGCCCGCGCCAGAAGCGGTGGCAGCGTGGCGGCCTCGGCTTCGGACCGCGTGCGAAGATCGGCGGGATGGGTCACGCGGCGGCCTCGGTGCGGGTGACCTCGGCAACTGTGTTGGAAATCAGGTCTTCCAGCCGCCCGCCGCGGGCGCGCGCCGCAAAATTCAATGCCATGCGGTGGATCAAAACCGGCTGCGCCATGGCGGCGACATCATCAATATCGGGCACCAGCCGCCCTTGCAGCATGGTCCGCGCCCGAACTGTCAGCATCAACGCCTGTGCCGCGCGCGGCCCCGGCCCCCACGCCACATCCTTTCGGACCGTGTCCGATGCGCTGTCATCGTCGGGGCGGCAAGCACGCACTAAATCAAGAATGCATTCAACCACAGACTCCCCCACCGGCATCCGGCGTAGAAGCGCTTGCGCCTCGATCAACTCGGACGCGGAAAACACTTGATGCGCCGCGGCCTCTTCCGCACCTGTGGTGGCCAGCAGGATGCCGCGTTCGGTATCGCGATCGGGATAGGGCACGTCGATCTGCACAAGAAAGCGGTCAAGCTGGGCCTCGGGCAGAGGATAGGTGCCTTCCTGTTCAATCGGGTTTTGCGTCGCCAGGACGTGAAACGGCGGCTCAAGCGCGCGGTCTTGGCCAGCGACGGTGACCTGACGCTCTTGCATCGCCTGCAACAGAGCGGATTGCGTGCGCGGGCTGGCGCGGTTGATTTCATCGGCCATCAGCAGCTGGCAAAAAATCGGGCCGGGGATGAACTTGAAACTGCGCGACCCATCCGCGCCGGTTTCCAAAACCTCGGACCCCAGAATATCGGCAGGCATCAGATCGGGCGTGAACTGCACGCGGTTCGCGTTAAGCCCCATCACGGTGCTTAACGTGTCGACCAGCCGTGTTTTGCCAAGACCCGGCAAACCGATCAACAGGCCATGCCCGCCGCACAAAAGAGCCGTCAAAGACAGATCAACCACGCGCTCTTGCCCGATAAAGCGGCGTGTGATCGAGGCGCGCGCCTCCGCCAGCTTGTCCTCAAGCGCCTCAATACCGGCCAGCAGATCGGCGTCATCGGTCATGGCAAAACTCCCTATCAGGCTATATTCTTCCCTATGAGTGTATCGCGCCCAAGCAAAATGGCAAAAGCAATGAGCAAAGATCAGATCACGAACCCATCAGCCGAGAGCTTGGCAGCCTCCGCCCGCGCCGCACAGGGCAAGGGAATACCGCCCGTGCAGGAGTGGAATCCGCCGTTTGTGGGCGATTTGGACATTCGTATCACCCGCGACGGTAAATGGTATCATGAAGGCGGCGAAATCACCCGGCCCGGTCTGGTCCGGCTGTTTTCCACCATCCTCAAGCGGGAAGGCGACAAGTTTTATCTGGTCACTCCTGTGGAAAAGGTGGGACTCACCGTCGAAGACGCGCCCTTTGTGGCCGTCGATGTGGACGCCGAAGGGGACGGTAAGGATCAGGAACTGATTTTTGAAACCAATGTCGGTGATCGGGTGGTGGCAGGGCGTGACAATCCATTGAGGGTCGAGCGTGATCCACAAACCGGCGAGCCGTCGCCCTATGTGATGATCCGCGCCGGTCTGGAGGCGTTGATTGACCGCAAAAGTTTTTATCGCCTGATCGAACATGGCACACGACAGGACGGCTGGTTCGGGCTGTGGTCGGGCGGTGAATTTTTCCGGGTGGTCCCCGAAGGTGATTTACCCGCAGAGTAACCAAGATGCCCCGATTTGCCGCCAACCTTTCGATGTTGTTTCGTGAATACCCGTTGTTAGAGCGGCCGGCAGCCGCACGGGACGCAGGGTTTGCTGCTGTGGAAATTCTGTTTCCCTATGACGAACCCGGCCACCTGATCCGGGACGCGTTGGAATGCGCGGGGCTACCGTTGATCTTGATCAACACACCACCGCCGAACTGGACCGGGGGCGATCGTGGCTTTGCCGCCATTCCCGGTGGCGAGGATCGATTTCGCCACGATTTCCGCCGGGCCTTGCGCTATGCACAGGTATTGGGCGCAACCCATATCCATGTCATGGCCGGTGTTGCCCAAGGCCCAGAAGCGCGCGACACCTTTGTGCGCAACCTGATCTGGGCCAGCGAGACCGCACCAGAGCAACCCCTGACAATCGAGCCGATCAACCCCCATGACATACCGGGGTATTTCCTGAACGATTTTGATCTGGCGGCTGAAATTCTGGATACTGTCGGCGCGCCAAATCTGGCGTTGCAATTCGATGCCTACCACGCGCACCGGATAACCGGTGACGTGCTGGCCGCTTGGTCACAGCACGGCCACCGCGCCGCTCATGTGCAGGTGGCAGGCTATCCGGAGCGACACGAACCCATAGGCGGCGAAATTGACTACAGCGCTTTTTTCGCAGCGCTGGACGCAAAGGGGTATGCCGGATACGTCAGCGGCGAATACACCCCTGCGGACCGCACCGAAGACGGTATCGGCTGGATCACCGCCTGACCCGCCACAAGCCGCGGGGCGCCCGAACGACCGCCCCATAGGATCAGCATCAGGCACGCACCACATACACCGAACATTCGGCATGGGTCACGACATGGCTGGCGGTGGTGCCAAGCAGGTAATCCGTCACTTTCGGGTTGGCCGATTCCATGATGATCACATCGACATTGCGGTCATCTGCCAGCTTTACGATCTGCCGATGCGTGGCGCCTTTACGCACCACGGTTTCCACATCGACCCCTTCGGCCGGGTGGGCTGCAATGAATTTCTTCAGCTCTTCGGTCCAGTATTTGTCTGAATCGTAGATATTCAGGTTGCGCTCGATCTCGGGCGCAACAGTGGCGACGATCAGTTTTGCACCGCGCCGTTGGGCCATCTCAACGGCCTCGCTATAGGCGTTGTATTCAAGTTTGACGTGGCGCAGGTTGACGGGGCATAGGATCAGTTTGGTTTGGCGGGCCATGGGATACCTTTTGTCCGAGAAACACGGGAACAGGATGCACGGGCGTAACCGATTCGCCAAATTGCTGCATTGCAGAAACGGCAGACAGTGTCCTGGAAGCGGCACCCGGTCGCCGCAAAACCCTTTCTTATCGGGGCAAGCGCCCGGTCAGTGCGCCTGCGCCCAGTTCGCCCCCTGCCCCGCATCCACGATCAGCGGCACATCCACTTTGACAGCAGGCAACGCGGCCCCTTCCATGACCTCGCGGGCAGTCTCGATCAGCTTGTCGGTGGCATCCTCAGAGACTTCGAAGATCAGTTCGTCATGCACCTGCAACAGCATCTTGGCGGGCTGGCCCTGAATGGCGTCTGGCATACGCACCATGGCGCGCCGGATGATATCAGCTGCAGTGCCCTGAATGGGCGCGTTGATCGCGGCGCGCTTGGCAAACCCTGCACGCGGCCCTTTGGCCGATATTTCAGGAGTGTGGATTTTGCGACCGAACAGCGTTTGCACAAAGCCGTGTTCTTTTGCGAAACCAACGGTATCGTCCATATAGGTCTTGATGCCGGGGAATCGCTCAAAATACCGGTCGATGAATCCCTGTGCTTCGCTGCGCGGAATGCGCAGATTGCGCGCCAGCCCGAAGCCTGAAATACCATAGATCACGCCGAAATTGATCGCCTTGGCCTGACGGCGGATATCCGGCGTCATCTCGTCGATGGGCACATCGAACATCTCTGACGCGGTCATCGCATGGATATCCTGCCCCTCTTTGAAGGCCTGCTTCATCGCAGGCAGATCAGCGACATGCGCCAGAATCCGCAGCTCGATCTGGGAATAGTCGAGACTGACCAGAACATTGCCCGGTTCAGCGACAAACGCCTCGCGAATGCGGCGGCCTTCTTCGGATCGCACGGGGATATTTTGCAGGTTCGGATCGGTCGAGGCCAAACGCCCCGTATTCGCCCCGGTCTGCACATAAGACGTATGCACGCGGCCTGTATCGGGGTCGATATGGTCCTGCAACGCGTCGGTATAGGTGGATTTCAGTTTCGATAGCGCACGCCAATCCAGCACGCGGGCAGGCAAATCATGCTCGGTGGCCAGATCCTCAAGCACATCCGCGCCGGTGGCATAAGCGCCGGTCTTGCCCTTTTTACCGCCTTCAAGGCCCATTTCGTCGAACAGGATTTCACCCAACTGCTTGGGGCTGCCGACATTGAACTTGCGACCGGCAAGCTCGTGTATTTCATCCTCAAGCTGCGCCATTTTCTGGGCAAATTTGCCGGACATGCGCGACAGGGTTTCCCGATCAACCTTGATGCCATTACGCTCCATCCGCGCCAAAACGGGCGACAGAGGACGTTCAAGCGTTTCATAGACAGTTGTCACTTTCTCGCGATGCAGCTGCGGCTTGAACGTCTGCCAAAGGCGCAAGGTGATATCGGCGTCTTCAGCCGCATATTTCACAGCCTCGGTCACCGGCACCTGATCAAAGGTAATGGCCGATTTACCACTGCCCAGCAGGGTCTTGATGGGGATCGGCGTATGGCTCAGATAGCGCTCGGACAAGGTATCCATACCATGCCCATGAATGCCCGCATTCAGCGCGTAAGACATCAACATGGTGTCATCAAACGGCGCGACGGTGATATCATGACGGGCAAAAATCTTGGCGTCATATTTCATGTTCTGCCCGATCTTGAGGATCGCGTCATTCTCAAGCACGGGCTTGAGCGCGGCCAGAACATCATCAAACGGCAGTTGCCCCTCGGCCAGAGCCTCTGAACTGAACAGGTCATCAGACGCGCCATCACGATGCGCTATGGGGATATAGCAAGCCTGCCCCGGCTCAACCGCCAGCGATATGCCCACCAGCCGTGCCTGCATTTCATTCAGTGACGTGGTTTCGGTATCCACAGCCACATAGCCACGGGCCGTGATGCGTTCGACCCACGCCGCAAGCGCCGCAGGGGTCGAGACATGCTCATATGCCTCAGGGTCGATCGCCGGCCAGTCCGGGGCCGTGTCGATCGGGTCAGCCCCTGCCGGGTTGGTATCGGGGATCACCGGGGCCTCGGCATCCAATGCGTCGGCAATGCGCTTGGACAGCGTCCGAAACTCCATCTCGGCCAAAAAGCGCAACAGGGTTTCCGGGTCGGGGTCACGCACCTCAAGATCGTCCAGTGTGAAATCAAGTGGCGTATCACAATCCAGCTGCACCAGTTTCTTGCTCAGCTTGATCTGCTCGCGCTTTTCAATCAGCGTCTGGCGGCGTTTGGGCTGCTTGATGTCTTCGGCGCGGTCCAGCAAGTTTTCTAGGCTGCCGAATTCATTGATCAGCAGCGCGGCGGTCTTGATGCCGATGCCCGGCGCACCGGGCACGTTATCGACACTGTCACCGGCCAAAGCCTGCACATCGACCACCCGATCAGGCCCGACACCAAATTTCTCTTCGACACCTTCGGCGTCAATACGGCGGTTTTTCATGGCATCGAACATCTCGACCCCGCCGCCGACAAGTTGCATCAAATCCTTGTCCGACGACACAATCGTTACGCGCCCACCGGCCTCACGCGCCTGACAGGACAGGGTGGCGATGATATCGTCGGCCTCAAAACCTTCCAGCTCTTTGCAGGCGATGTTGAACGCCTCGGTGGCGCGGCGGGTCAGCGGGATCTGCGGACGCAGCTCCTCGGGCATTGCATCGCGGTTGGCCTTGTATTGATCATACAGGTCATTGCGAAACGTATGGCTGCCTTTATCAAAGATCACCGCAACATGCGTCGGCGCGTCGTTGCTGGCGCTGTTCCCGTCGATATAGCGCTGCAACATATTGCAAAAGCCCGACACCGCCCCGATGGGCAGACCATCCGATTTGCGGGTCAGCGGCGGCAGGGCGTGATACGCGCGAAAGATAAAAGCCGAACCGTCGATCAGGTGCAGGTGGCACCCTTTTCCAAATGACATCACTGCCCCTTTCGATAAGGTTTCATTGTTCGCAAAATACTTCCGCCGGAGAGCTGTTCTTTTTGTGTCATACGTTCTCACTGAGTGCCATAAGATTTATATTCCTTTAATATCAATAACTTAATGCCTCACGGCATCCCGGAATGAACCGGGCAGTGCCAAGCCGGGACGTGTATAAAAGAAAGGATATTTCCATGGCAAAATCAAATGCATTTACAGTCGCTCAACTCAAATCTCTGCCGGTGGGCAAGCATTGCGATGGGCAGGGTCTTTGGCTCCATAAGCGGGCCGATGGTGGGGCGCAATGGGTCTTTCGTTTCAACCTTTGGGGCCGCCAACCGGAAATAGGTCTAGGGTCTTTCGGACCGGTCAGCCTTGCCGAGACGCGCAAGAAAGCGGCTTGCTTCGCAAGCAAGTGGCGGCAGATTTCGTGCCGGGCGCGCGCGCCCGGCCAGTTGGCGTCCGCGCACCAAGATTTTGAACGCTGATTGACAAACAAAGCAAACAGATCAGATTTCTGCATGCTTTATACCTTCTGTGTTCTTCAGTCCCTCAGCGCCAGTTCCTGCACGCGCGCGACGGGCTGCCAGATATATTCCAGCACGGTGCGCTTACCAGACAGAACATCAACTGTTGCGGTCATGCCGGGGATGAAGGTGACCGCCTCACCGGTGTCTTCCAGCACCAAGTCTCCTTCGATTGCCACATCGACCAAATAGTGGCTTGCCCCACCATTTTGTTCATCGACCACCGCGTCCGGGCTGATCCGCAGCACACGGCCATCAACAGTCCCGTATTTCGCAGAATCGTAAGCCGACAAGCGAATGCGTACAGCATCATCCACCCGGATGCGCGAAATGTCCTGTGGCATGATCTTCGCTTCAATGATCAGCGCCTCGCCAGTTGGCACAAGCTCCAGCATGACGTCGCCAGTATTTACAAACCCTCCCGGTGTGCGGAAGTTGAGCTGGCTCACAATGCCCTCCATGGGCGCGCGGATTACGGTGCGGCTCACGCGCTCTTCGAGGCGCGGCAGCGACTCTTCGAGCTCGCTCTTTTCCGCGACCACCGTATTCAGCTCTTCCATAGCACGCAGCTTAAAGTTCGCCCTCGCATTTTCAATTTCGGTCTCAATCTCAGTAATGCCAGAGCGCGCTTGCGCGATCGAAACCTCTGCCCGATCCCGCTCACCGCGTGCCTGTTCCAGCTGGCGCTGCAGCTCCAGCAGGCGGGTGGCCGGCGCAATGTTATCCCGCACAAGAGGCTCAACCACGGCGATTTCTTCGTCCAGGAAGCCCGCCGTGCGCTCTGCCGTCCCCTGTGTACTCTCGGCCGTGCTCAAGTCCTGTTCACGTTGCTGGCGGCGCTGCTCAAGCACGGCAAGCTGACCTGCCAGTTCTGACCGCCGCGCCGCAAACAAGCTTTGCTCGGTCAGTGCGACCATCGGAGAGCGCGCATTTAATTCCGCCGGGACCGCAAACTCTGTCCCCTCGATCTCCGCGCGCAGGCGCAACTCCTTTATGTCCAGGCCTGTCAATGAGCGTTCAAAACTGACCCGTGTTCAGCGTTTAATTTTGACCCAGCCTATGCGGTGCAAAGCCCCCAGG
>NZ_JAAORB010000041.1 GCF_011601345.1 Roseovarius gahaiensis
CTCTTCACCGACGAGGAATGCTACAACTTCTTCAAGGCAGCAGGATACAAAACCGATTAAACGCGACACGCTCTAGTGGCCTTCGAGATCCTGACAGAAAACGCCGCCCCGATCGCCCTGCAGCGCGAGCTTGACGCGATGTCTGCTGTCCTGCAAGCCACCCGTGACGCGGCACAGAAGCTTGCCACGGCAGATGGTGACAGCCTGTCAGACGCGTGATCGCCCACGCGCCTTGAGCGTCGGTATCTTGTGCCTTGCCAACGGTTGGCCCAGGCGGCCTTGGCTATTCGCCAATCAGCCTAGCGGCAAGTGCACCCCAGTGTCGGGCCACGACACAGACAAGGGCGGACATATCCATCTGTCTTCCTTGGCCCGCACGAACGGCTTGCTCGGGTGGGCGACTGGATTGATATGGCAGTGCAGATCCACCACATCGCGCGGCGGCAGCCAATTTCGTAGGCCATTTATCTCTAAAGAGATTTTAGCGTCACAAAAAGCACGTTCTGACGCAAAGGCGCTTCCTCCATGCCGTATGCCCAACTCGCTCAAAGTGAAGAAAGGCGTTACGTTTGAACTCAGAGGTTGTTTCGAGCCGTCATCAACTGGATTGAAAACGCGATGACTGTTCGTGACCCAAAAACGAGTGTGCTTCAAGACATGAGCTATCCTTTTTTTCATAGACTGATGGACCGCCTTGGAAAACTTGGCGTTGGGTTGTCCGATGACGCCCCGGCTAAGTCATCCTGGAATGACGGCGGGCTCTCTCAGAAATTATTTGACGAATACGATCGCCGAATGGCTGACATAAAGTCCACATCGATTGAAGCAACCGCGACAGATCTGAAACAAAGAAACGTCTTAGAGAAGGGTACCGCGATTGTCTTCGCGTCATGCTCTCAAAACACGATGAACCTGCAGATCTGGCTCGAGACCATTTTTGACCTTGATGTCGTCATGGTCTACGAGCCGTCGCAATTTTACGAATGGCTGTTCCGGTTCGCAGACTTGGCGGATCTTGTATTCGTCGAACGCGACAGTTTTGTTGGTGATGCGCCCGCGTTCGGGACGTTCATGTGTGCCGCAAACGAGGCCTACCCCGACTGCCCAATCGTGGTTCTGTCGGACGAGTTCGAAACGAGCTCCTTCGAATTGGTCGAAGAGGATCAGAAATTTGACATCACCCTCAAGTCGCCTCTTTCACAAACGTCCATTTGGCTGGCCATGAAAGCCGCCAGTGACATTGCGTTGAACGGTAAAAAGGTCACGTCGAGCTTCATCATGTCAAAGGCCTCTGCCGCGTGACAGATTGACCTTTAAAGTTTTCAGGGATGCACGATCCGGTTAGAACCCCACCACACTCACCCCCCGGATCGGGCTGGCAGCGCCATGGCGAAATTAGACCCCCATCTCATTTTGCCAGGCGTTGCTATTTTTTATGAAACATATGCAGAGCCGGTTTGATCACGCCCGCAACACCGCGCCAGGATTCATGATGCCACTCGGGTCAAGCGCCGCTTTGATCGCCCGCATCGCCGCCAGTTTGGCCGGATCGCCATAGCGTTCAAGGTCGTCCACCTTCAGACGACCTACCCCATGCTCAGCGCTGACCGATCCGCCCATCTCATCCACCAGATCATGCAGTGCGCGTTTGATCGCATCGCGCTGCTCCAGATGGTCGTTGCGGCTGTGTCCGGGGGCGGGAAAGACGTTATAGTGCAGATTGCCGTCGCCCAAATGTCCAAAACAGTTGATGCGGAAATTGCCCAGTGCCGCGATCACCTGAGCGCCTTTGTCGATGAAGTCGGGGATGGCGCTTAACGGCACCGAGATATCATGCGAACTGACCGCCCCGATACGGCGGTTGGCTTCTGGGATCTGCTCGCGCAACTCCCAGAAACTATGACGATGCGCTTCGCTTTGCGCGATCATCCCGTCGCTGACAAGGCCGGCCTTTAAGGCATCGGCAAACAGGGCCTCCAAAGCGTCCGCAGGGTCAAGCCCACGCGCTAGCCCCACATCAATCAAGACCGTCCACTCTGGCGGCGTTTCAAACGGCTGGCGCAGGTCAGGCAAGGTTTCGGCCAGAAAGTCCAAGCCCATGCGGTGCATCAGCTCAAATGCACTGACCCCCTCGCCCAAATGGTCCCGCGCCATCGCCAATAGTTTCAGCGCCGCCTGCGGGCTATCGACCACCATAAGCGCGGTGCCTTCCCCCGCAGGGCGCGGCGCCAGTCGCAACGTGGCGGCGGTGATCACGCCCAGTGTGCCTTCGGCCCCGATCAACAGATCACGCAGGTCATACCCGGTGTTGTCCTTGCGCAAGCGTTTCAAACCATGCCAGATTTGCCCGTCCGGCAGCACCGCTTCCAGCCCAAGGCACAAGTCACGCGCATTGCCATAGCGCAGCACATTGACCCCACCGGCATTGGTGGCAAGCAAGCCGCCAATCCGCGCGCTGCCTTTCGAAGCGATGCTGAGCGGATACAGCCGATCACACGCCGTAGCAGCGTCATGCACATCCGACAGAATGGCCCCCGCCTCGACGATCATCAGGTTTTCGTCGGGATAGACAGCGCGTATCGCATTCATCCGTGCCAGGCTCAGCAGCACCGGTGCAGGCCCGTCTGGGCAAATCTGGCCACCGACCAGACCGGTCCCGCCGCCATATGGCACAACCGGAACACGCGCCGTGTTGGCCGCAGCAATCACTTCCGCGACATGCTCTACTGTCTGCGGTGCCACAACAACGCCCGCCTGACCTGACCACCGGCCGCGTGGTTCTTCAAGGTAATGTGCGTCGGCCTCCCGGAACGCAGTTTCGGGAAGAACCGCGCGCAGGCGATTGATGAAATCAGGGGTTACCGCAGTCAAGGCCATGCTGAAACAGGTATCATGCTATGCGACGGGGTCCAGCACTTGTTGCATGACCCCGCGCCATGGACTGTTTATGATCATCTGCGCGGGACTTCTTCTGTTCAGAAATATCCCGGGGGTGAATTGGCCAAAGGCCAAGAGGGGGCAGCGCCCCCTACTCCACGTCGCGTAACAAAGACGGGCGTAACACCATGATCGTGGGCCGGTCGGGCAATGACCGAAGCGACACGGTGATCTCCGAGCCGCCAGTTTCGATAATGTCAAAATCCCCCTCCATACCGGCCAGAAAACGCCCAAGCGACCCATCAGCGAACCAATGCATCGGGATCACGATCCGCGCCTTGAGCCGCCTCAGCACGTTCATCATGTTGTCCAGCGGCATCGTGTAACCGCCATCGACCGGCGCCATGACAACATCCATCCGTCCCAAGGCCGCATATTGCGCGTCATTGGGTTCATGGTGAAGATGCCCCAGATGACCGATGCACAGGCCTGCGGCCTCGAACACGAAAATCGAATTGCCGTTCGGTTCCACGCCACCGTTCCAACTGCGGATATCGGTGGGCACATTGCGCACCACCATCCCACCCAGATCAAGATAGTGATCCGCGCCTTCGCCCGGCATGTCGTCCCAACCTCGCAACACATGCGGAATGGCAGGATCAGGGTTGGCGGTCCAATGGGTGGAATGGGCATGGTTCATCGTGACCACGTCAGGGATGAAATCCGCGTTGCCTATGAACCCGGTGAAATCCGTCACCGCCGACAGGCCATCCTCGGATTGTAGAAGGAACGAGGCATGCGCGATATACCGCAGGCGAACCGAAAACTCGGGCACCGGCGCACGGAAACTGGCCTTTTGCAGGTATTCCACGCCCGGCGTGTTTTGCGCAACGGCGATGCAATGGCTTGGGCGGCGGTCTTGGGCCATGACAGGCCCCGCCAGCAGCAGCACGCACAGAAGCAGTCGAATCATCTTTCAACACCTCCCTTGTTGACACAAGGATAGCGCAAAATTCCCCGACGTCAGCTTTCTGTTCTGCAACACTTGGGCGCGGCACGCCTGTAAGGGCGTGACAAGCACGCTGACCCGGCTAAAGGCCGGGCGCGCGGCCGCGGCGATCTGTTCGCAAAGCGGCATACAAGACATGGGTGCGCCAGCGGCCATTGATCTGCAAATAGCTTTGCGCGACGCCCTCGTATTTAAAGCCCGATTTCTCCAGCAATCCACGCGAGGCATGATTTTCCGGCAGGCAGGCAGCCTCGATCCGGCTTAGGTCCAGCCGCTCGAACGCATGGTGGACAACGCCAAGGATCGCTTCGCGCATATAGCCCTGCCGCGCGTGGGCCTCGCCGATCCAATAGCCCAACGTGCCCGCTTGCGCCGGGCCACGCCGGATATTGTCCAGCGTGATCGCCCCCAGCAGGGTGTTATCCGCGCGCCGGATCAAAAACAGCGGCAGCGCGGTGCCTTGCGCGATGGATCGCTGCGCCCAGTAGACCCGGTTGGAAAACCCTTTGCGAACAAGGTGGTCATCCGCCCATGTTGGCTCCCACGGGGTCAGGAAATCAGCACTGGATTTGCGTAAGCCCGCCCATTCCCGGTGATCGGTCAACACCGGTTGGCGCAGGGTCAGACGCTCGGTCTCGATCCTGACTTTCCGGCGTGGCACGAACATCAGGCGGCGCGCCTGTCCTGTAGCGCGGCAAGGCTGGGGGCCGCATCGACCGGACCATAAAGCGCCATTGCCGCAGGCGCCGTGGTGATGGTGGTTTCGGCCAAACGCCGGACATCGGCCAGCGTGACGGCGTCGATCCGCTCGACCACCTCTTCCAGCGGCGGCACGCGATCCCAAATTTGCAACATCCGCGCCAGACGTTCCGCCCGGTTCGAGGGGCTTTCCAGCCCCATCAAAAGGCCCGCTTTCATCTGTGCGCGGGCGCGTTCGATCTCGTCATCGCGAAAATCTTCGGCGGCGCGCTTCATCTCGTCCAGCGTGATTTGGGCAAGGTTGGCCATTTCATCGGCTGATGTCCCGGCATAGATCGTCATCATGCCCGTATCGGCATAGGCGCCCGCCTGCGCAAAAATCGTGTAGCACAGGCCCCGTTTTTCGCGGATTTCCTGAAACAGGCGCGACGACATCGACCCACCAAGGGCCGAGGCATAGATTTGCGCGGCGTAAATATCGGGGTGGCCGTAATCCGGCCCTTCAAACGCCAAGGCAAAATGCGCCTGCTCAAGGTCTTTCACACGCCGTATCTCGCCACCGGAAAACCGCGCCGCTTGGGGTGTGTAGGGGGCCTTGGCGGGCATATCGCCAAACAACCCTTCGGCCGCTTTGACCAAGGCGTCGTGATCGACCGCCCCCGAGGCGGCCAGCACCATCTGGCCGGGGCCGTAATGTTCATCCACGAACCCAACCAGATCCTCACGGCTGAACGCGCCAACGCGTGCCTCGGGGCCAAGGATCGTGCGGCCCAATGGATGATCGGGATAGGCCTTTTCCTGCAGCCAGTCGAAAATGATGTCGTCAGGCGTATCCAGAGCTTGTCCGATTTCTTGCAAGATCACGCCGCGTTCAATCTCGATTTCGCGCGCCTCGAACAGCGGATTGCGCAGGATGTCGGCCACCACGTCCAATGCCAGCGGCACATCATCTTTTAGAACACGCGCATAATAGGCCGTTACCTCGCGCGAGGTATAGGCGTTGATATAGCCGCCCACATCCTCGATCGCCTCGGCGATGGTCAGCGCATTGCGCGTTTTCGTGCCTTTGAACGCCATGTGTTCAAGGAAATGCGCGATGCCGTTCTGCGCTTCGCGTTCATGCCGCGCACCTGCGTTGACCCAAATGCCGATTGCGGCGGATTGCAGGCCCGGCATGGCCTCGGTGACGATGCGAAAGCCGTTGTCGAGCGTGGTCAAATTGACGGTCAATGGGCGGTCCGCTCCTTAATGAAAGTTTCAATCGCCGCAAGATCGTTGGCAACCCGGCTGACGCGTTCTGATCGGTCATACAGGTCCGACATGCGGTCAGGCAAGGGGGGATAAATGCCGCTGGCCTCTTCCACCGCGGCGGGAAACTTGGCCGGATGCGCCGTGGCCAGCGTGATCATCGGTGTGTCGGGCTGGCGCGTTTCATCCGCGACCTTGACGCCGATTGCGCTGTGCGGGCACAGCAATTCGCCACTGGCGGCCCATGCGCTGGCAATGGTGGCGCGGGTCTCATCCTCGTCGCAGCGGCCAGAATCGAAGGCTTCGCGCAGGGCCTGCAACGCGCCTTGGCTGACGGTAAAGCCGCCCGCTTTCAATTCATCCATCAACTGGGCCACGGCATTGCCATCCTGCCCATAAGCATAACACAGCGCCCGCTCAAAGTTTGAGCTGACCTGAATATCCATCGACGGGCTGATCGAGGGGATAACACCATCGGGGGTATATGACCCGCCGGTCAAACACCGGTGCAGGATGTCGTTCTGATTTGTCGCCACGACCAGACGGTCAATCGGCAGTCCCATACGCTTGGCAATATAGCCTGCGAAAATGTCACCGTAATTGCCGGTTGGCACAGTAAAGCTGACCTTGCGGTGCGGGGCGCCAAGGCTGACGGCGGAGGTGAAGTAATACACCACCTGCGCCAGAACCCGCGCCCAGTTGATCGAGTTGACACCCGCCAAGCCCACCGCGTCGCGGAAGGCAAAATCGTTGAACATGTCCTTTACGCGGGCCTGACAATCGTCAAAATACCCGTCCAGCGCCAAGGCATGCACATTGTCCTCGGACGGTGTCGTCATCTGGCGGCGCTGCACTTCGGACACGCGGCCATGGGGGAACAGGATGAACACATCCACCGCATCTAGACCGCGAAACGCCTCAATCGCGGCGCTACCGGTATCGCCGCTAGTGGCGCCCACGATGCACACCCGTTGGCCATTGCGTTTTAACGCGGCTTCGAATAGCTGGCCAATCAGCTGCATCGCGAAATCCTTGAAAGCCAGCGTCGGGCCGTGAAACAGCTCAAGCAGGAAATGCCCACTGTCCAGTTGCACCAGCGGCGCGCGGGCCGCATGGCCAAACCCGGCATAGGCGCGTGCGATAATCTCGCGGAATTCATCGTCGGTGAAGGCGTCGCCGATGAACGGGCGCATCACGCGAAACGCCACCTCTTCATAGCTTTGACCGTCCAGCGCGGCGATATCGGCCGTGCTCATCTGTGGGATGCTTTCGGGCAGGTACAAGCCGCCATCGCGGGCCAGCCCGGTCAGCATTGCCTCTTCAAAGTTCAAAGCAGGGGCTTGCCCGCGGGTCGAGATATATTTCATGGCCCTTCGCCTTTGGCTGACTGGCGCACCCGCCAGAGGAAATATCCGGTCATCGCCGCCCAGATTGCGGCCAGCGAAAACCAAGTAAGCGCGTATTCCAGATGATCGTTGGCAATCGCGCTTGTGTCCACCGGTAGTGGCGTCACGGGGGCATCGGAATACGACGTGTCCCGCGCGACGACAAGCAACGGATCTGTGCCCAGAACGTCCGCCATCGGCTCGAGATCACGGGCAAACCACGTGTTGTCGGCCACGTCGTTTTCAGGGGTCGAACTGTTGCGGTCATCCGGCCAATGCAGGTTTCCGGTGATCGTCACCGTGCCTTGCGGCGGTGCGGGGATATCTGCGCTGACTTTGACAAAACCACGGTCCAAAAGAACGCGCCGATCCCCGAGATCAAAGGCCGAAATCACGCGGTATCCCGCACCCACCTTTTTCTGGCTGACCAGAACGCGCAGCGCCTGATCCCCGACCTGACCTGAAACTTGAACCGGCAAATACCGATCGGCCTGCGGGTTCGGTGCAGCGGGCAGCGCAACAGGATCGGCTGCTATCCGGGCGTCGATATCGGCCAGAATGCTTTCTTTCCACGTCAGGCGCTGCATCTGCCAAACGCCCAGCCCCACCAGTATCGCGATACCGACAAGACCAAAGACAAATGGAACTAAATAGCGTGCCACATCAGGCTCCATTCAAAAGGAAAAGCGCGCGAAACCCGCGCGCTTTGCTTTTTGCGTTTTGTGGACGGGTTTTCAACCCACGTTCAGCCACCCCAGATATAAATCGAGGCGAACAGGAACAGCCAGACCACGTCAACGAAATGCCAATACCAAGCGGCGGCCTCAAACCCGATATGATTTTCCGGGGTAAAGTGGCCGCGCATCGTGCGCATCAGGCAGACAAACAAGAAGATCGTGCCGATAATCACATGTGCGCCATGGAAGCCTGTCGCCATAAAGAAGTTGGCGCCATAGATGTTGCCCGAGAACCCAAAGCCCGCGTGGGTGTATTCGTAGATCTGGAACAGCGTGAAGATAAAGCCAAGGGCGATTGCGATGGTCAGCCCGGCCTTGATATCTTTGCGGTTGTTTTCATGCACCAAAGCGTGGTGCGCCCATGTGGCCGCCGCACCCGAGCACAGCAGGATCAACGTGTTGATCAGCGGCAGGTGCCAAGGATCGAAGGTTTCAATGCCCGCCGGGGGCCACTGACCGTCCACCGCGGGGCTTTGCGGGCCCATAGGATACATGGCGTGCTTGAAAAAGCTCCAGAACCACGCGGCAAAGAACATGACTTCGGACATGATGAACATGATAAAGCCATAGCGCAGGCCAATGCGCACGACCGGCGTGTGATCACCGGCCTGATTTTCGGCCACTGTGTCGGACCACCAGCCAAACATCACGTACAGCACGCCGACAAACCCGATCAGGAACACCCAAGGTTGGTTGTTCGATGCTTGCGGCGACATCCATAGAACCGCCCCAAACAGCATGACGAATGCCGCCAACGAGCCGAGGAACGGCCAGATAGAGGGGTTCAAAATGTGATAATCGTGGTTTTTTTCGTGTGCCATCTTGGTCTTATCCCTCGTGGAAGGCTCAATTCAGAGTGTTATCATTTTTGGTTTTCGGATCAAGAGCGGCATGCTCTTGCGGCATGTCGATCTGATAGAAGGTGTAGGATAGCGTAATCGTGTGCACGAATTTTGCATCTCGATCACTGACAATTTCGGGATCAACGTAGAACGTCACCGGCATTTCAACGCGTTCGCCCGGTTGCAGCACCTGTTCTTCAAAACAGAAACAGTCGATCTTGGTAAAGAAACCGCCAGCCTCAAACGGTGTCACGTTGTAACTGGACTGCCCCGCGATCGGCTTGTCGGTCGGGTTGTAGGCCTCGTAGAAGGCCAGACCGGTTTCGCCGATGCGAATTTCCATTTCACGCTGCATGGGCTTGAAGTCCCATGGGAAATCCTTTTCTTTGCTGGCATCGAAGCGCACCTTGATGGTTTGGTCCAGAATCTCGTCCGACCCGACATCGGACACGCTGGTTACGCCGCCAAATCCGGTGACCCGGCAAAACCAGTCGTAAAGCGGAACCGAGGCCCAAGCCAAGCCGCCCATGAACACAACGACCCCAACCAACTGGATAACAGTCTTTGATTTTGCGTCCATCGCCATCAGTCTCGTGCCTCGCTGTTTTGTTCCAACGTGAAACCGTCCACTCCAACCTTGACCACGGTCAGGCCAAAGACCAATGCAACCAGTCCGGCCAACACCAACCCCAACCCAAGGTTGCGACCAAAGCGGCGCTTGTGTAGCTCGTGTTCCTGGCGAAAGCTCATCGGCTTACCAACCTCCCAATCCGAAAGGCACCAGCGACGCCTCAAGCGCGATCGCAACAAAGTGAGCGAACAGGTAGTACAGTGACAGGCGGAAAAACTTTCTTTCCACAGCGTAATTATCGGCCTCGGCCATGTCTTCGTCGCGGCGCCAGATGTGGACTGCGCCAAGCATGAATGCACCGTTAAGCACGACAGCAACTGTCAGGTAGATCGGCCCGCCGACGGAAGTAAACGCGGTGGCAACAGCCAGTGCAGCCAGCAAGACGGTATAGACTAGAATATGGCGTCGCGTGGCAGGTCGCCCGTGGGTCACCGTCAACATTGGCACGCCCGCCTCATCGTAATCGGACCGCATGAACAGGGCCAAAGCCCAGAAATGCGGCGGCGTCCACATAAAGATGAGGGTAAACATCAAAATTGATTCAATGCTGATCGTCCCGGTCGCGGCTGCCCACCCGATCATCGGGGGGAACGCGCCCGCCGCGCCACCAATCACGATGTTCTGCGGTGTCCACCGCTTCAGCCACATCGAATAGATCACGACGTAAAAGAAAATGGTAAAGGCCAGCAGCGCACCCGCCAGCAGGTTGGTGGCAAGCGCCAGCAGAACCACAGAAAACGCCGCCAATGTGATGCCAAAGGCAAAGGCTTCGGATTCGGTGACTTTTCCCGCCGGGATGGGACGATTGCGGGTGCGCTTCATCACCCGGTCAATATCGGCGTCCCACCACATGTTCAACGCGCCCGACGCGCCGCCACCAACGGCGATGAACAGGATTGCGGCAAAGGCAACAACAGGATGCACCCCCTGCGGCGCGGCCATCAGACCGACAAACGCCGTAAAAACCACCAGCGTCATCACGCGCGGCTTCAGCAGGGCGAAGTAATCGCCAAACTCGGCGTCGCCCGGCCCTGCTTGGGACGGCGTGCTGGCTGTATTCAGGCTTGCGTCGCTCATTCTTGTCTCCATGAGGGCAGCGCCAAGGCGCGTTGGCCACCGAAGGGCGGCAGCGCGGGCGCGCCTAGGCGCACCCGCGTGTCATAACACTTAGTTTGCGGCGGCCACCTGCACATCGCGCGGCGTGCCAGCATATTCGTCAATCGCGCCATTCAGCCAAAGGTCGTATTCCTCTTCGCTGACAACTTTGACAGTGATCGGCATATAGGCATGGTCTTTGCCACACAGCTCGCTGCACTGGCCAAAATACACGCCCTCTTTCTCAGCCTTGAACCACAGTTCCGCCAGACGGCCCGGAACCGCGTCTTGCTTGACGCCAAAGGCCGGGATCGTCCAGCTGTGGATGACGTCGGCACCGGTCACCTGCATCACAACGGTCTTGTCAACCGGCACGACAACGGCGGTGTTCGTGGCCAACAGGTATTCATCCTGACTGTATCCGAACTCTTCCAATTCGTCCCGGGCCAGCATGAAGCTGTCAAAGGCGAATTCATGGTCGGTGTATTCATAGCCCCAATACCACTGGTATCCGGTCACCTTGATGTTGATGTCACCCTCAGGGATCTCTTGCTGCTTGAACAAAACGGGCAGCGAAAAGGCACCGATGAACACCAAGATGACAATCGGAACAATCGTCCATGCCACTTCAAGCGGCTGATTATGGGTAAAGCTGGATGGCTCGGGGTTGGATTTGCGATTGTAGCGAAAAATCACGATCAACAGCAACGCGCAGACAAAGATGGTGATGGCGGTGATGATCACCAGGATCATCCCATCCAGCCACTGCAAGTCACGCGCGAGTTCAGTTGCGGCTGGCTGGAAGCCCATGCCGCCCTGCTCGGGCTTGCCAATGATCTCTAGCCCATCCTGCGCGCGCGCAGGCAGAGCGGAAAAAGCGGCCAGTGCGGCCAGAAGGCTGGAAAAAAGTCGCATTTTGTACCCTGATCGGTTGAAGCGGTATCTGTTTTGTGCCGAAATCCCCCACATCCGGCGGAATCCCGTTGTTTCATCGACGCTAGAAACCATATTCTGGGCTACCAGACAAGAAAGACACTGCGGCAAACGGACGCTTTTTTTGATTTAGATCAAAAAAGAATGTCGCACCCCAACCAAGGACGCCCCATTTCATGACCGAAACCAACGCCTTTCGCCCCTTCGAAACCCTGCTGGACCGCAATGTCGCCCTCCGCCGCCTGCAGGACGCCACGGACGGGGCTGACGACGGAGAGCTGTTTCTAGAACGCCGTCAGTCCGAAGCTTTGGTGTTCGACGACGGACGCGTCAAGACAGCCTCGTTCGATGCGGCCCAAGGGTTTGGCCTGAGGGCGGTGCGGGGCGAGGTGTCAGGCTATGCGCATTCGTCTGACATCTCCGAGGCGGCGTTGCAGCGTGCGGTCGAAACCGCGCGGCTTGCTGTTGGCGATGGTGGTGGCACCATGGCCCCCGCTCCGGCCCGCACCAACCGACATCTTTACACTGATGATGATCCGATTGCCGGGGCCGCGTTTCCGGTCAAGCTTGAGACGTTGCGCCAGATCGATGATTTTGCCCGCAGCCTTGACCCCCGCGTCGTGCAGGTCACCGCCACACTGGCGGCCTCGCACCAAGAGGTCGTCATCTTGCGCGCCGATGGCACAGAGGTGTCCGATACCCGCCCGATGACGCGGGTCAACGTGTCGGTGATCGTCGATCAGGACGGACGCCGCGAACAGGGCAGTGCCGGAGGCGGCGGGCGCATTGGTCTTGACGGGCTGATCGACCCCGCCGACTGGCAGGCCAAAACCCACGAGGCGCTGCGCATCGCTTTGGTCAACCTGCGCGCCGAACCCGCCCCGGCAGGTGTGCTGGATGTGGTGCTTGGCCCCGGATGGCCCGGCATCCTTCTGCACGAGGCCATCGGCCACGGCCTTGAGGGCGATTTCAACCGCAAGGGCAGTTCGGCCTTTGCCGGGCTGATGGGGCAGCGGATTGCCGCCCCCGGTGTGACGGTGCTGGATGATGGCACGATCCCTGACCGGCGCGGCAGTATCACCGTGGATGATGAAGGCACGCCAAGTGGTAAGAACGTGCTGATCGAGGACGGTATCCTTGTCGGCTATATGCAGGATCGTCAGAATGCCCGCCTGATGGGGGTCGAGCCGACCGGCAACGGTCGCAGAGAAAGTTATGCCCATGCGCCGATGCCACGGATGACCAACACCTACATGCTGGGCGGTGAGGCTGACCCCGCCGACATTCTGGCCGATTTGAAAGACGGTATTTATGCCGTGGGCTTTGGCGGCGGTCAGGTGGATATCACCAACGGCAAGTTCGTGTTTTCCTGCACCGAAGCTTATAGGGTGAAGAACGGTAAGGTCGGCGCGCCGGTCAAGGGGGCCACGCTGATTGGCGACGGTGCCACCGCGCTTCAGCAAATCCGCGCGCTTGGCAATGACATGGCGCTTGACCCCGGCATGGGCAATTGCGGCAAAGCGGGCCAATGGGTGCCGGTCGGTGTTGGGCAGCCCACGGTGATGATCGGCGGGCTGACAGTTGGCGGGTCAGCCGCCGGGTAAGTGACGGCTGACAAGGCAAGCGATCCAAGGCAGCTATCATCATGGATTCGGTCGACAATGCCACGCCGCCAGACTGTTCTGAAGTCTGGCGGCGTGCCACATCGTTCCAAGGCTTTCGAAACGACGGGCAAAGATATTTTTTATAATTAAATATCAGCCCGTTGGTGTAATTTTTTAAAAACTCCCCACCCTTAAGGCTGTGGTTTACCCGGCATTAACCACCAGCGCCCATAGTGATCTTGCAACTAGGCGAGGTCGCGATGCCCGAGGATACACATCCTTCCACTCACCCCCCACTCCCACCCACCACGGAAGATGATCGGGTATCGTGGCTTCGCCTGTTGCGCTCACGTCGGGTTGGGCCCTCCACCTTCTACCGGCTCATGGGCGAACATGGCTCGGCGCAGGCCGCCCTTGCCGCGCTGCCGGATGTTGCGCAAGCCGCAGGTGTAGAAAACTACAGCCCCTGCCCCGAAGGCGTGGCGCAGGCGGAATTGCGGGCAGCCAAGGCAGCCGGGGCGCGGATGATTTGCGTCGGCGATCCGCACTACCCCGCCGATCTACAACAGATATCTGATGCATCACCCATCCTGTGGGCCATCGGTGACCTGTCAATTCTGGCCCGCCCGATGATCGCACTTGTCGGCGCGCGCAATGCCTCCTCTCTCGGATTGCGCATGGCCAAGGCACTGGCAACCGATCTGGCCGCGCGCGGCCATGTCGTTGTGTCGGGATTGGCGCGCGGGATTGATACCGCGGCCCATACCGCCACGCTTGAACAGGGTACAATTGCCGTGATGGCCGGAGGTGTCGATGTGATGTATCCGGCCGAGAACACCCGCTTGGCCGAAGATATTGTAAAAACCGGGCTGCGCCTGTCCGAACAGCCAATGGGCACCGTGCCCCAAGCCCGGCATTTCCCACGCCGCAACAGAATCATCAGCGGTCTTTCGCAAGCGGTGGTCATTGTCGAGGCGGCGGCCAAATCCGGGTCGTTGATTACCGCGCGTGCCGCGTTGGATCAGGGCCGCGATGTTCTGGCCGTTCCGGGCCATCCGTTTGATGCACGCGCCGCCGGATGCAACATGCTGATCCGTGACGGCGCAACCCTTGTGCGCAAAGCCGATGACGTGATCGAGTCGCTGCCCAACCACGACGCCACAGACCGGGCCGAAACAGACCAACAGGAAATGCCGCTGACGCCCCCACCAGAACCGGCAGCTGACAAGCGCAGCCTGCGTGAAACAGCCGCCCTTCATAGTCAAATTCTATCGCGCTTGGGCCCCTCGCCAATGGCCGAGGATCAGTTGGTTCGCGATCTCAAGGCGCCCACAAACGCCGTGGCCCCGATCCTGACCGATCTTGAGCTTGATGGCCGCATTCGTCGACAGCCGGGTGGCTTGATTTCTCTGGCCTAAGCGGGCCTACTCAGCCCGAGTGATCGGCTGGCCATTTGTTCAAAGTCCTTGCCAATCCAAGTGTCGCGGTGCATTTGCCCCGCGAATGCCCCGCATTGACAATTACACTTGCCAGCCCACATGGTCCGCCGCCATAAGCCTCGTCCCGAGTCGAAAGGAATTTTCATGCCCGTCGTCGTTGTCGAATCCCCGGCCAAAGCCAAGACAATCAACAAATACCTGGGGTCCGATTACACGGTTCTGGCGTCCTACGGGCATGTCCGTGACCTTCCGCCCAAAGATGGATCGGTCGACCCCGAGCATGATTTCGAAATGAAATGGGAGGTCGGGTACGATTCACGCAAGCATGTCAAAGCCATCGCCGACGCGCTGAAAGATGACCAAACCCTGATCTTGGCAACGGACCCCGACCGTGAGGGCGAGGCGATCAGTTGGCACCTTGAGGAGGCCCTGCGCAAGCGCAAGGCGATTAAGAAGGATACCAAGGTCAGCCGCGTGGTGTTCAACGCCATCACCAAATCTGCCGTGACCGAAGCGATGCAAAACCCGCGCGACGTGGACCAAGACCTTGTCGAGGCGTATCTGGCCCGCCGCGCGCTTGACTATCTGGTCGGTTTCAACCTGTCCCCGGTGCTGTGGCGCAAACTGCCCGGCGCGAAATCCGCCGGCCGCGTTCAATCGGTCTGCCTGCGCCTGATCGTCGAGCGCGAGATGGAAATCGAGGCGTTCAATCCGCGCGAATACTGGACGGTCAAGGCCCTTCTGGCCACCCCCCGCGGACAAGAGTTCGAGGCCCGTCTGACCATTCTGGCCGGCAAGAAGCTGGACAAGTTCGACATTGAAAACGACACACAAGCCGAATTGGCGGTGCAGGCGATCAACAGCCGCGATTTGACCGTGCAATCGGTGGAAGCAAAGCCCGCTTCGCGCAACCCCGCCCCGCCATTCATGACATCCACCTTGCAACAAGAGGCCAGCCGCAAGTTCGGCATGGGCGCGCGCCAAACCATGAGCGCGGCACAGCGCCTGTATGAAGCGGGTTACATTACCTATATGCGGACCGACGGCATCGACATGGCCCCCGAGGCCGTGATGGCCGCCCGCGACGCGATCAAGGACCGCTTCGGCGATCAATACGTGCCCAAATCGCCGCGCATGTATAAAAACAAGGCCAAAAATGCGCAGGAAGCGCATGAATGTATCCGCCCCACCGAAATGACGCGCGATGCCAAGGCGATCAAGACCACCGATGCCGATCAGCGCAAACTGTATGATCTGATCTGGAAACGCACCTTGGCGTGCCAGATGGAAGGTGCCCGCATGGAGCGGACCACCGTGGATATCGGCAGTGGTGATGGTCAGGTCGGACTGCGCGCAACCGGTCAGGTTGTCCTGTTCGACGGGTTCATGAAGATCTACGAGGAAGGCCGCGACGATCAGGTCGTTGATGATGACGACAAGCGTCTGCCGCAAATCGCGGAAGGCGACAAGACCGACAAACGCAACGTCACACCCGAGCAGCATTTCACCCAGCCACCGCCGCGCTACACCGAAGCCACGCTGGTCAAGCGCATGGAAGAATTGGGCATCGGCCGCCCCTCGACCTATGCCAGCATCGTCACCACGATTCAGGATCGTGAATATGTGCGCAAGGACAAGAACCGCCTGATCCCCGAGGACAAGGGCCGGATCGTCACGATCTTTTTGCAGAATTTCTTTCGTAAATACGTGGGTTATGAATTTACCGCCAACCTAGAAGATGAGCTCGACAAGGTCAGCGCAGGGGATCTCGACTATCAAAAGGTGCTCAGCCGCTTTTGGCAGGATTTCTCGGCGGCGATTTCCGAGACCTCGGAATTGCGCATTACCGAAGTGCTGGATGTTCTCGACGATGCGCTGGCACCTACACTTTACCCCCCACGTGAAGATGGGTCCGATCCGCGCGCCTGCCCGCTTTGTGGTGAAGGCAGCCTGCATTTGAAAACCTCGCGCACCGGCGGGTTTGTGGGATGCTCACGCTACCCCGAATGCCGCTACACCCGCCCCATCGGCGGGGATGCCAATGATGCCGGTGATCGTATTCTGGGTGAAGACGATGGCGACGAAATTAGCCTGCGGTCTGGCCGGTTCGGCCCCTATGTGCAGCGTGGCGAGGCCACCGAAGACAACAAGAAACCGCCACGTGCCAGCCTGCCCAAAGGTTGGAGCCCTGACGATATGGACCTTGAAAAAGCGCTGCTGTTGCTCAGCCTCCCGCGCGAAGTTGGCCCCCACCCCGACGATGGCGAAATGATCGAGGCCGGGATCGGGCGCTATGGGCCCTACGTCAAGCATGGCCGTCTTTATGCCAACCTCAAAGAAGCCGATGAGGTTTTCACCATCGGGATGAACCGCGCGGTCGAGGAATTGGCCAAAAAGGCCGCATCGCGCGGACAGGGCCGGGCCGCGGCCAAGCCCCTGAAGGAATTGGGAGAGCACCCCGAGTCCGGTGGGCCGGTGAATGTCATGGACGGGCGCTATGGCCCCTACATCAAATGGGACAAGATCAACGCCACCTTGCCCAAAGGGACCGAGCCGCAAGACGTGACAATGGATATGGCCGTGCAATTGATCGCAGAAAAGGCCGCGAAAAAAGGCAAGGGCCGCAAGCCTGCGGCAAAAAAGAAAACCGCCGCCAAGAAATGAACGCCGGCCTTACGTAGTAACCCTATCCACGCCGCGATCCATGCCCAGTCGTTGACTTTGCCCCGCCCGCAGCCGCATACCATGGCAAAGGGATTTTCCAGGAGGGTTACGACATGAACAAGGTCTATGGCACAGCGGCCGAAGCGCTGGATGGTCTGCTGCATGATGACATGCTGATCGCAGCGGGCGGGTTTGGCCTGTGCGGCATTCCAGAGCTGTTGTTGCAGGCGATCAAGGACAGCGGCGTCAAAGACCTGACATTCGCGTCGAACAATGCGGGCGTTGACGATTTCGGCATCGGCATTCTACTGCAAACCCGGCAGGTCAAGAAAATGCTAAGCTCCTATGTGGGCGAAAACGCCGAATTCATGCGCCAGTACCTGTCCGGCGAGCTGGAGTTGGAGTTCAACCCGCAAGGCACATTGGCCGAACGTATGCGCGCCGGTGGCGCGGGCATTGCGGGGTTCTACACCAAAACCGGGGTCGGCACCCAAGTGGCCGAGGGCAAGGAACACAAGGATTTCGACGGCGAAACCTATGTTCTGGAGCGCGGTATTTTCGCCGATCTTTCGATCGTCAAAGCCTGGAAGGCTGACACCACCGGAAATGCGATTTTCCGCAAGTCGGCGCGCAACTTTAATCCGCCTGCCGCAATGTGCGGCAAAGTCTGCGTGATGGAGGTCGAAGAGATCGTCGAGCCCGGTGAACTGGACCCAGATCACATTCACCTGCCCGGCATCTATGTGCACCGCCTGATTCAAGGCGAGCATGAAAAGCGCATCGAACAACGCACCACGCGCGCAGCCTGATCGCGGGGCGCGCATGTCATCGCCCTATGAAAACCTGCCGGCCCGCGCGTTTTGGCGCTCGACCGTCGGGCGCACGGATGCAGCCGCTTTGGCACATCTCTACTCCCCCAAGGTCGAGTTGACTCGCCAGACGCCGCTGATGACCGTGGGCAGTTGCTTTGCGCGCCACATACACCAGGCGCTGACGCAAGATGGCTGGAACATCTTGCAAGGTGAAGACATGCGGGCGCACATGCCGGAAAAGCTGTGTCACCAATATGGCTACAACCTGTTTTCGGCACGCTACGGAAACATCTACACAGCACGCCAATTCCGGCAACTTGTGGCGCATGCGCTTGACGGCGAAACCGCGCCCTCGCCCGTTTGGCAACGCGACGGACGGTATTTCGACGCGCTGCGCCCAACGGTCGAACCCGAAGGTGTGGACCATCCCGACGATGTGCGCCATGCCCGCCTTGAACACCTGCGCGCCGTGAAACGGGTGTTGCAAGACGCCGAAAGCATCGTGCTGACACTGGGGCTGACGGAATGCTGGATGGATGTTGCCACCGGCTTGGCGCTGCCCACGGCGCCGGGCCATATCGCCGGAGATTATGACCCGGCAAAGGTTCGGTTTCATAACTTTACCCAATCCGAGGTGCTGGCCGATCTGCGCGCCACGCGTGATCTGTTGCGCAAGGCGGGCATCAAAGCGCGCTTTGTGTTGACGGTATCGCCGGTGCCATTGGTCGCCACGGCCAGCGGCAATCATGTCGGGCCGGCCAGCACCTATTCCAAGTCGGTCCTCAGGGCCGCCTGCGGTGAATTGCAGGCCGGCGATGCAGACTTTGACTATTTCCCGGCTTTCGAAATCGTCTCAACACCCATTGCGGACGGGCCATATATTGAACAGGATGGCCGGCAACCCTCGCAACAGGGGATTAAAACAGCGGTGACATGCTTTGCCCTGTCACATGGGGAAAAAGGGCTAAGCCTAAAGGCTGAAAACGACGTGCAGCAGATGCCCCCCCGGCATGATCCGACCGACGCGCAGTGCGAGCAGATCTTGCTGGAGGCCTACCACAAATGATGCGCGTCGCCATCATAGGCAATTCGCATGTAGGTGCGTATCTTTTGGCCCGCGGGGCCATCGAGGTGGCGTTTCCGTCTGTTTCGCTTTCGTTTTTTGCCCTGCCGCGGCACAGCTTTTCATCCTGCATCTATGATGAGCGCGGCGTCCTGCACGCCTGCGAGGCGGGCCACCCCAAATTGCCACGACAAATCGACCTATCCGCCCAAGAGGCGATTTTGATGGTCGGGCAAAGCTTTGCGCTAGAAGGTCTGGCCCGGATGATGTCCGAATTTGATTTGCTGGGTGGGCACAGCACCGGCAAGACACGTAGCGTTTCTGCGCCTTTGGTGTCAGCGTTTCTAGATCATCGTGTGGCGCGCTACTGTCACAAACTGGCCGAGTTCTTGCGCAACGACGCGCGTTGCGTGGTTGCACCGGCCCCCTATCCGGCGGCAAACGCACCCGGCTTGGACACCGGTGCAGCGCATTGCAGCCAACATCCCGAAGCACCGCGCCTGCTGCGCCTTTGGCAAGACACCGTGTCGCGTCACATGACGGGCTTGCACTATGGGCTGATGGTGCAGCCCGATGAATTGACAGATGGGCCCGGCTTCAGCCCTGCGCGATACAGCCGCGCGGCCAACCTGCCCGCCGGACAGGCACCGACGGCGGCGGATTACACACATATGAATGCAGAATATGGCTTTGCCCATTTCGACGCTTTCGCACGGCACTGGCTGGGCATTCTGCCCGCCGGCCATCCCCACTCACCCCGAAAGGAGCATGATCATGGCTTGGGACCGCAATGAAATGGCCGCCCGCGCGGCACAGGAACTGGAAGACGGAACATATGTAAACCTTGGGATCGGCATCCCGACACTGGTGCCGAACTTCATCCCCGAAGGCGTGCATGTCACCCTGCAATCGGAAAACGGGATGCTGGGCATGGGGCCTTTTCCCGTGGAAGGCACAGAAGACCCCGACCTGATCAACGCTGGCAAACAGACCATCACCGAATTGCCGCATACCAGCTACTTCGACAGCGCCACCAGCTTTGGCATGATCCGTGGTGGCAAAATCGCGATGGCCATCCTTGGCGCGATGGAAGTGGCCGAGAACGGCGATCTGGCCAATTGGATGATCCCCGGCAAGCTGGTCAAGGGCATGGGCGGGGCAATGGACCTTGTGGCCGGTGTCCGGCGCGTGGTGGTGGTGATGGACCACACCAACAAGCACGGGGACAGCAAGCTGTTGAAGGCATGCACCCTGCCGCTGACGGGAACAGGTGTGGTGAACCGGATCATCACAAATCTGGGCGTGCTGGATGTGGTCGACGGCGGCCTGAAGATCGTCGAATGCGCAACCGGCGTCAGCGAAGACGAAGTGCGCGCAGCCACCGAGGCCACCATCGTTTAAGACAAACCAACACGCGGGCCGCGCGACAGGGCGGCCCGTTTGTTACCGCATGGCAAGGTTCAGCGCACAGGCGTCGGTAATGAAGGCGGGCTTGGTCTTGCACAGGCCGATGGCCACCTTGTAGGCGGCCAGAACCTTGGGCACGTAATCACGCGTTTCGGCAAATGGCGGCACACCCTTGTGTTTCTTGACCGCGTTTTCCCCCGCGTTGTAGCCCGCCAGAGCCAAAACAGCATCGCCGCCGAACTCGGACAGCAACCAATCCAGATAGGCCACGCCTGCCTTTATGTTCTGGTCGGGCGACAAGCTGTCGGTCACGCCAAAGCGGCTGGCCGTGTCGGGCATCAACTGCATCAGGCCTTGCGCGCCGTTGGGGCTGACCGCCTTGGGGCGGCCACCGGATTCGACTGCGATCACCGCAAGCGCCAAGGCGGGCGACACCTGCGTGCCGATGGTCGCGCCCAAGATTCGCGGGCCTTCGGCCTTGGCGATGGTTTGCAGGGTTTGAAAACGCGGCTCTTGCACGCGCGAACTGGCCGGCCCTTTTGCCAGATGGTCAAACGCCGCATCCAAACGCTCGGCGGCGTTTTCGTCGATTTGCGGCGACACGGATTGCCAGAACCACGCATAGGCCGCCGATCTCGGCCCGTCTGGCGTGGGGGTGTCTGCCGTTACATCCGGTTGCGCGGGCTTGGGCGCCTCAGGCTCAATTTGAACCGTGATGCGTTTGTCGGCCCCCGGTTTCGGGGGTTTGCCCATCTTGAACGTAAAGTCGGGAAAGGGGGGCGGGTCGCCTGCATGTAGCATGACAGGCATGCTGATCACCACGATCAGTGTCAGAAACCGTACCGAACGCATGTAAGCCTGCCCTAGCCTTTTTGTTTATAGTTGCATTGTCGCAAAAGAAGCGATGTTTTTCCAGAATTGTCTTCAATTTCGAAACGCGCGGTTGGTGCAAAACCGGGCAAAAACGCTGGATTTCATTATTTTAAAACCCGAATGTGCGTTTTTTATTGTTTGTTTATAGATGGTTAATATGGGTCTGTCGAAAAATATTAAGGTTCACGAAAAAGGAACTATTCGCGCCAAAATCCTGCCCGAATTCAGGGGCTATATAGGCCCATACCGCAACGGCGGCAGGCCAAAGAGAGAGACACACACGGCCCGTCACAAACCGAAGCGGTTGTAACCTGAGACACATTAATCCTTTGGAGGGACCAACCATGAACAAATTCATCACAAACTTCCTGAACGAAGAAGACGGCGCCGTGACAGTTGACTGGGTCGTTCTGACCGCAGCCGTTGTGGGCCTTGGCGTTGCCGGTGTGGCCGCCGTGCAGGGCGGCGTTGACTCGCTGGCCGGCAAAATTGAAACCGAAGTTGGCGGTGCCGGCGTGGTTAACCTGAGCGGTGAGACACTGGGCCAAGCACCCGCTGACGGCGGCTAAGTTCGGCCTAAACCCTTTAAAACAATCTCTTACAACTGGCCGCACGACACGATCTGCGGCCAGTTGGCGATCAGGGCAGCGCATATAACCGCGTCACGATCACGGCCTGTCGCGGCGCCGCTTAACAGAGTAACGAGGTCATGGAGGATCGCATGAAACTTCCAAGTGTCAAGTTCCTGTCCGATGAACACGGCGCGGTCACACTCGACTGGGTGGTTCTGACGGCTTCTATCGTGGCCTTGGGTGTTGGTGCGATTGCATTATTGGTAAACATCAACACCGATATGGGCGTCAAGATCGGCAACAGCCTGAGTGGCGCAGAAGTGGTGACTGTCGACCTTCTTCCCAAAACATCGAGCACAGGAAACGACTAACCTGGTTTTCAGACGGTCGTACACGCTGTGACCCCATTGATCTTGCGCCGACATCACCCGCCGCGGTCGAAGGCCGGAATTGGTCACACGGGCTCCCTCATTCCGCCACAATCCGGTGCTAATATTCTATGAGACGCGGATGACAAAAGGTCATCCGTCAGAGCAGAAAAATTGAAAGGACTGGCCATGCGTTTGGTATTTGGACTGGTGCTTGTCGTAGGTTTGGGTTTGGCGGGCTTTGCCGTTTACATGGCCAAAAGCTATATCCAAAGCTACCAGACACAACTGGCAAAAGAGCGCGCGCAGCGCGCCCCGCAGATCGAAACGGTTGACGTGATCGTCGCCAACGAACCGCTAAGCTATGGTCAGAAACTGGAACCGGCCATGGTGCGCATGGCCAAATTCCCCAAGGAATCTCTGCCCGCCGGGTATTTTTCCGAGCCCGACACGCTGTTTCCTGACGAAAACGAGGAAAAGCGCACCGTGCGCCGCGCCATGGAAAAGAACGAGGCGGTTCTGGACGTCAAAATCACCAAACCCGGTGAAGATGCAGGCATTTCGGCCTCGCTTGGGCCGGGCATGCGCGCCTTTGCCATCAAGGTTGACGTGGCCAGCGGTGTGTCGGGCTTCCTGCGCCCCGGTGACCGGGTCGATGTCTATTGGACGGGTCAGGTCCGCGGCGAGCGCGTGCGCACCGAGGGCAACTCGGTCGGGGATGTGACCAAACTCATTCAAACCGGTGTTCGCCTGATCGCCGTTGACCAAGTGTCGAACGAGGACACCCGCCAAGCCATCATCGCCCGCACCGTGACGGTAGAAGCCAAGCCGCAGCAAGTTGCGGCACTGGCGCAAGCCCAGGCCACCGGGCGTTTGTCACTGTCTTTGGTGGGAATTCAAGACGAAACCGTGGCCGATGTGATCGAGGTGGACCAGTGGCGCCTTCTGGGCTTGTCCAAGAAAGAGATCGAGGCTCCTGCCCCCAAAAAAGAAGTCTGCACGATCAAGACCCGTCGTGGCGGCGAGACGGTTATCAGCCAAATCCCCTGCACCAACTAAGGCCAGACGATCCTGGTAAGCTGCAAAGGGCATCCCACGGGATGCCCTTTTTCTTTGGCAGGGCATGTTTGCCACGTTTCGAATCATTTCTGCCCAAAATGCTTTGATTCTTGAAAAAATTCCAAACTAGCGCAAACTGATCAAAATCCGGGCGAAAAGACCCGATATGTGAGGCGTGATCGGAAAGGCAGGTCACATGAAGTATGCAAGTTTTGCAAAAGCAGCCCTGTTGGGGCTGGCAATGGTTTTTGGTCCACTGGCAAGTGATCTGCAGGCAGAAAACCTGCAAGTCGTGCGCAAAGGCGCCAATCGCGACCTGAGCGTTACAATGAACCGGGCAATCGTGGTCGAAAGTGACACGCCATTTGCCGAACTCAGTATCGCCAACCCGGCGATCGCCGATTTTTCGACGCTGTCAGACCGCACAATCTATGTTTTGGGCAAGGCGCCCGGCCGCACCACCCTGACCCTGCTGGATGAAACCGGGCGGCTGATCACAAACGTCGAGATCCGCGTCTCGACAGATGTATCAGAGTTCAAAGAACGGCTGAGCCAAATCCTGCCCAATGAAAAAATCGAGGTGCGCACCGCGAATGACGGCATCGTCCTGTCTGGCAGCGTCTCAAGCGCTGCACGGATGGACCGCGCCCTTGAATTGGCGCAACGCTATGCGCCGGAACGGGTCTCGAACCTTATGGTCGTATCGGGCAAACAGCAGGTCATGTTGAAAGTGCGCTTTGCCGAGATGCAGCGCAGCGTGTCCAAACAATTGTCGACCTCGCTGGCGGTGGACGCGCTTGGCTCAAGCGGTAACGGCGCTGCCCTTTCAGGCAGCGGGCTGTCCTCCAATCAGGTCAACTTGGGTAGCGCACCAACTGGCAGCAACGCCGGTGCCGCCTTTTTCGGGTTTGACATTGGGTCGGTCGAAATCGGCATTTTGCTACAGGCGCTTGAACAAAAAGGCGTCGTGCGCACATTGGCCGAGCCCAACCTGACCGCCCTGTCCGGCCAAGAGGCCAGATTCCTTGCCGGTGGCGAATACCCTGTTCCCGTGGCGCAAGACAACGACACGACATCGGTTGAATTCAAACCCTTCGGGGTCGAGCTGAACTTTGTGCCACGGGTGATTGATGATGGTGTCATCAATCTGGAGATGGCCGCCGCTGTGTCGTCGATTGACCCGACAAACGGCATCAATACCGGATCATTCACAGTCGACGCGTTCCGCCGCCGGGATACATCCACCACCGTGGCTCTGCGCGATGGCGAAAGCTTTGCAATCGCGGGTCTTCTGCAAGACGACTTCCGCGACACCAACGGTCAGGTTCCATGGCTGGGCGATATTCCGGTTTTGGGTGCTTTGTTCCGCAGCGCGGATTACGCACGCTCGCAAACGGAACTGGTGATCATCGTCAGCGCCCATCTGGTAACACCAACGCGCGGCGAAGCCTTGGCCCTGCCGACGGATCGTGTGAGACTTCCGTCCGAGGCGGATTTGTTCCTGAACGGCAAAGTGGTCAAAAAGAACCGTCCGACCGGCACGGCGGGTGAGGTCGCCAAGCAGGACTTTACCGGCTCTTACGGCTACGTCATGGATTGATGGAAAGGCAGGGGCAAATGAAACACCTTCTGGCTGCTGCGAGCCTTATCGCACTTAGCGCCTGCACCACGGATGATGATGTATACCGGTCCTACTTCTCAGAGGCTGGTGCCTTGGTGGACAGCGGCGATTTTGGCAATGCCAACATGAACAACCATCTCGTCATGACGGGCGAAAAAGCATATGTTTACGACTTGGCAAACCGCTTCTCACAAGAAGTGATGAGCACCGTCAACTTTGCCTTCAACTCCGCTAACCTTGACGCCGGTGCCCGTGACACGCTGCGCGAGCAAGCCCGCTGGATTCGCCAGTTCCCCGAAGTGCGGTTTCGCGTGTTTGGCCACGCCGACGCAGTCGGATCGGCCGGGTATAACAAGCAACTGGGTCTGCGCAGGGCCCACGCCGTCGTGAATTATCTGGTCAGTCAGGGCATCAGCCGCTCACGGCTTGAGGCCATCGCCTCATTCGGGGAAACACAGCCGCTTATCGTGACCGAAGGCCGTGAGCGCCGCAACCGCCGCACCGTGACCGAAGTCACTGGGTTTGTGAAATCACATCCCATTGTCATGCAAGGCAAATACGCCAGCGTGGTTTATCGCGATTTCATCAATAGCGCTGCACCGAAAACCAACCTTTCGATGGCTGGTAGTGAAGGACCACCGGCTGACGCCGGAGGCATCACTTGGAGGAATGTAATTCCAGGTACTGCCGGATGACGTCGTCA
>NZ_JAAORB010000042.1 GCF_011601345.1 Roseovarius gahaiensis
CAAGTCTGCCCACGATCACGTGAAATCTATGCCCATGATCAGGTGAAATCAGTGCCCGCCATCACGCGAAACACGCAGTATTCATGCCAGACGAGAGACAGACATCGGCGACCAGTCTTCCACCGAGTGTGCTTCAGGCAGGCGACCCTGATGCGCCCTTAACGGCAAGGCGCGCGGTAGTAAGTGCCGTCGCCGCGCGAATAGGCGCACATTTTGTTTGAGGTGTTTTGGGCCACAATGGTGCCAGCCGCAGCTCCCGCAAGCGCCGAGATAAGACGCCAGTCGTCATCGGCATCCAGCGCGTCCGCTGTGATCAATCCGGCCGCCGCGCCACCGGCGACACCTACCACTGTCCGTGTTTCGGGACTCATCCCTTCACAACCCGCAAGAGCCAGCATGCGAGATATGGGCAAAAGCTGGTGATACCTGATCAGGCGGCGGTTTGAAGTTGGCGGATCCCGTCGCGGAACTCAATCCCTTGGATGATCTCGGGTAGGCGGTTTTGGCCGTCGAGCTTTCGCCATTTCTTCTGCGCTGACATCATCAACTTGAAGGCCATGGCCAGCCCGGTCTTTCGGCTGAGGCAGCCCTTGGTGCGTTTGGTTCGATGACGGACGGTAGCGAATGTGCTTTCGATTGGGTTTGATGTCCGAATGTGTTTCCAGACCTTATGATCGCATTCGACGTCAATTAGACCGGCGGCCTCTCCTTCGGCATTCTGCAACGAGGGTTGTGCCAGTTTTTTGGCGCAGAGCCTCAAGAATGGAGGAGAGACCACGTGAAGGATAGCATATTTATTGGGCTGGACGTCCACAAAGCCACAATCTAAGTAGCTGTTGCTGATGGCGAGCGCGGTGGGGAGGTTCGGGACTGGGGCAAGCTGCCCAATCGACCAGATAGTGTGCGCAAGCTTGCCGAGCAACTGGGCGCCAAAGGTCATCAGTTGTATTTCTGTTATGAGGCGGGACCTTGTGGTTATGGCCTTTACCGACAGCTCGTCGAGCTTGGACATGATTGCTTGGTTGTCGCTCCCTCGCTGATTCCTGTGAAAGCCGGCGAACGTGTGAAGACCGATCGTCGGGATGCACGCATGCTTGCCAAATTACATCGAGCCAACGAATTGACCGCCGTTTGGGTTCCGGACGTTGAGCATGAAGCGATGCGTGACCTGGTGCGCGCACGCGGGCTGAATCGCTCCGGGTTTGTCGGAGACCATCAACTCAAGTAAGGATGATGGTTATGACGAAAAGCAAAATGGCAAATCGCTACTCGCCCGAGGTCCGCGCACGTGCGGTCCGGATGGTGTTCGAGCATCAGGGCTCATACGAAACGCAGGCGGGCGCGATTGCGGCCATTGCACCCAAGATTGGCTGTATTCCCCAGACCCTGCGCGAATGGGTCAAGCAGGCTGAGAAAGACAGCGGCATGCGCGATGGCGTGACCACTGAGGAAAGGGACCGGATCAAGGCCCTGGAACGTGAGGTGCGCGAGCTGCGCCAGGCGAATGAAATTCTCCGCAAGGCGTCAGCGTATTTTGCGCAGGCGGAACTCGACCGCCCACTGAAGCGATGATCCTTCCAAAACATCGGCGCGACAGCAGCGGGATGCGGAATTGCGACCAGAGATCAAAAGGGTCTGGGATGAGAATTACCAGGTCTACGGGGTCCGCAAGGCATGGCACCAGCTGAAGCGTGAGGGCTTTACACTCGCGCGCTGCACCGTGGAGCGCCTGATGAAACAGATCGGCATCCGTGGCGCTGTGCGCGGGAAGGTGGTCAAGACGACGGTCCGTGACACGTCGGCACCCTGTCCGCGTGACAAGGTGAACCGGGTGTTCCGAGCGCCAGCCCCGAACCTGCTCTGGGTCAGTGATTTCACCTACGTGTCGACATGGCAGGGTTTTGTCTATGTGGCTTTTGTCATCGACACATTCGCTGACCGCATCGTCGGATGGCGGGTCTCGCGGTCTGCCAAGACTGACTTTGTGCTCGATGCCTTGGAGCAGGCTCTACATGACCGACGGCCTGTTCAGAAAGGGGGATTGATCAATCACTCGGATCGCGGCGCCCAGTATTTGTCCATTCGATACACTGAGCGTCTGGCCGAAGCCGGCATCGAACCATCGGTCGGCAGCGTTGGGGACTCTTATGACTGTGAATATGGTATTGCAGCCTGATGGCCTGACTCATCTTATGATTGACTTCGTGTCATTGCGTTGACGTGTCGACCATCAGGTTGCCCCGGCAGCGGGCGAGATGTGACTTCATAGGAGCCTGACGGTCCGCGTACCATCACAGTCCTGTCCTCTTCGATCGGTGCCTGGGCCATTCCAGCGAAAGAGCCTTCCATGGATCAAGTTATCATTGGCGTAGACACGCACAAAGACAACCACGTTGCCGTTGCTTTAGACGCGCAGGGTGCCCGTCTTGGCAGCACGACTGTTTCCACCACGCGGAAGGGATACCATGATCTCGAAGCCTGGGCGTTGCAGTTCGGGCGTGTTAAGGCTTTCGGCATTGAAGGAACCGGTTCATTCGGCGCGGGCTTGTCCAGACACCTGCTGGCCAAGGGGCATGACGTTCGGGATGTCATGCGCCCCAACCGCCAACTTCGTTTCCTTCATGGCAAATCAGACAGCCTCGATGCAGAGAGCGCGGCCAGGTCAGTCCTGAACGGGCAAGCCAGGGCACACGCCAAGACGCAAACCGGGTCATCAGAGATGATCCGGCACCTGAAGGTTGCGCGAGACAGCGCGGTAAAAGCCAAGTCTCAGGCGATGATCACGCTGAAAACGTTGATCGTGAATGCGCCAGCCGAACTTCGTGACACACTTGACGAAATCAGAGGACGGATCGCTTTGGTGCGTCATGTTGCAGCCCTGAGGCCAGGCGAGATCACTTCCCCAATCGCATCCGCCAAAACAGCCATGCGAGCGATCGCACGACGCTGGCTTGCTCTGCATGAAGAAATCCAGTCGCACGACCAAGAACTTGACCGACTAGTCCGGGAGAAAGCACCCGAGCTGATGAAGTCGCATGGCATCTCCACAATGACCGTCGCCGAGATGCTGATCCTCGTGGGAGACAACCCCGAGCGTATCCATTCCGAAGCCGCCCTTGCCAAGCTCTGCGGCGTCTGCCCGATCCCGGCCTCAAGCGGCAGGATCAACAGGATGCGATTGAACCGAGGTGGAAACCGACAAGCCAATGCCGCCATCTACCGTGTGGCCATTGTGCGCTTACGCGACGATGAGAGAACCAAAGCCTATGCTGCTCGACGAACTTCGGAAGGCAAAACACGGCGGGAAATCGTGCGCTGCATCAAGCGCTACATCGTCCGCGAAATATACCGGCAACTGTGCATCTCACATCCCAACGCACCCGCTGCTTGACAAATATAGGAGCATCAATGCGGCTGTCGAGACGTTCTTCAAAACCATCAAGGCCGAGCTGATCTGGCGGCGGTCATGGGTAACGAGGCGGCAAGCCGAGATGGCGATCTTCGAATATATCAATGGCTTCTACAATCCACGTCGACGGCACTCAGCATTAGGCTGGAAAAGCCCGGTCGCTTTTGAACGGAAGGTGGCTTAAACGAGCACTTGGAGCGGCACGATTACGCGACAGGTCCAGGTCCGTGGCGCAACATGCAGGATCTGGAAATGGCCACCCTCGGCTGGTTCGATTGGTTCAACCACAGACGCCTACTCGGGCCTATCGGAAACATCCCACCAGCAGAGGCTGAAGAGAACTTCTATGCACAGCGCGACGTGCCCGATATGGTCGCGTGAAATGAAGCTATAGGTCTCCGATGAAACCGGGGCGATTCAAACCGGGCTGGCATTGGTCTTCAGGCGGGTGATGTCAGCCCAGGTAAAATCGCAAAACCTGGACAGTGCCGATCAGCTGCCCAAGATTGTTCCGGGGGTTGCCTTCAAGGAGGGTATCAAGCAGCTGCAGCCTGACATCCAACCACGCCGTCACCACCTTTTGGGATAGCTGCGGCAACGTAGAGCTGGATCAATTTGCAGCAACTTGCTTGCAATCCGAAACCAACTGCCTGATGGAGACAAGGAAAATTGGTGTTAATTACGAGGTTGACAATGAAGATTGCAATTGCCGGTTTGGGATATGTGGGGTTGGCCAATGCCATCTTGCTGGCACAGCACAACAAAGTCGTTGCGCTGGATGTAATGAAGGCTCGGGTCGGTATGGTCAATGCACGCCAGTCCCCAATCCAGGACGCTGAATGTTCAGAATACCTTGGCAATCATGAACTGGACCTTGTTGCAACCACCGATCCCAAGCTGGCTTACAGTGACGCGGATTTTGTAATTATCGCCACACCCACCAATTACGATCCACAGACCAACGCCTTTGATACATCCACCGTCGAGAGCGTGATCGATACAGTACGAGCGATTGCACCAGAGGCAGTAATGGTGATCAAATCCACCATCCCAGTAGGGTTTGTCGAGCGACTCCGGGCCAAAAGACAGATCAATAATGTGATCTTCAGTCCTGAATTCTTGCGCGAGGGACGGGCGCTGTACGACAACCTTTACCCAAGCCGGATCATCGTCGGCGAACGCTCCGAGCGGGCAATGATCTTCGCGAAGCTCCTTCGGCAGGGCGCGCTGGCCGAGGATATCCCCATGCTGTTCACGGACCCCGCGGAAGCAGAAGCGATCAAGCTTTTCGCGAATACCTATCTCGCGATGCGCGTCGCCTATTTCAACGAGTTGGACAGCTATGCACTGAGCCATGGCCTCGACAGTCGCCAGATCGTCGAGGGCGTCGGGCTCGATCCGCGGATTGGTGCACATTACAACAACCCATCTTTCGGCTACGGAGGCTATTGCCTGCCCAAAGACACCAAGCAGCTTCTGGCGAACTACTCCAAGGTGCCGCAAAATCTCATTAAGGCAATCGTGGACGCGAACCGGACCCGCAAGGACTTCATTGCCGAACAGATCCTGAGCCGCGCCCCGAAATGCGTTGGGATCTACCGGCTGGTCATGAAACAGGGATCGGAGAATTTCCGTCAAAGTGCGGTCCAGGGTGTGATGAAGCGCCTCAAAGCCAAGGGGATCGATGTGATTGTCTTTGAACCCGCCTGGGACGAGTCGCACTTCTTCGGTTCCGACGTCATCGACGATCTCGAGGTGTTCAAGCAGCGCGCAGATGTCATCGTCGCCAATCGCAAGACAGAAGATTTGTCCGACGTTGCCAGTAAGATCTTCACGCGGGATCTGTTTGGGTGGGACTGACGCAATGAGGGTCGGTCAACCAGGGGCTAAGGGCAAAAGATATGCACCCGATTTGACCTTGGGCACTGGGGCTAACTATTCCAATATTTATGTTAAGCACGTAAAGACTTCGCGCACAGAAGAAAAACCTTGTATTGTGCGTGTGTTTCTTGGAATTGCCTGCGAGTAGGCGCCGGTTTAGAGGATAACGGGGAAATGACCACCAACTCCAAGCTGATAAACGCTGAGCCTACGGCACTTAATCCGGATCCGTCCGGCTTTGTCGGGCCCATGTCGACCGAAACACTTCTTTGGCGAGCGCGTTTTCTCAGGACTTCACCGGATCTGTATCATTTGCCGTTTCTGTTTTGGCTGATCGAAATCATCCGACCGAGCCTTGTCGTGGAGATTGGTGTCGGCGATGGTGTATCTCATTTTGCAACATGCCAAGGTCTGGACAAACTTGTGCGGGACTCTCGTTGCTTTGGCCTTGGCGACTGGGAGGATGGTACTGTGCCGGCAGAAATGGCATACAAGATGCCGTTGGTGGGGCATCCACCGCATCAGTTCAGCCTACGCCGGATGCCTACCCCGCCTTCCGCGCGCGCATGTTTTCGGCGTGGTGGCGGACGGCGTCTTCGATGTCGTCGTAATAGGTCAGCTGGCCGTTTTCCAATACGGCACCGGCCTCACAAAACTGTCGCATCATGCCCGTCGAATGGCTGACAAACAGCGCCCCCGCGTTTTCCATCCGGTCGCGGAACACAAGGCTGCTTTTCTCGACAAAGGCGGCGTCGCCTGCGGCGATCACCTCGTCGATCAGGTAGGTGTCAAACTGCAACGCCATGTTGATGCCGAAACTCAGCCGCGATCGCATCCCCGAAGAATAGGTGCGCACCGGCAGGTGGAAATGCCCGCCCAATTCGGCGAACTCGTCGACATAGGCGCTCATCTCTTCGGTGTCCGCCCCATAGAGCCGCGCCACAAAGCGCGTGTTCTGCGCGCCGGTCATGTCGGGATGCATCGAACTGGCCAGCCCGACGGGAAACGAGATTTTGCCATCGGTCAGCACCTCGCCCGAGGTGGGCGATGACGTTCCGGCAATGATCTTGAGCAGCGTCGATTTCCCCGCCCCGTTGCGCCCCAAAAGCCCAACCGCAACACCCGTTGGGAACACCGTGTTCAGCCGGTCGGCAACAACTTTGATGTTCCCGTTGAATTCGAAAATCTTCGTCAGATCCCGCAGGACAATCATCGCCGATCCCGCAGGGCATAGGCCGCCAGAACGCTGATGGCCCAGATCAACAGGCTGAACAGGGCCACCATGCCCAATGACAACAGGCGGTCTGGCCGGGTTGCGGCCTCGGGCAAGGTCGGGTTGACATGCGCCGCCAAGTAGCGGCTTTGCCGCTGCGCCTCGGCCAAAGACGCGTCGTAAGCGGCCAAGGCGGATTTGTAGGATTCTTCGGCAAATTGCAGATCGACACTCAGGCGCTCAAACTCGCCAAGAAGGTTCGCAAAGGCGTTTTCATCGCCCGAGCCCTCTACTCCGGTCGAGGTGCCGATGCCCAGCTTCTTGCGCTCTTGTTCGATACGGTCTTCGATGACCCGGACACGGCGTTCTGCCTGCGTACTGCGCGGATCGTTCGCCTGAGACGTCATGCGCAGGATATCAAGATCAATCAGTGTCTGTGCCAGTTGTTGTTGGAGCGATGTCAGGATACCCATCTGGCCTTGGATGGAGGCCGAAGGGTCCACGATCTGCGAGCGGTTGCGAAACCGTGTCAGCGCCTCTCGCGCAGTTTTCAAGCGGTCAACGGCTTGGTCCAGCTCTTCTCGTGCATAGCGGGTCGCGTCGTCGCGCGCGATGGCCGACAGACGGTTGATCATGGTCGAGCTTTCCTCGTAGACCAATCGCGCAATCGTCTGCGCCTCGTCCGCCGTAAACGCTTGCACCTCAAGGTCGATAAGACCGGTGCCGCTGTCGGAATAGACCGTAACCATCCGTTGCCAGTACTTGGTCAAGTCTTCGATATAGCCTGGGTTGTTTGCGTCACCTGGAACAAACAGGCTTTTTGCGATTCCTTGTGGATTATAGGCGAAAACCGGATCATGATCACCGTTCGCCCACTTGCGCCCGGGTTTCGACCAAACTTCGCGCAGATCAATCTGCTTGTTGATCCGGTTCACAAGTTCAGGGCTTTGGATGAACTTGTACAAGATGTCGGTATCCGACGAGGACGAGCCCGAAATTTCAGCCACGCCCCCCAAAAGCTCAAAAGCTGATCCGATTTCTTCGGTCCTGACAGAAAAGCCCGCGTAGGACACGTATCTATCATGCGCTCGGTCAAACAAGTACCATGCAGACGCCACAATGGGCAAAATCACCATAACCCCGAACGCCAAAAACGCCAGTTTGTGCCGTCGTTTCAATTGTGCTGGTGGCACAGGTGGCGGGACTTTGGCTTGGGCCGGTTTTTTTGGCCCACCCTGCGGCTTTTTCTGACCCCCTTTGGGCGGCTGCTGGTCGGCATTATTTTGGCTGGTCCCGGTGTCTGGGCCTTTGGGCTTTGGGCCTTGACCTTGCTTTTGCAAATCGACCACGTCGGACGTTGGTTTTGCGGTTGATTTTTTATCTGTCAAAGCATGCCTCAAACGATAATACCCTTTTGGGTTGATCATATAGATTTTCGAATGTCAAAACTATTGCGTAACCACAATCGCATCTCGGAGAATTGAATTTGAACGCCAACACGCTTCATGTCCGCATTGTGCTGGCGACATATAACGGTGCCACTTATCTTGGCCCGCAACTTGACAGCTACGCGGCTCAAAGTCACAAAAATTGGTCACTCGACATAAGCGACGATGGGTCATCTGACGCAACCCAAGAGATCATCCGCGATTTTGCCGCGCACCAACCGGGTCATGCCATCAGGCTTTTCAACGGGCCCAAGGCAGGCGCTGCGGCAAACTTTCTGTGCGGATTGGACAAGGCCATCGCAGAATCGCCCGACTCCGCCATCGCAATATCCGATCAAGATGACGTTTGGTTGCCCCGGAAACTGGAAAAAGCGGCTGAATGGCTGGTGGCGCATGGGGCTATGAACGGAACGCCACTGTTGTGGTCGTGCCGCACGGTTCTGACCGATGCCAAGTTGACGCCCAAGGGAAAAAGCCGGACGTTCAAACGCCGCCCCTGCTTTGGCAATGCATTGGTGCAAAATATTGTTGCAGGAAACACTATCGTCCTGTCTCCGGCAGCTGCGAAAATTATTGCAAGCACAACCCAATCGGCCCTGCGGTTTGGCGTTCCTTATCATGACTGGTGGATTTACTTGATCACCAGCGGCATGGAGGCCCGGATTTACCAAGAGACAGGACCACTGGTTCTCTACCGGCAACACGCGTCCAACGTGCTTGGGCATCATGGCCCGGTTCGAGGCAGGCTTAACCGGCTTAGCATGGTCGCAGGGCGACGGTATCATCGGTGGATATCGGCTAATGTTGCCGCATTGATGGACAACAGTGGGCTGCTGACCGACGCCAACCAACAAATGCTAAGAGAGTTTGAACAAGCCCGCCACGACGGGGGTGCGCATCTGGCGGCGGCACTTCCCAAGCTTGGAATTCACCGGCAGAGCAAGGCCGGCGATAAACTTCTGCCTATTCTTGCACGGTATGGGCGGCTGTAAAAATCATCGTTCGAGACAATGCACAAAGCACGTTCAAGATGTTTTCATCCCCAAACGTGACATGAGTTGACAATCCGCCGCCACAAAGGATTTCAACTCCGCAAGAGTCTCCTTTTTTTCGATAATCGCTTCCAACTGTTGCCATCGAGAACCGATATGCTCTTTGGGCGCTGCGTTCATGTATCGACCCTGAAGTTGCGGTCTTTCCCCCAAGACAACTTCGATATCACGTTCTAATACGCTTAGTGCGTTCACAGAATATACGCCGCCCAGAGATTTTGCCGCAGTTTCTGCGCGGTCAATCATCTCGTTGGGTGGGCATTCCGCGATCTTTGAGTGGCCGCGCAATGTTTTCGTAGCCAGATACGCACAGTACGGACTGTGATAGTGATCCCGAATAAACCGCCGCCAAGACGTCGGACCGCCACAAAAATAATCATCTACGCTTGAATTCAGAATGCGGCGCATACCGACCCGTCTAGGACGTGCCAGTTCTTCGGCAGAGAGCCCCTCGGCTTGGCGTTTCAGGAAAAAGTAGAACGAAGCAATCCGTTCAAACGGATCGCGTAAAACTGTAAATACAAATTTTGGATCGGGCACAGTATCCAAGGCCAGCCAATCAATGTGACCGGAATACAGGCGATACCCCGGAGGAAACTGCCCGGCTGGACTATCCGCTTGGGTATGCACACGTATCGGCGATACAGCGTCTTCACCAATCAAACGCACCAGTTCGGAATGAATTGTTTGTCCGGCGGTCTTCGGAATATGCAGGAAAACAATTTTGCACTCTTCAACGCTCATATTATTGGTTTCGCAAATCTATTAGGTCAGGCTGAAACGGCTCGACATCCTTCATCGCGCTCACACCACGAACGAACTGGTTCAGGTTCTGAGGGTTAAGGTGATCAAGTTGCCATGGGGCGAACCGCCACCATTTGCATCGCAACATAGGGGTTATGTGCATTGGTGAAATGCGCCACTTTTTGATCACCGCCGGATTTCCAGCAACAACGGCATATGGTGGAACATCTTTTGTCACCACCGCATTTGACGCGACAATTGCGCCATCTCCGATGGTCACGCCAGCCTTGACATGCGCACCGTGGCCAATCCAGACATCGTTGCCGATTTTCGTCGGTCGCACCTTTGCAGGCGGGCCTTCGAACTCGAATTTGTAGTTGTGATATTCTGAGGCGCCGGCAAACCCCCCTCCCAGATCAAACAACTTGTCCCCAAGGTAAAACGCCGGGCTGGTCGATACCCAGTCTGTCGGGTGGTTCTGACGTCCAATCTGCACATCCTCTCCAAAGGAGCAGTACCGCCCAATACGTGCCGCGAAACAATAGCCGGAAACCTGATACGAAAATGCCCCCAATTCCAGAAAGCATTCATATTGGGTCCACTTAAGACTGGCCGGGGCTTCAATGACGGTTTTTGCCGGTAGATTTACCTTACCGCCGGGCCGATTGAGCACCTCAACGCCCCGCGATTTGAGCCACGAAATGGAAACCTGTTCGTTCACACCACACCTGCCTTTTCGTCTTTTACCAAATACGCGATTTTTTGAATCGCGGTATGCGCTAAATCTGCATCTGGATCAAAGGGGATCTCGTGCCCATTCTTTGCAGCGCGCACCGCTTCGCCCTGCGCACCGATCTCAAACGCCAAGACAGGAAGCCCGGTTTGAATGGCCTCATGCACAGTATAGCAAAAGGTTTCTGGCCATATTGATGGCACCAACCAATGCGTGATGCCGTATCTCTCGGCCAAGATCGGCAGATCAGACACCGCATAGGATCCATGAACACGCAAATCCCCCGGTAAGGCAAAGGCCGGATCCACATTTCCGACGACAACCATATCACAAACTCGATCACGATCTCGGCCAAGCCGCTTGGCCATGTCTTGGACCACCGCCGCGCCCTTGCTTTGACCGATATTGCCCAAAACGCCAATCGTTGGCCGCGCGTTGGCTGGACGTGGTGGCAAGGCCTCAAACCCGACAGACAACGCATGCGGTTCAATCTGTATCGCAGCCTTTAGATCTGGCCAGACGGCCGCGACCTGTTGCGCACTGTCTTTCGAAAACACCGTCAGCTTGGCCTTCGCTGCAAATCGTTTCCATGCGGCTTGCCAGCGGTCCAATGGAATCGTTTCACCAGTGGCTGACCGAATTTGATGCGCGCTATCTCCACGCGGGTGCACAACAGGCCCACGATAGGCACCGTCACTGTCCAATAAGTTATAGCTCGGTGTCAGCGGAAAATAGTCGTGGAACAACATCTCGGCGGTATCTTGACCGTGCATCAAATCAAGCAAGGCCTGCGGCAGTGTCACAGGATCTTCGTCCCCGACGCCACATGAATAGACCACATGCCGCCTTGGCAGCACAGACAAAAGGCGCTGAACCGTTGCAAAGCGGTCGCAGACACCGTGATGACGGCCGCCGGTGGTCACAAGCTCCAACTGCCAGCGGTGAAACGGGCCGCCGACGCGCAACACAACCGAAGGGCGGCCTGCCTCTAGATCCTGCGCGATACGCCGTTCCAAATAGTGATCAGCACCACCGCCCATCGTATGGGCCATGTAGACCGGAACGGGGCTGTCTGGTTGCAAACTACCTGCCCAAGCCAGCCCAAGGGCCAGCCGCGCACTGACCAAAGGGTCCAACGCGATGAAATCCTGTACCGATTTATCGTAGTCCGGGTAGCGCTGAGAAATTTTCTCATTGTTTTGGGCAATCAATGTGGCCTTGCCACTTGCACCAAAGCTTTCCCCGCCGCGATGTTCGACAAACAGGCGCGGCTGCACCACGTGCCGCCCCCCCATATCCGAGACCTTCTGGCACCAGTCCACTTCTTCACCATAGCCACGGCCAAAGGCCGGATCAAACGACGGCACACGCACCAGCCAATCACGTGCCATGGCCATGCAAAAACCCACGCCAGTGGGCACATCCGACATTTCGGCTCCCGGTCGAAACTGACGTGCCGTGGCGTCGATGATATCCCCCTGCCCGGGTTTCAATGGTACACGCTGACAAATCACCGGAACCGAAAAGATCTCGGCGTCATTGGACAAGGGCGTCACACTGGCAACGTCTTTTTCCAATTCGAACGGCTCAACCAACCTGCTGGCCCAACGCTTGGGCACCAGCGCGTCGGAATTCAAAAGGACAACCGGCCCTGTATCGCCCTCTGTTGTCTCAAGCGCCAAGGACAGCCCTCGATTGACCGAGGCGACGAACCCAAGGTTCTTGGCGTTTTCAAGTAGCGTGACATTTGGCTTGTCCTCGACCCACCCGCGCAAAAACGGTAGCACGCTGTCGTTGGTCGATCGGTCCTCGACCAAAATCATTTGCCAAGGCAGGTCGGTATGCGCAATCACCCGCTGCAAGCATTCCTGCAACAGATCATAGGCATTGTAGACTGGCAGTATGATCGTAATCCTATTACCAGTTGTCGGCGCAGGCTGATCTTGCACGGCATCAAACATGTCAGGCAGAAGTGCGCCATAATTGCGCGGCTGCGACAGCCTGAGCTGCCGTTTGACCCGCGCACGATATTTTGGGTCACCTGTCAGATACCAGCCTGCAACGCCGGGCAACGACAGGCCCAGATCGCGCGCAAAACGGTATGCAACCAACACCTGTTCCAAACGCCGAATCCTAAGCGGCACCTGCATTGCCGCGGCAGTAGACAGGCCAGGATCACCAAAGACATGCGCAACCAGAACAGAAGACATCTCAAGATCATCAAAGCTGCCAGGGATCACGCATTTGAACCCGGTCTTTTCCGGAACGCCATACACTTGCGCAGCGTCAGGGCGGGACTGTGTCGGGATGCAATCCACATCCACCCCGTTCAGCGAAAATGTCAGCTTTTGCGCATGCGCCCACCCTGTTACGCGAAACCAGCCAGCGTCAAACGTGATGCGTTCAATAAACCCAATCGTCGCGCCACCGTCACCATTGATGCGAACGCCACCGACTTGGAAGTTCACATGCGCGGCCCGATACCGGCGAAACAAAGAATGTAGCTGCCGGATCAACGACTTTCTCCCAACCAAGCGCTGGCAAACCATGCCAAATGCCGATCCATTTGCAAAAGCAACGGCCAAACCACGCTAAACTTGCCTATACCTGCTCGCCCGCTGGACGAACAAGACAACGCACCACGCCGAGCAGCGATATCCCATCTCTCACAGGCTAAAGTCACCATTGGCTCCTTTGGCACTCGGGCGCAGCGCTTCAAGGCGCGCATGGCGGCGGTTCTGTATGAAATCCACGTAAGCCGCGTTTTCACTTTTGAAACGTTGGATGAATTCAGCCGACTTAGTGCCTTTCAGTTTCTCGTGCGAAGGTTCTGTTTGCCGCAACACACCAGCAGGCAGACCTATGTGGCCAGCAACCGCATCCAATAGGTCATCAGCTTCACACCGAACAGAGGTTTCATAGCTTATCCTGAACGGGGAAAGCCCGTGCTTGATGAACAATTCTTCCATTCGATTTTCTTGCCAACACAGGGCCTCGACCGCCAGTTTGATTGTCTTTGCATCATAGCTAAACACCTCTTCGCCGCGCTTTTGCGCGTGTGCGTCCGCCTGCGGAGAATGTGAAATTTGCGTTTGTTGTCGCCGCGAAAGCGAGACCGCCTGCGCAATCAAATCCTCTCGGATCAGCCAAAAGCATGAGGTGGGCTCTAGCAAATCAAGCATGTTCGCCATGCTGCCAAATACATTGTGAAGCTGGCGGAAGGTAATTTCACAACCGAACGTCGCGTTCAGATTGCGCTTGCGCAGCAAACCATCGACGTAGCTGGAGACATCCTTGGCCTGCAGGCCTTTTGCGATTTTTGGCACGAAATCGGGGTTAAAAGGCTCGCCGGGGTCATGCAGATACCCGGTCTGTCCAATCAGGTTTCCAAGGCGACTGCTGCCTGACCGTGGCGTGAAAAATATAACATACCGGCGATCCGGATAGGCCAGAGAATCAATCTTATCGCGCTTGCTCTTGTCAGCCTCTACCGTCTCGAACAGATCGTCTTTTTGGTGCCAAAAATGCCTAAAGGCATCTGCATCAACAAACGAAACAGGCCGCCCCAAAGCGGGCTTTACGCGCCTTGAGAGACGCTGGCACGCGCGCCAGAAAAATGATCGGTAAGCCATACCTTGTGCAACCTATGTACTGCTGCCCATACAAACGAATACTCGCATAGATAGAGCAAAGTGCAAAAACGATCGCGCCATCAATGTCAACGCAGGGCATAGCTTATCTGCCCAAACGGGAACTTGAAACCAGGATTTCCCGCTTGACGCCGCACCACACCCTGTCAAGAGTCGCGGAAACTCTAATGGCTTGAGCATATGCTTTCTCGCGACACATCAGACACATCAGAGCTTAGAAACGTGCAGCGCCAGGTGCCGCGCTTCGCCAGTGTGCGATCCATTTCGGCGCTGATCCTGCGCGAGATGACAACCACCTATGGCCGCTCTCCGGGGGGTATTATCTGGGCCATTCTAGAGCCTGCGGGCGCAATCGCGCTCCTAGTTACAATTTTCTCAATCGGTTTCAGGTCACCGCAACTCGGAACAAATTTCGCAATTTACTACGCCAGCGGCATGCTGCCGTTCATGATGTTCGTTTCAACAAGCGGCAAGGTCCAACAAGCAATCAACTATTCAAGACAGCTGCTCAACTATCCAAGGGTCAGCTTTATGGATGCGCTTCTGGCAAGGCTGTTGCTGAACGTATTAATTCAAGCCATCATCAGCACCATCATTCTGACGTTCATTCTGGTCACTTGGGATACCCGGACCGTTTTCGTGGTCGGCCGTGTGCTAAACGCCTATGCCATGGCGATTGCACTTGGTTTCGGGGTTGGCATGCTAAACTGCGTCCTGATCTCACGAAACCCGGTCTGGGCCTCTGTATGGTCTGTGGCCACGCGGCCGTTGGTCCTGATCTCAGGGGTCATTTTCCTGCATGATCGAATTCCTGACCCCTATCGCACATGGCTGGAGTGGAACCCTTTGGTTCATGTCGTCGGAGAGGCCCGTCGTGGTTTCTATTACAGTTACACCGCGGACTATGTCAGCATTTCCTATACCTACGGTTTTGCAGGTGTCTGCGCTGTCCTTGGTCTCTTGTTCCTGAAAACCTACTATCGGGATTTGTTGGAAAGGTAATGGTAGCTGGCCTAGATGGCCACGCGTGGCCGGCCGGTCACCTCAACCGTTATTTCGGCCTCTAAGAACACATCGCGCCCTTCGGCCTGCGCACTTCGAATATCGCGGACAGCATGGGTGTGAATATCCTCTGCTCCGGCTGCGACAGCCTCGGCTTGCGCGTCTTTTTCCAACGCGGTTTGCAATGCCTGCATCGCTGCGTCTGCATCTAGATGATCCTGCGGACCCGTTTCCAAATGCACCCGATATTTCCCTTCGGTCGGTGACGTGACAAGGCCGCTGCGCCGGATGGTCACACGCCCGACCACCGCACCGATTGCATTGGCAACGCCGGCGTGTTCCGGCAGGATCATCCGACATCCAAGCCGCTCACCCACCGCCGGGTAGTAAAACGGCGCCGACGCCCCCAAGCCCACCACCGGGACGTTCAAACCGCTTTCGATACGGATCAACCCGCTATGCTGCGCAAGGCCACGCTGCGTCAAAACGTGGCGCGCCAAATCTTCGGGCGGCAGTCCAAAATCGTGGCTGTCCTCGGCAAAAGCAGTCTCTAATAGGGCCAAAGATGTCTGATGCGTCAACTGATCGACAATCATTCGCGCCAGCTTTGCGGGATCCGGGCACAGCCTATTGCCACTTCCGGTGCGCCGTCGTCCGATCAATTCCAAAGCCGCGCGTGCAGCGATGACATCCCAATCGTTCAGACCGCCCAGAACATGGCTGGCATCTGAGGGCGTGACGCCCGCAATCTGCACAAGCCCACGCCCCACCAAACGCCGCAGGGCTTGGCCATCCAACCGCGTTTGCAACACCTTGCCAAGGGGATGCACCGCGTCACCGATCCGGGCCAAAAGGCTCTGCTCGCGCTCGGGCAGGCCGTCCACGCTCATCCCCGGCACAGCCCGGACAAACCTTGCGTCATGCTCGTTCGGCACGGTTCGGCGCAATTGATCTTCCAGCGCCGCATGCACCACATCGGGCGCCTCGGTTGCGATCAGGCTAACCGGGATCAATCGTCTGGGCCCCAGCATAATACCACCATGCAAGCCTTCGTCTTGCACATGCACTTCGCTGTCACCACCCAACCCTGTTGTGCGCATGGCAACAGCTTCGACCATGGTTCGCCAAGGCCCCACCTTGGCCCCGTCCGGGTCGATCGTCGGTTGCCCGTCGCGCAGCACGGCCACATCCGTTGTCGTACCGCCAATGTCAGACACCAAGGCTTCATCCACCCCCGTCATCCACCGTGCACCGACGATACTGGCCGCCGGGCCACTCAGGATCGTCTCAATGGGTCGCTCACGCGCCTGACCGGCTGATATCAATGCCCCATCGCCACGCACCACCATCAACGGCGCAGCAATCCCAAGACGCTGCAAGGTGTCTTCGGCCCGGTCGATCAAACGCGCAATCATGCCGATCAGACGCGCATTCAAAAGCGCCGTCAGTGCCCGTTTCGGGCCGTTCAGCTTGGCCGACAGGTGATGCGAACAAGACACCGGACGCCCGGTAACCTCTTGTACTATCTCGGCGGCGCGCAGCTCATGCGCCGGGTTGCGTGTGGCAAACTGGGCTGCAACAGCAAAGGCTGATACATCTTTGTGTGTCTCTAACCATGCGTAAAGGGCGGCTTCATCCAGCATTTGTCGCTCGGCTCCGGCATGGCTGTGCCCACCGGATAGCACCACCGCCGGATCGCCCGCCAACACTTCGGTCAGGCCGTGACTGTCCAGATCCTGCTGGCGAAACCCGATGTAAACCAGCCCGGCGCGCCCGCCTTGTCCCTCGACCAGCGCATTGGTGGCCAACGTCGTCGAAAGAGAGGCCAGCCCGATTTGGCCCCGATCCACGCCGCTCTGTTCCAGCACAGCGGCAATCGCGCGTTCAATACCAAGGGCCAAGTCGTGCCGCGTGGTCAGCGCCTTTGCCTTGGCGATCACCTCGGAGTCATCGCGGACCAGCACCGCATCCGTATAGGTGCCCCCTGTATCCACGCCCAACAGCACCGCCATGCAACCGCTCCCTTGTTTGTATGCAAGCCATGTACCGGGTTTTCGCGGTCAATCCATCCCGTTTGCGTCACTATTCAGTCGCAACACCGCCCAGCGCGCCGCATCCGCCACTGTCGGGTCCGGGTCATCGCACAACCCCTGCGCCACAGCACCCAAGGCTGGGTCACCGGAATTGCCGATGGCATACAGCACGTTGCGCACGAACCGATCACGCCCGATGCGCTTGATCGGGCTGCCGGAAAACCGCGCACGAAACCCAGCATCGTCCAGTACCGCCAAATCAGCCAGTTTGGGCGCGATCAAATCATCGCGCGCATGGTACTTTACCTCGCGGGCCTCTACGGCAAACTTGTTCCATGGACAGGCGGCAAGACAATCGTCGCAGCCGTAAATCCGGTTGCCCATCAGCCCGCGCAACTCTTCGTCTACGGGGCCTTTATGTTCAATCGTCAGATAGGAAATACAGCGCCGCGCATCCAATTGGTAGGGCGCGGGAAAGGCATCGGTTGGACAAACATCCAGACAAGCCCGGCAGGATCCGCAATGGTCGATTTCGGGCGGATCAGTCTCTAATTCCAGCGTGGTGAAAATCGACCCGATGAAAAACCAGCTGCCCATGTCGCGGCTGACAAGGTTGGTATGCTTGCCTTGCCAACCCAGCCCCGCCGCCTGCCCCAATGGCTTTTCCGGCACCGGGGCGGTGTCCACGAACACCTTCACTTCGCCGCCACCCTCGGCAATCAGCCAACGCGCCAAACGCTTCAGCCGCTTCTTGACCACATCATGATAATCACGATTTCGGGCATAAACCGAGACTGTTGCAACATCCCCCTGCGTCAGCGTTGCTGTCGGATCCTCCTGCGGGGTGTAGCTTTCGCCCAGCATCAAAATGCTGCGCGCCTCGGGCCACAAGGCATGCGGATCACCGCGCCAATGCGCCCGGTCGGCCATCCAACCCATCTGCCCATGATAGCCCTTGTCCAAAAACGTAGCCAGACGGTCGGGCACATGCCCCACATCCCAAGGCCTGCACAAGCGCGCCAGATCAAACCCTTCCTCAAGGGCCTGTGCCACCAACCTGTCTTTCAACGTGTCCATGGCATTTTCTGTTCAAATATATCCTGGGCAAAGACCGGAGGCCGGGGGACATAGCTCCGCATTTCAAAAATCCAGATCGGCATAATGCGCAGGCGGCGGAAAACCCGGCACCTGATCGGCCAGAATGCCGCGGAATGCCGGGCGCGACTTGATCTTGGCATACCAGTCTTTGACCACGTCACTGCGGTTCCAGTCCACATCACTGATATAATCCAGCGCACTAAGATGCGCTGCAGCGGCGAAATCGGCCAAAGTCATCACGTCGCCTGCCAGCCAGCGGCGCCGGTCCAAGAGCCACGCCATATAGTCTAGGTGATACTTGATCGCCCGCGCACCGGCCTTGACGTTGGTGCTGTCGGGAAAACCGGCTTTCATCACCTTTTTGTTCACCCGTTCGTACAGCAACTTTGATGTCACTTCAGAATGAAATTTGTCATCAAACCACGCCACCAGACGCCGAACCTCGTAGCGGGCCACCGCACTTTTGGGCATCAGCGCCGGATCGGGGTACATCTCTTCCAGATATTCACAAATCGCCGTGCTTTCGGCCATGGTTTGCCCGTCAATCTTCAGAACCGGAACCTTGCCTGCCGGGTTGCGGCGCAGAAAGTCGGGGTCTTTTTCCCAATAGCGTTCTTCCGCCAGCTCACACTCAATTTTCTTTTCCGCAAGACTCAGCCGCACCTTGCGGCAAAACGGGGACAACGGAACGTGATAAAGCTTGGCCATGCGTCAATCAAACCTTGCGCGATTTTCGGGATACCCCTCCATGCCGTGAATAAGCCTGCTTTTCAATCCTCGAAACAGGACGATCTCCCATCCCGGCGGATGGTAGCCGCCCCATCCATGATCGACGCGGCTCGTTTGCGCAGCCATGTATCGGGCCGCGCTGCAGATCTTTCTTTGGGGGCGGGCAACACTGCGGCCAACCGTGCCGCTTGCGTGGCACTCAGGGCCTCGGGGCCGATACCGAAATAATGGCGTGCCGCGGCTTCAACCCCGAACACGCCTTCGTCGAATTCGGCCACGTTCAAATACACCTCGATGATCCGGCGCTTAGGCCACAGCCCTTCAACCACTGGGGTAATCGCCGCCTCCAGCGCCTTGCGCAGCCAATTGCGGCCATGCCAGAGGTAGACATTCTTTACGACCTGTTGACTTAGGGTCGAGGCCCCGCGTCCACCACCCTCGTCAATGGCGGTGCGGATTGCGGCCATATCAAAACCCCAATGCAGGCAGAAATTGGCATCCTCCGCCGCGACGACAGAGCGCGCAACAACCGGTGCCACCTGATCCAGCGACACCCATTGATGATCGATTGCGCCCAAACGCCTAGCTTCTTGACCCATGTAAAAGGTCTGCGGCGGGTTCAGAAAGCGATGCGCCGCCACCGTGCCCATCAAAATAGCAAGAATGATCACGCTCAGGCGGAAAACCCAGCGCCGCAGCCAACGTAGGGGCTGAAAGCTGCGCCGCTTTGGCGCCTTTGTCTTGCTTTTGTGTTTGGCCATGCCCGCCAAGCTATAGCTGGCGATCCAAATCTTGCAAATCCCGTTTGGAACCAATTTTGCAGACACATCGATAACGACCAAGATCACCATATTGCCGATCGAATTGAAAAAGCAGCTCTTAGCTCCAAGCGGTCGGGAAGGACGGGGCGGTTCGATACAGTCGCGCGCTTTGACCGACGCGATAGGTCGCGCTTCTTGCCGAGTGCCGGGCAGTGGCACCGAAACCACCCGTGAGCCTGAAGCTCCTCGAGAACGCTCTGACGAATAGAGTTAGCGATCGGCTCTATGCGAACCACCCCCGGCGGAACTCATTGCCGGGGGTGGTCGATATATCACTCCCATTTTTCGAATGGCATCATGATCCCACAACGCACGAGGGCTCACTTTCGCTCGGCGTGTGATTGCCGAAAGCGTGTCCTTCTTGAAAGACACCTCTCATGCAGGCGTCGATATCCGCCCCGTTCATTTCCCGAACACGTAAAAGCTGCTCCGCCAAATGCAGTATACAAGACTTCTGGGCGCGAACGATCTCAAGCGCTTTATCCTGCGCCTCGCGCAAATGGCATTCGGCTTCTTCTTGGACGTCTTTAGGGGCGCGCCATATATCCGCAGCCGATAGCCCATCCCACAGCAGGCCACTTTCACCGAACCCCCATTGTCGTTCGACCGCGAGGGCAAGGCTGGTCGCCTGAGCTAGATCGCTTTGCGCGCCCTTGCCTGCCCCGGAACTCGGGGTTCCAAGGATACAAATCTCGGCCGCGCGCCCTGCGAGAAGTACTTGCAATTGCTCCTTGGCCGTGCTCGGCGTCATCGAGTGTAGCGGTGCATGTTCGACTTGCCCGCCTTGGAGTGTCAGGCAAACCCGCTTCGGGAGAGGCCAGCCAAGCTGGAGCATGACTAAGACATGGCCCGCCTCGTGGATCGCGGCGCGGCGCAATGTGTCTTCGTCCAGTTCTGGCGCAATCTGGTCTGCCGCGCTGTCGAGATATTCTTGCCGCACCGGGGTTCGATCCGCACGGGCCCGCCCCAAGGCATCGCGAACTACAGCCTCGGCCACCGCACCCGAAAGGCCCAACAGCCGGTCCGCGAGGGAACTGAGGTCCAGCCTATTGGCGTTTTCCGGACCGAGCTTTGCGGCAAGAATTTCCACCAAGCCACGTTTGTTCGGGTGCGGCACATGCAGCTTGAGATCGAACCTGCCACTGCGGATCACCGCGGCATCGACCGTTTCCAAATGGTTGGTTGCGCCCAACAAGAACAGCCCGTCGACGTCATTGGCGCGGTTGATCTGTTCCAACAGGCCGTTCACCACGCCGCGCATATACGTGGAGTGATGATGCGACATGTCTCTTTTCGAAAAGCCATCAAGCTCGTCGATAAACAACACCGCTGGTACAGACTGTTTCGCCTCTGCAAATGCCCTATCCAGTGCCGCGAGCATGTCGCCCTGATGCCCATGTTTCTGACAATCTGCATAAGATGTCTGAATGATAGGGATACCAGCAGAGCCTGCGAATGCCTTGGCCAGCGTGGTTTTGCCAGTGCCTGGCGGTCCATGGAACACAGCGCTCGAAGTTACCTCGGACCATGACAGGTTTCCATTTCGCCAGGCTTGCAAATCATTCAACATCCGATCCAAGGCCCTGCCCACCTCCGGCAGACCATGCACCGCATCCAGCGTCACCTTAGGTACCGGACGGATCAATTTTCTGGCAATGTTGACCAACCGATCCGCAACCGCCAACGTTGTCGGAGCCGCGAAGGCTGCATCGATTTGGCCCGGGGTGAAGGCTTTCAAAAGATCCGGATCGGGCAAGCGCTTGCAGATTTCGTCCTCGGCCAATTTGCCTGTCACGCTGTGGGTTAGCCGAAGGGTTTCAAGCACGATCTCCGGGGTGAGGCCCGGCCAGGCGACACTGCGGGTGACAATTGCGCTCAAGGCATCCGACATATGTGACTTGCTTGTGGTAATCAGGAGCACCGATGCATTTTGGGCCAGACTACGTTCGACACGCGTATCCAGCATGCCTCGTTTTCGCGTGCGGCTTCTGCGCGTGACACCATCGTCCGCATCGTCGACGATACTATGCAAATCTGCCGTATCGCATGATGACAGACGTGTTTTCCAATGCGCGATCAGATTTGGCAAAGTTTGATCGAGTCCCCAAAAGAAAGGTCCCGTGGGACACGTGAAATTTGTCACCTGGCCGGGTTGGAAGAGACTGTTAAGATGCGATTTACTATCCACAAGGTGCGCAGCGGCCAAAGCCGTAATGATAAGGGACGGCGGCGGATCCTGCTCATGCAGAACCCTACCCGGGGTGTCAGAGGACTGAGCAAAGGGATCGATCCCGGATTTGATCGCAGCCGCCATTTCGGCAGAACTCATGCTATCAGCGAGAGGTGTTTCAGGGTTATCCCAGGCTCGCTCCACCTTTGTTTGAACCGCATCGTCAGTCTGGCTCTCGGCAAAATCGTCGTCCTCATCGTCAACGTCGTCCGGCGAATATCGCATTTCCACGAATCCGTTCCACCCAGTCATGAACAGGCGTCTTGCCGTTGAGCGCGCGAGTTCCAGGGCGAAGTCAGACGTCAAAGCAGGGCTCAGTTCTGTTTGCTTGGTCATGGTCAGGTCAGTCATCATACACCTCCTGCTTGTGCGGGAATGACGGCTCGGTCGTTCAACAGCCCAAGGTCAGCGATGGCGCGTTCAAGACTTTCGCATGGGTCTGCGCGCAGTGCGTAGATTTCGTCGAGCGATATTTTCTGAGATTGACGCCTGTCAGCAGTGAACTTCAGCGCATTTTCCGACAATGCCACGAGGGCCACGAGATCGAAATCGGTGTCCTCATAGCGTTTCACGCCAGTCGGCGAACGGTGATAGCCTTTTGTCAAATTGAAGTGGAAAAATCCATTTCTCGGCCTGCAGCAGGTTTTGATCTGCAGGCGCAAATTACCGCCTTCCGGGAGGTGCACGATCCGATCCGCAGGTAGCATTTCCGGGAGGTGCGACGTGTAAATTCCGAAGCGCAACAAGATACTGTCGACGAGGTATTCACCGGACAGGCCAAACCATTTGGCATTGCGTGTTAATGTACCTCGCGACAGGTCCGGAAAATCTCTGATATCGTCAGTTTGTGTTGGTGGGGGAGGCGAAAGCAGCTCTTCGAAGCCACTCAAAGGTGGTTGTTTAATCATGGGTAATTCCTTTTGAAATATATGGAGTGCCAGTCGACACAGATGCGTCGACCGGGAAATCGATAGTCTGGAAATTCTCAGAAGATCAGGCGGCCAGGGGCAAGGCTCGTTCAGACCTGTCGTCGCCATCACTGACCAGAGCATGCTCGATCATCTGATCTAATGAGCTCAGCGCCTCTTTGGCTACGTCACAGACCGCCGGGGCAATATCCATCGGGGCTTGTGCAATACAATGCATTGCCCGGGACCGCACGGTCTGCAGAGCATCGATGCTGGTCGCCGAAACAGCGCGCGACATCAATCCCGCCATCCGATGAAGCAGCAAGTCGTTGATAGAAATTGGCTGCACAGCGGTAACTGTCTCTGCCTGGATCGCAACCAGTTTCCATCCGGCATCTGCGTCGGAAGCGGACGGGCTAAATGCAATCTCCCAACCCGCCTCGGTTGCAAACTCTTCTTCGTCGAGCGCCAGAAACACACGGATCATGAGTTCACAAAAATTACCAAACAAATTGCATTGCGCTTTGTCAGCGCCTTTCGAAGTCAAAGTGTTGGTGATAGAAATATTGTCAGTCATTATGATCTCCTTTCAGATCGTTTTGATTAGGGCGAGGCAGGAGTTGCCGCTCTTGCCTCGCTCGCAGCACTATGGCATCATGACATCAGAAAGTCAATAGCTGATTCTGGAATCATTGAAATGACCCAATTTGGACGCCCAAAAACTAACACTAAAGCTGTGACGTTGCGCCTATCGAACGAAATGCTAGAGGCCCTCGATAGCGAGAGACGAAATCAAAAAGATATCCCAACACGGCCGGAAATGATCCGCCGAATTCTTGCGGATTGGCTTGAACAGAAATCACAAGCTGAAAAGTAAACATATCCGGCATTATGTATCTACTGCAAATCTACTTCCCTTTTCAGGGTTTTGACATCCATCCCGCCCTAAAGGCGGGGCGGTGATGTTCGGTTCCGGGTCATCGCCAGCCATGGGCAGACGGATATCGGCCCAGCCGCCGGGGCCATGGTCAAGACAGTGGGCACGTTCATGACGGATGCGCTTCCCGCTTATACAGTACTGGGTAAGCAGGACCCCGAAATACCCCAGCCCCTTGCATTTCGTGTTGCAGAATTGCGAGAACCGAGTCCTTAAGCCGCACTCAATCTGAGAGCTTTGATGCAACACGTTCGCGAAAATTTCTTCGTTGCTTAGGCGACTGCTTCCGCACCTTTTCGGTCGATCACATCCAAAAGCCTTGCGGCAGGGCCGCTCGGGGACTTCACCCCGCGCTCCCACTGCGCAACTGCGCTGGAACTCACGCCAAGAAAGGCCGCGAAGACCGGCTGACTCATCCGCGTCTTTTTGCGTATGGATCGAACCTCATCCTTGTCCAATTTGCGTGCCTCTGGCAGGCACAGATCCTTCATGGCTTTCATCGTTATGTCGTCCATGGCCCCGACCTTGTGCAGGCTTGCGGCCAACTCGTGCATGTTCTCGAGGATCTCGCTCATTTGTTTCTCCTAACGGCGATAAGATCGCCTTGAATTTCCAACTGTTTTAGCTGCTGACCAGATCAGCAAAGGAGAACACCAGCGTTCGTCTGAAGCGCTGCTTTCTCCTTGGGAGTAACATCCGATTTCACATTCTTTGCGAAGCCGTGAAGGAAAAACAATCTGGAAGACGAGGCCGAACGATATGCGACGATCGTCCGAAACCCGCCGCGCTTCCCTCCCCCGGCTCTGGCTACGCGTTTCTTCACAACATCCCCACCAAGATCGCCCTCAAAACGACCACTTGCGATTTCGTCGGCTGCTTGGAGCAAGTCATCCTCGTCCAGCCCCTCCTTTCGTGCCCAATCGTGCCCAACGCGCGAACGCCTTAGCTTTCCATACTTTCATAATTCGCAAATATAGCACTTAGTGCTACCCCTTGCGAGGCTCAATATCCCGGCCTCTCCTGCCGATACTTGACACAAGATTGGCCAAACGACTCTCAACGGAAGCAATTCCACGAAGGTGCACGCGCGAGATTGACGGAAGTGATGATGGTGTGGTCCACAAAGCACAATAGGACGGTCGAGGCACGTCCTGCGGCTGCAACACGAAATGCAAAGGGCTGGCGAAATACCCCAGCCGCTCACTTTAGAGTGGCCTTGGTAAGAACGATACTGGAACGATTTCTATAAATGTGTTCTTGGGCAATATTTTAGCACATTACCCGGAGCTTGTCTCCGCGCGAAGATATTTTCGTGAGCCCGGAATGGGTCGAAAATCGAAGACCAAAAGATATAGAGATGCCGGCGGAGACCTTCGTCTTCCGCCGCCTCACGGCGATCTCCAAGTGAAGGACCACCGGCTGACGCCGGAGGCATCACTTGGAGGAATGTAATTCCAGGTACTGCCGGATGACGTCGTC
>NZ_JAAORB010000043.1 GCF_011601345.1 Roseovarius gahaiensis
GCTTGCGCGCTTCTCGGACGCCAGACGGTGCCGCGCGCTACTTGACCACCTCGCGTGGCGTCCGAGAAACCTACAGCGAAGCTCCTGTTCGCACCTTCGCGAAACACCGGATGGACACCAGAGGCGATCCGGCAACCTTACGTCGGGCGCAGCGCATTGGGCATCCGGTCTGTGTGCTTATGGTGAACCGCGCCAGCAAGCTGTTGGCGTGCAAAACGGGGCTTTTGCTTGACACATTAGCGGCCACTCAGCCGCCGCAAATCCCTTGCAGGCGCAGCCAATCGCTGTCGCTTAGAAGGGCGGCGGGGGGTTGGCTGGCGAACGGGTCTGCCTCGATCAAGGCCAATGTGGTCTCGCCGGAAATATCCAGCGCATAGGCATATGGGCTAGAGCGAAGGCCAGTTTCTTCGAACGCTTTCAGCAAGGCATCGTTGGGCAATGGCGCAGGTTTCGACGTTAGCAAATACTGGGCATAGCTGTGCAAACTGTCCTCATCCAGTGCTCCGGTGGTCAAAAGGCGGAAGGTTGCCCACAACCCGGCATGTCGCAGCAAATCCTCCAACGGGTCGGTTTGCGCGGCGCGCAAGCGTTCGGCCACGATGAATCCGGCGACCACATCGGGTTCCTCGTGATCTTCGACAAGGCTTTTGCCGATCAGGATGGTGCCGCCGGGCAGATGCGTTGTGCTGGCCACCCCGTCGCGCACAACCGCCAACGAGAATGCCGCACCGCCATTGCTGAGGCGACGCGCCAGCCTGTTCAGCGCTGCGCGCCCGCCGGGCTCACGACAGGCAGGGCCTGTGACGCGCTCCATGTGGCGGCGCAGCGCCGTGCCGATTTCGGTGCGTTTGACGTCCGGCACGACGCCCAAAGCGTGATCACGTGCGGCACCGGGCAGCCAGAACACCGCCAGCGCCACGACCACCAGACACGAGACACCCAGCATCACCAGCCGCAATCTGCCGGGATGCGGCCTGCGCCGTTCGACGGCGGCCCGCAGCTTTTCGATGGCTTCGATCATGGCCTTTTCGTCACCGGCCAGTTCCAGTGTTTCGCCGGGGTCGCCGTCGGGATGGTATAGCGCCGGGGTTTGCCCTGAATTGGCCCGCTGAATGGCGGCCAGTGACCAATGCGCAAGCGGGCGCTCGCGCCGGTCTGTGATCACCAGCGTGGCATCACCGATAGAGACGATAACATCGGTGCGTTGATCTTCGGGGGAGGCGCGCCACAGGCCCGATGCCTCAAGCCTTTGGTATTCGCTCAATGCTGTCATTGTTGATGTGGGCCTGCTCTGCCTCTTTCAAGGGACGATAGCACGGCTGCACAGACCCCGTCCATCCACCAGCCTACATCTCGCGTGCCAGTCGGCGCAGTTCGAATTTCTGGATCTTGCCGGTCGCTGTTTTGGGCAGTTCTTGAAACACCACGCGCTTGGGTGATTTGAACCCCGCCAGACGCTCTCGCGCAAAGGCGATCAGATCGCCCTCGACGGTTTCGGCACCGTCTTTCACCTCGATAAAGGCGCAGGGCACCTCGCCCCATGTCTCATGCGGCATGGCCACCACCGCGCATAGCAGCACCGACGGGTGCATCATCAACACACCTTCTACCTCGACCGAGCTGATATTCTCACCGCCCGAGATTATGATATCCTTGGCCCGATCCGCGATTTGCAGATAGCCATCGGGATGCTGCACGGCGATATCACCGGAATGAAAATACCCGCCCTGAAACGCCTTTTCGGTGGCTTTGGGGTTTTTATAGTAACCTTTCATCACCGCATTGCCGCGGATCATAATTTCGCCCTGCGCAATGCCGTCCATCGGGATTTGCGCCAACGTTTCAGGGTCCATCGCGGTGATGTCGTCCATCATCGGCATCAGAACGCCGGTGCGCGCTTTGATGGCGTAGCGTGTTTCGTCGTCCTGCCCGGTCCAATGCGGTTGCCACAGGCATTCGGTGACATGGCCGTAGGTTTCGGTCAGGCCATAAACCTGCGTGACCTTGAAACCCAAAGGTTCAATCGCGCGCAAGGTGGCCGCAGGCGGCGGCGCTCCGGCGGTGAACACATCCACAACATGATCAAAGCTGCGCCGTTCGCTGTCCTTGGCGTTCACGATGGTGTTCAAAACAATCGGCGCGGCCCCGAAATGAGTGACGCCTTCATCGGCGATGGCATCGTAAATCGCCGCCGCCGTGATGTCGCGGCAACAGACCAGTGTGCCGCCCAGCATCGGCATCATCCATGTGTGGTTCCAGTTGTTGCAATGGAACATCGGCACGATGGTCAGATACTTGGCATGGCGCGGCATCGGCCAACTGACGGCGGTGCCCATGGTCATCAGATACGCCCCCCGGTGGTGATAGACCACGCCCTTGGGTCGCCCCGTGGTGCCCGAGGTGTAATTCAGCGCAAGGCTTTCCCATTCGTCCTGTGGCATGATCCAGTCAAACTCGGGATCGCCCGAGGCCAGCAATTCCTCGTATTCCATGTAATGGCCATGGCTATGTACGCCTGCCGCGTCATCGGCCACCTCGATCACGATGGGCGCGGGGCCTTCCATTTCCTCGAAGGCTTCGGCGGCAACCGGCAGGAATTGCGGGTCGACCAGCAGCACCTTGGCGCCGCCGTGATCCAGAATATAGGCAATCGTTCCGGCCTCCAGCCGGGTGTTGATCGTATTCAGAACCGCGCCGCAGGCGGGCACGCCGAAATGTGCCTCGGCATGGGCGGGCAGGTTGGGCAGCAAGGTGGCCACCACATCGCCTGTTTCAACCCCAAGTCGCGCCAGCCCCGAGGCCAGCCGCGTGCAGCGGTCGTGATACTGCGCATAGCTGTGGCGCGTGCCGTGATACACGACAGCGTCGTGATCAGGAAAAAGCCGCGCCGCGCGCCGCAAATGCGACAATGGTGTTAAAGGCACAAAATTGGCCGTATTGCGCCCCAGCCCGGTCTCGTCCGCCATCCAGCCCATGATGCTCCTCCCTGATTCATCTGTGCAGTGGTTCGTCGAGAATATTGAGAATTCCCTCTCGATCAATTTAAATGTCAGACAATTCGATCATAGCCTGTCCCTTGCCGCGCCCGGTAGCTGCATTTAGCGTGGCGCGCATGATCATTTCTTCTGGGCGCAACTATATTTTCGTGCATATTCCCAAAACCGGCGGCACCTCGATGGCGCTGGCGCTTGAGGGGCGGGCGATGAAGGATGACATCCTGATCGGAGACACGCCCAAAGCCCGCAAACGCCGCCGCCGTTTGAAAGGGGCGCAATCTGCCGGGCGGCTGTGGAAGCATTCAACCCTTGCCGATATTCAGGGTCTGGTGCCGCCGGAACAAATCGCGCGTGCCTTTGTCTTTACTATGGTGCGCAACCCATGGGATCGAATGGTCAGCTATTACCATTGGCTGCGCGCGCAGAAGTTTGACCATCCGGCGGTTCACCTTGCCCAAGCGGAGGATTTCAGCGGCTTTCTGAATGCCTCGCACACGCAGCAGACGATCCGCGCGGCCCCCTATGACAGCTACATGCGCGCGCCGGATGGCGCGGACCACTGCGATGCCTATATCCGGCTAGAACATCTTGAACAGGATACCGCGCCGCTTTGGGAGCATCTGGGCTTTCGGCTGAGTTTGGCTGTTTCCAACCGCTCGCCACGGGTGCGCGACTATCGGTCATACTATAGCGCCGGTGACGCGTCGCTGGTGCAAAGCCTGTGTCAGACGGATATTCAGCGCTTTGGATACAGCTTTGACGGGCAAACTTAACGTGTAAAAACAACCAATCCCGAATAAGGCTATTCATTGGTGCAACCTTGTCAACAATGCCGTAATCAAGCCGTTTTTTGGACCAAGGAGCGGCAAGAGAATCAACTTTAAGTGGTTCCATAAGGACACAGGGCCGGCTGCCACCGGCTTGATAAGGGGATGGAACACATGTTTGGTTGGATGTCTGCACACCAGTCCAAGGGGACCAAACGCATGACCGATATCACCGGTGCCTATGACGGCGGTGCAACAGGGGTCATGTCGGGGTTGATCGAAGGCACCCGTGTCGCCACGGCGATGGGCTGGCGCCCGGTCGAGGCTATCGCGGTGGGCGATAAGGTTCTGACCTTCGATGCGGGCCTTCAGGCCGTGACCCGGATTGAACGCCGCGCGCTTTGGAGTGGCGAAACGGGCTGTCCCACCCGCTTTTGGCCGCTTGAAGTGCCCGCCGGGGCGCTTGGCAATCGCGAGGTGATGCATCTGCTGCCCAACCAGGGCGTGCTGTTGGAAAGTGACGCTGCCGAAATGGTCTATGGTGATCCGTTCACCTTGCTGCCTGCGCAAGCATTGGATGGTGTGAACGGTATCCACCGTGTGCCGCCGCGCCACGGGGTCGACGTCGTGATCCTGCATTTCGAGAGTGAGCAGGTCGTCTTTGCCAATAGCGGTGCGTTGTTTTTCGCGCCCTCGTCGCGGGATTTGCTGGATCGGGCCTTCGACGCGGATACTGCCTCGCTTTATACGGTCCTGCCGATGGACGAGGCCGTGATTCTTGCCGAAGCGATCGAGCTTGAGGGGCAGGGGGCCAAGACGCCATCCCATGTGCCGAACCCGGAGGCGATCTGCGCGGCCGCCTGACGCCCCTCAGTTTCATCGTGTAAACGAAAACGCGCGCCCCGAAGCGGGACGCGCGTCTTGTGTTTTTTAGGGCTGTCCCTCAGGCGGCTTTGGCGTCTGATCCAAACCGGGCGTAAAAGCCTTGGTTTTTATCGGCCATCTCGCGCAGCAAGGCCAGGCAGGCAAAGCGTGCACCGTGCGCGGCTTCCAACTCGTCACAGCGTTCGGCGGCATAGGGTGTGCCGATGATGTCCAGCCAACTGAACGGCCCCCCCGACCAAGGCGCAAAGCCCCAGCCAAGGATCGCGCCCACATCGCCCTCGCGGATATCTTCCAGAACCCCTTCTTCCAGGGCGCGCACGGCCTCTAGCACCTGCGCGAACATCAGGCGATGCTGCACGCGGATCAGATCGGGCTGGTCGTCGGCGAGCGGGAATTCCTGCGCCAGACCCTCCCAATACCCAAGGCGCTTGCCCTTGTCGTCATAGTCGAAGAACCCGGCATTGGCCTTGCGGCCCAGACGGCCCTCGCCTTCCATCCAGAAGATCACCTCGTCGACCGCCTCGTCGGGGTAGTCATCGCCCATCGCCGCCTTGGTGGCGCGGGCAATCTTGGCCCCCAGATCAATCGAGGTTTCATCGACCAGTTGCAGCGGCCCCACCGGGAAGCCCAATTGCCGCGCTGCATTGTCGATCAGCGCAGGCGCGACACCTTCGGCGACCATGCGGATGCCTTCGTTGATGTAGGGAATGATGCAGCGGTTGGCATAGAAGAACCGCGCATCGTTCACTGCAATCGGCGTCTTGCGGATTTGCCGGACATAATCCAGCGCCTTGGCCACGGCGCGCGGGCCGGTTTGCTGGCCCTTGATGATCTCGACCAGCATCATCTTTTCCACCGGGCTGAAGAAGTGGATGCCGATGAACTGCTCGGGGCTGTCGCTGGCCTTGGCCAGTTCCGTGATCGGCAGGGTGGAGGTGTTGGTCGCAAAAATGCAATCCTCCCCGACAACCTCCAGCACCTTTTTCGTGACCTCGGCCTTGATCTTGGGGTCTTCGAATACGGCTTCGATCACCAGATCACAGCCTTTCAGCGGCGCATAATCGGTGGTGGCGGTGATGCGGTCCAGCACCTGCGCTTTCTTCTCCTCGGTGGCTTTGCCACGTTTGATACCCTTGTCCATGTAATCGGCGGTGTAGGCTTTGCCTTTGTCGGCGGCCTCTTGTTTCTGGTCGATCAGAACAACCTCCATGCCCGCCTGCGCCGAGACAAGCGTGATCCCCGCGCCCATCATGCCCGCGCCCATGACGCCAACCTTCTTGACCTGTTGATCAGGCACATCCGGGCGGTTCGCGCCTTTTTCCAACGCTTCTTTGTTGATGAACAGCGACCGGATCATCGCGCTGGAACTGGGGTTCATCAAGACATTGGTGAACCACCGCGCCTCGATCTTCAGCGCGGTGTCAAACGGCACCAAGGCGCCTTCGTAAACCGCGCTCAGCAGCGCCTTGGCGGCAGGGAACGCGCCTTGCGTTTTGCCGTTAACCATGGCGCTGGCGCCCACGAACGTCATGAACCCGGCCGGATGATAGGGCGCGCCACCGGGCATTTTATAGCCCTTTTCATCCCACGGCTTGACGATCTTGGGGTCGGACAAAACCCATTCCTTGGCCGTGTCCAGTAACTCATCGGCGGGCACGACCTCATCAACCACACCGGCGGTCTTGGCCTTCTTGGGGTCGTTCAGCTTGCCCTCCAGCAGCAGCGGCGAGGCCGCCATCGCCCCCAATTTGCGCACCAGCCGTGTCGTGCCGCCCGCACCGGGGAAAATCCCCACCATGATCTCGGGTAGGCCGATCTTTGCCTTTGGGTTGTCGGCGGCGAAAATACGGTGGCAGGCCAGCGGGATTTCCAGCCCGATGCCAAGCGCCGTGCCGGGCAGGGCGGCGGCAATGGGTTTGCCGCCCTTGTTCTTGTCGTCCATGCCGCCGCGTTCGATCTTGCGCAGGATAGCATGCATGCCCATGACGCCTTCGAACAGGCCCTTGGCCGGTTCATCCCCGGCGTCATCGCGCATCTTGGCGATCACGTTCAGGTCCATCCCGCCCGCGAACGAGCCATCCTTGCCGCTGGTGATCACCACGCCCTTGACCGCGTTGTCGGCCAGCGCATCATCGATCAAACCCTCAAGGTCCAGAAAACCCTGCTGGCTCATCACGTTCATCGACTTGCCAACCGTGTCCCAAGTGATCACGGCAACGCCATCGGCGCCTTTTTCCATCGTGAAATCAGTCATTTCAATCTCTCCTGTCACTTGGTCGCTTAGACGCGTTCGATGATCGTGGCCGCACCCATGCCGGACGCGATGCACAAGGTGGCCAATCCGACCTCTTTGTCGCTGCGCTCCAATTCGTCCAGCAATGTGCCGATGATGATGGCGCCGGTGGCCCCCAGCGGATGGCCCATGGCGATTGAGCCGCCATTGACGTTGACCAAGGCAGGATCGACATCGAACGCCTGCTGGAACCGCAAAACGACACTGGCAAAGGCTTCGTTCACCTCGAACAGGTCGATATCGCCGATTTTCATCCCACTGTCGGCCAGCGCCTTTTCGGTGGCGGGCACCGGGCCGGTCAGCATGATCGTCGGATCGGTGCCGATCTTTGTGGTCTGACGAATGCGCGCGCGTGGTGTCAGGCCCCATTTCTCGCCAAAGGCTTTAGAGCCGACCAGCACCGCTGCTGCGCCGTCCACGATCCCCGAGCTGTTGCCCGCATGGTGGATGTGGTTGACGCGTTCCAGATGCGGGTATTTCAACTTGGCCACCGCATCAAAGCCCGGCATCACCTCGCCCATCTGCTGAAAGCTGGCGTTCAGCGCGCCAAGCGCCTGCATGTCGGTGCCCGGACGCATGTATTCGTCATGATCCAGAATGCTCAGCCCGTTTTGGTCTTTTACCTCGATGATCGAGCGCGCGAACCGGCCTGCATCCCACGCTGCCTTGGCGCGGGTTTGGCTTTCCACGGCCAGCGCATCGGCCTGATCGCGGGTAAAGCCAAATTCGGTGGCGATGATATCGGCGCTGATACCCTGAGGGACGAAATACGTCTCCATGGCAACGCTTGGGTCAACGGCAATCGCCGCGCCATCGCTGCCCATGGCCACGCGGCCCATCATCTCGACGCCGCCTGCGATATAGCCGTCACCGGCCCCGCCCATCACCTGATTGGCGGCCAGATTCACGGCCTCCATGCCGCTGGCGCAGAACCGGTTGATCGCAAGGCCGGGAATGGACTCGTCCAAATCCGAGGCCAAAACCGCCGTGCGAGCCAAACAGCCGCCTTGCTCCATCACCTGCGTGACATTGCCCCAGATCACATCCTCGACGGCATGGCCATCAAGCCCGTTGCGCTCTTTCATCGCGTTCAGAACCTGCGCGCTGAGGCGCACACTGGTTACCTCGTGCAGGGCGCCATCCTTGCGGCCCTTGCCGCGCGGCGTGCGCACAGCGTCATAAATATAGGCGTCGGTCATCGTCGTCTCCTCTGTCAGGCCCGGTCGGCTGGCGAGCCGGGCATCAGGTCATAGGGGTGTTTCCATCCGGGCAAGCCCTCGATATTCGAAAGCCAGCGGTCGATTTCGGGCCAGTCCGCACGCACGAAGCCGAACGGTTCGGGGTAGAACAGGTAGCCACAGCAACTCAGGTCGGCATTGGTCAGGCCTTCGCCCACGATCCAGTCGCGGCCTGCAAGATGCGCGTTCAGCGTGGCATAGGCCGCTTTCAGCCGCCCCTGCATGAAGGGGATCACACCCTCGGGGCGCTTGGCCTCGGGCAGGAAGTTCATCAAAAAGCGAGTCATGCCAGCTTGGCTGCTCAGTTTGTGATTGTCCCAAAACATCCAGCGCATGACCTCGCGGGCCTCCTGAGGGGTGCCGCCGCTGAACTTACCGGTCTTTTCCGCGACATACGTCTGCATGACACCCGATTGCGTCAAGGTCACGTCACCATCGACCAGCACCGGCACTTCGCCCATCGGGTTCAGGTCGCGAAAAGCCTCGCCCCGCGTCTCGCCGTTGAAAAAATCCACGTAAACCGGCGACCACTCAAGACCCGATAATTCCAAGGCCAGCGCGGCCTTGTAGGCGTTGCCCGACTGGCCGAAGCAGTAAAGCTGAATGGTCATGGTCTGGTCTCCTTGGCAAATGTTGCAGTGGGGGTTTTGCACCCCCACACCCCCGCAGAGTATTTTTCGAACAATGAAGCTGAGGCCTCTTTACCCACTTTTAACCGTTCATGCGCAACACTCATGGGGCGCCACAGGCTGGAGAGCCGATGGGCGTGAACGATGAAGCCCTGCCTCGCGCCGGATGCCGATTGGCCACTGTGCGGGGCAGGGTGAAATATGCCCCCTTCATTGTTCTGAAAATACTCCACGGGGGTCCGGGGGTGTGAAACCCCCGGCTCGGCGGTTGATTGTGTCGCTGCCGCAACCCGCATCAGAACGCCCTCGCGATCAGGTCTTTCATGATCTCGTTGGTGCCGCCGTAGATGCGTTGAACGCGGGCATCCACCCACATTTCGGCGATATCGTATTCGGCCATATAGCCATAGCCGCCATGCAGTTGCAGGCAGTCGTCCAGAACCTCGCCTTGCGTGTCGGTCAGCCAGTATTTCGCCATGGCGGCCTTTTCGACGCTCAACTCACCGCGCAGGTGTTCGGAAATACATTCGTCCAAGAAGGCGCGGGCCACGGTGGTTTTGGTCTGGCATTCGGCCAGTTTGAAACGGGTATTCTGAAACTGTGTCAGCGGGCCGCCGAAGGCCTGCCGTTCCTTGGCATAGGCAATGGTGCGGGCAACGCCGCCTTCCATGGCCCCTTGTGCGCCGCAGGCGATGATCAGGCGTTCTTGGGGCAGCTGCTCCATCATCTGGTAGAAACCTTTGCCCTCTTCGCCGCCAAGGATGTTTTCTGGTGGGATTTCAACATCGTCAAAGAACAATTCCGAGGTGTCGGCGGCATGGCAGCCCAGTTTCTCAAGGTTACGCCCGCGTGAAAAACCTTTGGCTTCCTTGGTTTCAACCACCACCAGTGACACGCCCTTGGCACCTTGGCTTGGATCGGTCTTGGCGGCGACGACGATCAGTTCGGCGTGCTGACCGTTGGTGATAAAGGTTTTCTGGCCCGAAAGGCGATAGGCGTTGCCCTCGCGGATTGCGCGGGTCTTGATGCCTTGCACATCCGATCCGGCGGCGGGTTCGGTCATGGCCAAGGCCCCCACCATCTGACCCGAGACCATCTTGGGCAGCCAGCGTTTCTTTTGCTCTTCGTTGCCATAGGCCAACAGGTAATGCGCCACGATGCCGGAATGGATCGGGTTGCCCCAACTGGCCAGATTGGCGCGTGACTGCTCGATGCAGATCACCGCCTCGTGTCCAAAATCACCGCCAGCCCCGCCGTATGCTTCGGGGATCGACGGGCAGAGCAGGCCCAGGTCGCCGGCTTGTTGCCAGACATCACGATCCATCTCGCCCTGTTTGCGCCAGCGGTCAAAATGTGGCGCCCATTCGCGGGTGATGAAATCGCTGGTCATCTCGGCCAGCATGCGGTGTTCGTCTGTCATCCATGTGGACATGGCTGGCCCTCCCCTGGCCCTCCTTTGGCTCAGCGCTTGCGCGCCTCCAATTCGGAATTGAAGATGCGCAGACGGTGCGCGAACGTATCCTCGTCGATCACGCTGTCGAAGTTTTCAAAGAGGAAGGACAGCGCCTCGCCCTCGTCGAGGCCCGCCTCTTGCGCAAAGCGGCGTAGACGGCGGTAGCCATCCTCGGTCATTGCCGCGTTGAAGCGGCGTGTCAGGCGAAACCGTTTTGGCATGTCTGTCCTCCCTCTTGTCTGTGGTGGGTTAGCCCCCTGCGCTGGCAAATTGCTCCGGGTCCAGCGCCATGGCAGTATCGCCGCCCGTCTCGATCCGCGCCAGATGGGTCGCGGTCATTGGTAGGTGCCGCGCCATGTAATGGCGGCCGGTCGCGATCTTGGTCTCGTGGAAGGCCGTGTCGCTGGCGCCGCCGGCCAGCGCGCCTTGGGCGGCTTTGGCCATCTTGGCCCACATCAGCCCAAGGCAGACATGGCCGAACAGGTGCATGAAGTCATACGAGCCTGACAGCGCGTTGTTGGGGTTTTTCATGCCGTTTTGCATGAAATACATGCCCGCGGCTTGCAAATCCTTGCTGGCGGATTTCAGCGGTTCAAGGAACTGCGCGTCGAATGCGTCGTCCTGCCCTGCGTTGTCCTTGATGTAGCCTTTGATCATGTCGAAAAACGCCATGATCGCCTTGCCGCCGTTCTGCGCCAGCTTGCGGCCCACCAGATCAAGCGATTGGATGCCGTTGGTGCCTTCGTAGATCATGGTGATCCGGGCATCGCGCACGAACTGCTCTAGCCCCCATTCGCGGGTAAAGCCCGAGCCACCCAGCGTTTGCTGGGCCAGCACCGTGGTTTCAAACCCCTTGTCGGTCAAGAAGCCCTTGATGACCGGGGTCAGCAGCGAGACCATCTGCTCGGCCTCGTCATCTCCCTTCCGGTGGCTGGCGTCGATCATTGATGCCCCCCAAAAGGTGAAGGCGCGGGCGCCTTCGACAAAGGCCTTTTGGTCCATCAGGTTGCGGCGCACATCAGGGTGCACGATGATCGGATCGGCGGGTTTGTCGGGGGCTTGCACGCCGGTCACATCGCGGCCCTGCAAGCGATCCAGTGCAAAGCCCAACGCGTTTTGATAGGCAACCTCGCCCTGCGCATAGCCTTGCAGGCCGACGCCAAGCCGGGCTTCGTTCATCATGGTGAACATGGCGCGCATGCCTTTGTGCGGCTCGCCCACCAGAAACCCGGTGGCCCCGTCGTAGTTCATCACGCAGGTTGCGTTGCCGTGGATGCCCATTTTCTCTTCCAAGCCGCCGCAGGACAGCGCATTGCGTTCACCTAGGCTGCCATCGTCACCCACCATGAACTTGGGCACGATGAACAGGGAAATGCCTTTCACGCCTTCGGGCGCATCGGGCAGTTTGGCCAGCACAAGGTGAATGATGTTCTCGCACATGTCGTGTTCACCGGCAGAAATCCAGATTTTCTGGCCGCTGATCTTGTGGGTGCCATCGTCCTGCGGCTCGGCTTTGCTGCGGATCAGGCCCAGATCGGTGCCGCAATGCGGCTCGGTCAGGTTCATTGTGCCGCCCCATTCGCAGGTCACCATCTTGGGTAGGTATTTTTGCTTTTGCGCGTCCGAGCCATGCGCATGGATGGCGTTATAGGCGCCATGCGTCAAACCCTGATACATGTTGAACGCCATATTCGCAGCCGAGAACATCTCGCCCACAGCCGTCGAAATCAGATAGGGCAGGCCCTGACCGCCATAATCGGGATCGCAATCCAGCGCGGTCCAGCCGCCGTCGCGCACCTTGTCGAACGCGTCCTTGAAGCCATCAGGCGTGCGCACCACGCCGTTTTCCAATGTGCACCCTTGCCTGTCACCAACCGTGTTCAGCGGTGCCAGAACCTCGGTGGCCAGCTTGCCGGCTTCATCCAGAACGGCGGCGGTAAAGTCACGGTCCAATTCGTCATAACCCGGAATGTCCGAACCCGAGACGTTCAGCACGTCGTGCAGCACGAATTGCATGTCCTTGGTGGGCGGGGTGTAGGTTGGCATGGCTCTCTCCCTTGGTGGTCGGTGCCGTTATTCGGCGGCGTCTTTGGACTGACGGATCGAGGCGATCATGCGCTCGCCCCATTTCATCTGGTCCTGAAGGTCGGTGATGGCGGTGGTCAACTCTTCGCGCTGGCGTTCCAGATCGACCAAGCGGTCCTGTGCGATGTCATAGGCGCTTGTCAGCTGTGTCAGTTGCTGGTCGCCCTTGTCGTAAAGCTCCAGCAACTGGCGAATTTCCTCTAGGCGGAAGCCAAACCGCTTGCCGCGCAGGATCAGCTTCAGGCGTGCGCGGTCGCGTTTGGTGAACAGGCGTTTTTGCCCCTCGCGCTGCGGGAATAGCAATTCCTTCGATTCATAAAACCGCAAGGTGCGCGGCGTGACATCGAAGGCATCACACATTTGCCGGATCGTCATCATTTTTTCACTTGTCATTGAATAGGTCCAAAACGGTTTCGATTGCGGCGTAACTGGGCGGTACAAGGGTTTGATACAACAGGTGATCACGTTGACGTAATAGATACGTCACGTCATTTTCAGGTTTACGTAAGATCCAGCAAGGTCACCCGCCAGACCGTGCAATTTTATATCGCTGGCGCGGCCCGGTCGGCTCAGGGCAAGCTGGCCACGGTGTCATCGCGCAGCGCCTGAAGCTCTTGCATCGTGTCCTCTAGCTGCGCCTTTTGGTCGGCCAATTCGCTTAATTGCCGGTCGGCCAGTTCGATCCATGCGCGCATCTGCGCCTCAGTGCCTTCATGTTCGTAAATCAGCAGCCATTGCCGGATTTCTTCCAGCGCAAAGCCAAACTTTCGGCCGCGCAAGATCAGGGTCATCCGGGCAATTTCCTTGGGGCCGTAAAACCGTGACCGCCCCTCGCGCTCGGGGCTGATCAATTCGATATACTCGTAATATCGCAAGGTGCGCGGCGTCACATCGAAGGTGGCGCACATTTCCTTGAAAGGCAGGCGGGTTTCAGACATCGGCAAACGCTCCTTGGTGGCAACGTAGACCCACGTGTAAACAAGGGCAACCGCCACCCTTGCAGCCGCACGCCATTCAGGCCCATAAAGGGTGGAACGAAAGATTTTCCAATCGGGTTTCCGCATGAGCGTTGATAAAACCAAGATCGCAGAACAGTTCATCGGCGCGATTCCGCATTCGCAGGCCTTGGGCATGGAACTGACAGAGATTGGTGAGGGCACCGCCGAGATATCCATGCCCTATGACAGGCGCTTTATCGGTGACCCGGAAACCGGCGTGATCCATGGCGGCGCAGTCTCGGCCCTGATGGATACCTGCTGCGGTGCGGCGGCGATGAGTCACCCCAAGAACCCCGGCACCACGGCCACCATCGACCTGCGCATCGATTACATGCGCCCGGCGACGCCCGGTCAAACCATTCGCACCCGTGCCGAATGCTACCATATTACTCGCTCGGTCGCCTTTGTGCGCGCCCGCGCCATGGATGATGACGACTCCCGCCCAGTGGCCACCGCCACCGGCACATTCACAGTTGAGGCGAAATGATGACGCGCCCCCGTCCAGAGCCCGTGCAAGTCGTCAAACAACGCCGCGATGCCGCGCTGAATGCGCTGATCCAAGGCGTGCCTTACATTCAGTTTCTGGGCATTGAATTTGACCGCCGCGGCGATGAGTTGACTGCGGTGATGCCGTTTCAGGATCGGTTGATCGGTAACCCGTTGCTGCCCGCGCTGCATGGTGGGGCGACGGCGGCGTTTCTGGAAGTGACGGCCATCATCGGCCTAAGCTGGGCGATGCTGTGGGACCGCATCGAAAGCGGCGCGCTGGATCCGGATGAATTGGCCAAGGGCAACCTGCCGCGCCTGCCCAAGACCATCGACTTTACCGTTGATTACCTGCGCTCGGGCTTGCCGCGCGATGCCTATGCCCGCGCGCATGTGGCGCGCTCGGGGCGGCGCTATGCCTCGGTCAAGGTCGAGGCGTGGCAAGACAATCGTGCGCGCCCCTTCGCGCAGGCCTCGGGCCATTTCCTGATGCCACGCGCCAACGATGGCTGAGGCCGAGACCGGCGCGCAAGAGATTACGCACAAGCGCGTCCTGAACATCGCCCTGCCGATTGTGCTGGCCAACATCACCGTGCCCATTCTGGGCGCGGTCGATACCGGCGTGGTGGGGCAATTGGGGCAGGCCGCGCCCATCGGGGCCGTTGGCATCGGCGCGGTCATCCTGTCGGCAGTCTACTGGGTGTTTGGCTTTCTGCGCATGGGCACCACCGGGCTGACCAGTCAGGCCCATGGCGCTGGACGGCAGGGCGAGGTCGCCGCGCTGCTGACCCGTGCGCTGATGATCGCGCTGGTTGGTGGCCTATTGGTGATCGCACTGCAAATGCCGCTATTTGCCGGGGCCTTTATGTTGGCCCCGGCCAGCGAACAGGTCGAATCCCTTGCCCAAGACTACATGTCGATCCGGGTGTTCAGCGCCCCGGCCATCATCGCGCTGTATGGCGTCACCGGCTGGCTGATCGCGCTTGAACGCACGCGCGCCGTGCTGCTTGTGCAACTGGTGATGAACACGGTAAATATCGTGCTGGATCTGTGGTTCGTACTGGGGCTTGGCTGGGGCGTTGAGGGCGTGGCGCTGGCCACCTTCATCGCGGAATGGGGCGGGCTGGCGCTTGGGCTTTGGCTGTGCCGCGATGCCTTCAAGGTGCCCGCTTGGCGCGATTGGGCGCGCGTGTTCGACCCGCCCGCGCTGAAACGCATGGCGCAGGTCAATGGCGATATTCTGCTGCGCTCGTTGATGCTGCAAGGAATCTTCGTGTCGTTCCTGTTTCTGGGGGCCGATTTCGGGGATGTGACATTGGCGGCCAATCAGGTGCTACTTCAATTCCTGCAAATCACCGCCTATGCGCTTGATGGCTTTGCCTTCGCCGCCGAGGTCTTGGTGGGTTATGCGATGGGCCGTCATGCGCCGGGCCAATTGCGCCGCGCCGCTGTGGTCAGCAGCCAATGGGGCCTGATCAGCGTTGTGTTCCTTGCCACGGGTTTTGCCACGCTTGGGCCGTGGATCATCGACACCATGGCCAAGGTTGAGGCGGTGCAAAACGCCGCGCGCACCTATTTGCCGTGGATGGTGGCCGCGCCTGTGCTTGGGCTGGGCTCCTATATGCTGGATGGGATCTTCATCGGCGCGACCCGTACCCGCGATATGCGCAACATGATGGCGCTCAGCCTTGCCACCTATGCGGGGGCGGTGGCTGTTCTGGTGCCGGGAATGGGCAACCACGGGCTTTGGGCCGCGCTGTTGATCAGCTTTGTCGCCCGTGCCGCCACGCTGGCCTTTCGCTACCCCGCATTGGAACGCGCGGCACATCCGCCTTCTTCTGTTTGAAAATATCCCGGGGAGCGCGAGGGGCAGCGCCCCTCGCACATACCATCATGCGCGGCGCAGCCGCACCGTTTGGAAAAGCTCAGTCTGTTGTGCGCAGGCGTGACTGCTGCACCATTCCGATCACCAGCAGCGGGATGCCCACCGTGATGGCCGTCACCACGATCAGCAACACGCCCAGTTCCGAGTAATCCGCCGGCACCGTCACTGCACCGGTGTCGGGGTCGGTGACTTCGCGCGTCACGGTGAATACTTGATTGAGGTATTTGGTCGTCAGGCTGGAGGCCGACAGCGCCAGATTGGTGAACGAGGCCATGACCGCAAAGAATGTCGCCTTGAGGTTGTCAGGCGCATTGCGGGCAATCCACGCCAGCATCGCCACGATCCAAACGATTGGGCGGCTGGCCATCATCGGGCGCAGCACCACCATGCCCACCAGTGTCAGCACCGAGGTGATCAGCGACAGGATTGACAGGAATTGTTGGTCAAATCCCAAAACGTCGATGTTGAACCATGTGATCCCGTCGCCGGGCCGGGGCACGGCGCGGAACATGAAGATGATCGTCGCCGTGCCGATCAGCGCCCGCGCCTTTGCGGGTGTCAGCACCTTGATCAGCTGGCGCATCAGCAGCAGCACGATCAGCATCGACCCGACAAAGACGATCTCTTGTGCATAGGGCACTTGCCCCAAGCCCACCGCCAGTGTCAGCGCCACAAAGGCCCCGCCGCCGATGAAATACCAAGGGTTCGGCTTGGTATGCTCGTCGGGACGCTCGAACAGGGTGTCCGCCTCGGCGGCGGTTAACCCTTTGCGCATCATGTTGTGGCGGGCGCGGTATTTCTGAACCCCGGCCAGCATCACACCGCTGACCGACACCAGCGGAATGGACAGGGCTAGCAGATAGATCGTGGCATAGATGTCGGCCTTGGCGGCGGCATCCATCGCCTCGATGCCGCGAAACATCCAGATGTTCATCGCCGCCACCGCCACGGTGCCGGAAATCAGCGCGAAGCGGCCCAAGGTCTGCATGGTGACATGCAGGCCGCGTGATTGCTCTTCGTCGATCGGATCGCCTGCCGCGTCCACCCGTGGCACTGCCTCGACCGACATCGCATCGGCGACCGCGTCTTGGATGACCAATCCACAGGGGCTGAGTAGGAACGACGTGATATACCACGCATTGATCGGCATGATCGCATTCATCATCTCGGTCTGGGTGATGACCAGATACATGATGATCATGCTCAGCCCGATCAGCCCCGCGCCCAGATAGACCAGCAGCCATTTCCAGCGCCAGATGATGTCCACCAAATGCCCAAGCGGCATTTTCAGCGCCCATGGCAGCCCGGCCCAAAATGCCAGACCGGCCAGATAGGCGGCGGACAAGTCAAGGTATTCCTTGACGAAAAACGTGCCGACAATCCCGGTCAGCCCAGAAAACCCGGCGGCGAAATAGACCATCAGAGGCGGCAGGAAGGTCCATCGCATCTGCCGCGCCAGATCAAACACCACAGCGTCGATCCACGCCCAAGGGCCGCGTTTCTGCCGGGTGCTTGCCGTGTCGCCTGCCATTGTCGTGCCGGTTCCTGTTGTTTTGGCGTTACGCCCCAATTTAGGCCAGCATGGCCGCCGCGCAAAGCCCTTACAAGATGTCCAGAACCCGCTCGGGCGGGCGGCCGATCATGGCGCGCGCATTGGCAAACACAATCGGGCGTTCGATCAGCTTAGGATGGGCGGCCATCGCCGCGATCAGCGTCGCGTCATCGTCGGTTTTCGACAGGCCAAGCTCTTTGAACAGGGCCTCGCCGGGACGCATCATGTCGATGGCGCGCAGCCCCAGCGTGTCGCGCGTCAGGCGTAGCTCGTCCACGCTTGGCGCGTCATCCAGATATCGGCGTATCGTTATGTCGTCGCCGCGCGCCTCCAGCAGCGCAAGCGCCTGCCGTGACTTGCTGCATCGCGGATTGTGCCAGATGGTAATCATAGCCAGTCATCCCGTCCCGTGCCAACCGCGTCGGCCACATTTGCAAACCCGTCGCGCGCCAGCAGATCATCAAGCCCCTGCGCAATGCGTGCCACCAGCGATATCCCGTCATAGACCAGCGCGGAGTAAAGCTGCACCGCGCTCGCGCCGGCGCGGATCTTGGCATAGGCTTGTTCGGCATTGGCCACGCCGCCGACGCCGATCAGCGGCATGTCCCCCGCCGTCAACTGCGACAACCGCGCCAGCACCCGCGTCGATTTTTCAAACAGCGGCGCGCCCGACAGCCCGCCCTTTTCCTGCGCATGCGGCCCGTGCAGCCCGTCGCGGTCCAGCGTGGTGTTGGTGGCGATGATGCCTGACAGGCCCGATGCCCGCGCCACATCGGCAATTTCCGACAGCTCTGCATCACTCAGATCCGGTGCGATTTTCAGGAAAACGGGGATCGGATCGGGCAGCCAGTCGCGCGCCTCCATCACGCCGCGCAGCAATTGCGCCAGCGCCTCGGCGCCTTGCAGGTCGCGCAGTTTTTCGGTGTTGGGGCTTGACACATTGACCGTCGCGAAATCCAGATGCCGCCCACAATGCGCCAGTACGCGCGCGAAATCCTCGGCCCGGTCGGCACTGTCCTTGTTGGCCCCAAGGTTCAGGCCGATCACCGCATCCTTGGGGCGGTCAGCCAGCCGTGCGGCCACGACCTCCATCCCGTCGTTGTTAAAGCCGAAGCGATTGATCACCGCACGGTCCTTGGCCAGCCGAAACAGGCGTGGGCGCGGGTTGCCGGGCTGCGGGCGCGGTGTGACCGCGCCTACTTCGACAAAGCCAAAGCCTGCACGGCTGAGCGGCGCAAGCGCCTGTGCGTTCTTGTCAAACCCTGCGGCCAGACCCACCGGATTGGGCAGGCTCAGCCCCGCCACCGTGCTGCGCAACCTGTCGGATGTCACAAGGCCGGGCAGGGGCGTCAGCCCGCTGCGCAACGCCATCAGCGCGGCCTTGTGTGCGGTTTCGGGCTCCAGCCGGTGCAGGGCGGCCAGCCCCAGCTTTTCAAGCCTGCTCATGACAGGCCCGCCGGGAACTGATGCGCGCCATCGACCAGCGGCAGCGGTTGCGCCCAATGCACATCCTCCAGCCGCAAGGCGCGGTAGAGGTGCGGAAACAAAGCACCGCCGCGCGAAGGCTCCCATTTCAGGGCATCGCCCAGCCTGTCGGTGTCGACCGTCACCAGCATCAGCGCGTCTTGCCCCGCAAAATGCTTGGCTGCGGTGTCCGGCGCCTGTTCGGCGGTCGAGAAATGGATATAGCCATCGGCCAGATCGACAGGCGCGCCGTGGCTGGTGCCTGCCTTGCGCAATTCTTGCCATTCGTCGGTGCGGAAAATCTTGTAAATCAGCATGGCGCGGTGATGCCCTGCTGCTGTGGATCGGTCAAGCGGCAATGCGAACAATCCCGCTTTGCGGCTTTGCATCCCGCCTCAAACGCGGCATTGTGAAGGTCAACACGCCCCCAAGCCCGAGCCGCCGATGACGACCGTCAAGGACCAATACGAAGCCTACCCATACCCCGAACGCGATCCCGCCGACGAGGCCAAGCGCCTGATCACCGGCTCGCCGTCGCATCCGCTGGAAATTGACCATTATCTGTTTGGCGGGCAGCGCGACTGGTCACAGCCGCTGCGGGTGCTGGTGGCGGGCGGCGGCACGGGCGACGGGTTGATTCAACTGGCCACGTTGATGAAACAGGCAGGCCGCCCGGCACAGATCACATATGTCGACCTGTCGACGGCCTCGCGCAAAGTGGCCGAGGCACGGGCGCAGGCGCGCGGGCTGACGGGTATCAGCTTTGTCACCGGCAGCTTGCTGGATGCGCCCGATCTGGGCCAGTTCGACTATATCGACTGTTGCGGCGTGCTGCACCACCTGCCCGACCCGGCGGCAGGGTTCGCGGCCTTGCGCGCGGCCTTGGCCCCCGGCGGCGGGTTGGGGTTCATGGTTTATGCGCCCTATGGCCGCGCGGGGGTGTATCCGTTGCAGGCCGCGTTTGGCGCGCTTTACGCAGGGATGCCCCCCGCCGAGAGGCTGGAGCAGGCGCGTAGGCTGATCGGGGAGTTGCCCAAGGGCCACCCGTTCCGCAGCAACCCCAACCTTGGCGATCACAAGGACAGTGACGCAGGGTTTTACGACTTGCTTTTGCACAGTCAGGATCGCGCGTTTACGGTCTTGGACCTGCATGAGGTGATGCAGGCCACAGGCTGGGCGCTGTCGGGGTTCACCATGCCCGCGCTATACGACCTATCGCGCCTGACTGATCGGCCGGATCACCTGACCGACATACAGGCGATGGCCGTGGCCGAGCAATTGAACGGCACGATCAAAGCCCATGTCGGCTATGCCGTGGCCGGTGATGAGGCACGCGCGCCCGCCACGGGTGGCAACCGCGCGCTGATCCCGCACCTAAAAGGGGTGGACCCGCGTGCGCTGGCGCAGGCCGTGGCGCGGGGGCAGCACCCAAAGATGGCCTTTGGCACCACCACTGCGCGCCTTGCCCTGCCCAAACACGCCGCCCCCCTGATCGCGGCGATCAATGGCCGCCGCAGCCTGAGCCAAATTGCGCAGCACACTGGCACCGATCCCATTGGCATGGGCGCGCTTTGGGCGAAAATCGAACAGGCGACGGCGCCTTGGGGCCTGTTGCTGTATTCAGCGTTGCTCAAGGGGTAGGGCCGATGTGCGGGCGGTTCGCGGTCACTTTGCCCAATGATGCTATGGCGCAGCTGTTTGCTGCGGCCCCGGCCAATGATTTGCCGCAGACGCCCAACTACAACGTCTGCCCCACCAATCCGGTGCATGTGGTCAGCGCACCGAACGGTCAGCGCCGCCTGAGCGCGATGCGATGGGGCTTCATCCCGCATTGGTATAAAACGCCCACCGATGGACCGCTTTTGATCAACGCCCGCGCCGAAACCATCGCGCGCAAACCCGCCTTTGCGGCAGCTTGCCGTGAACGGCGCTGCCTGATCCCGGCCAGCGGCTTTTATGAATGGACAAAGGATGACAGCGGCAATCGCCTGCCGTGGTTCATCCGGCACGCGGATGAAACGCCTCTGGCTTTTGCCGGGATCTGGCAAGACTGGGGGCAGGGCGCGGACCGTGTGACGAGCTGCGCCATCGTCACCTGTGCCGCCAATCCGGCCATGGCGCGCATTCATCACCGGATGCCGGTGATCGTGGCGCAAGATGACTGGCCCTTGTGGCTGGGTGAAGCGGGGCACGGGGCCGCTACGCTGATGCAAGCTGCCCCCGACGATGCGCTGACCTTCTGGCGTGTCGATCCAAAGGTAAACTCGAACCGCGCCAGCGGGCCGGATCTGATCGAACCGTTTGAGGATTAACCAGACTTTCACGGTTGGCATTCCCGCCTGGTCGCGTCAGTGTGCCGACACGTCTGATCAGCCAGAGGCCTGCCCATGCAAACCCGCCCCATTCGTGTTGCCCTCAACGGGTTTGGCCGTATCGGCCGGACCTTGCTGCGCATCCTGTTGCGCGATGCCCCGGATATCGAACTTGTCCTGATCAACGAGATCGAGCCGCTGTCGACCTGTGCTTACCTGTTCCAATACGACAGCGTGTTTGGCCCATGGCCCGGCACCGTGGCCACCGATGAGGCGGCCCTGATCGTCGATGGCCGGGCGATCCCCTTCCATGCGGCACCCGACCTGCGCGCGCTGGACCTTTCGGGCGTCGATGTGGTGTTGGAATGCACTGGCATGGGCGGCGCGCGCGCCATGGCCGAACGCGGGCTTGAGGCCGGGGCCGCCGCCGTGCTGGTCTCGGGTCCGTCCGCCGAGGCGGATGTCACGCTGGTTTTGGGCGCGAACGAGGATGATTTCGGCGACGCGCGGATTATCTCTAACGCGTCTTGCACCACCAATGCGTTGGCCCCTTTGGTGCGCCTGTTGGACGACGCGTTTGGCGTCGTCAGCGGCCAGATGACCACGGTGCATTGCTACACCGGCAGCCAGCCCACGGTGGACAAACCCCGCAGCGCGCCCGAGCGCAGCCGCGCCGCTGCCCTGTCGATGGTGCCGACCACGACCAGCGCGCAAGATCAGACAGGCCTTGTTCTGCCCCACATGAAAGGCCGGATCGAGGCTCGCGCGATCCGTGTGCCCACCGCCAGCGTGTCGTGCATCGACCTGACCGTGCAGACCCACCAGAGCGTCAGCGAAGATGCGGTCAACGCCGTGCTGCGCGCGGCCGCCGACCGTTCGCCCGTGTTTGGCTGGACCGAACAGCCGCTGGTCAGTTCCGATTTGCGCGGGCGGCCCGAGTCGGTGATCCTTGTCGGCCCGGAAACCTCGGTGTCGGCTGGCGGTCTGCTTCGGGTGTTTGGCTGGTATGACAATGAATGGGGCTTTTCCTGCCGTATGCTGGACATGACCCGCCGTATCGGCACGCGGACGGGGTAAGGGGCCGATTTCTTTAAAAGAAATCGGACCGGAAACTTTTCAAGTTTCCGCGCTCTCCACGTCTGACAAGACAGCAAGCCGGCTCATCGCCGTATCTCGAAGGTTTCAAACCCATCTGGGGTGGCGTCGGTGCTGTCCACCCGATCCACCCGCGCCGCAGGTGGCCCGTCATGCAGCGCGGTCAGCATCTCCTGCACCACTGCACGCGGCCCTTCGATGCATGCGCGCACCGCGCCGTCGGGCTCGTTCTGGACCCAGCCGACCAGCCCGCGCGCCTGTGCCTGGGCGTGCGTCCATGCCCGAAAAGACACCCCCTGCACCCGCCCGGTGATCCGGGCCTGAATGGCAATTGCTTCGCTCATGTCGGACCTCCTTTGGCCGTTCGTGCTAAAACGGGGTGCAAACCGCGTTCGGTCAAATGCACAAAGGGTTGCGGCCCCTTCACGCAGCCCATTGACCCCCACGCAATTACACCGCATATCCCCCTACCATGACACCGCTCTCGCATATCCGCAATTTCTCGATCGTGGCGCATATCGACCACGGCAAATCCACACTCGCCGATCGTCTGATCCAGATGACCGACACCGTGGCCGAACGCGACATGAAGGAACAGCTTCTGGACGCGATGGATATCGAACGCGAACGTGGTATCACCATCAAAGCCAACACTGTCCGCATCGACTATACCGCTCAGAACGGTGAACAATATGTGTTGAACCTGATCGACACACCCGGCCACGTCGATTTCGCGTATGAGGTCTCGCGCTCGATGCGCGCGGTCGAAGGCTCGCTTTTGGTGGTCGACAGCACCCAAGGGGTCGAGGCGCAAACGCTGGCCAATGTCTATCAGGCGATTGAGGCCAATCATGAGCTGATTCCGGTGCTCAACAAGATCGATCTGCCCGCCAGTGACCTTGATCGAGCCGCCGAACAGATCGAGGATGTGATCGGCATCGACGCCTCCGGCGCGATCCCGGTCTCGGCCAAGACGGGCGAAGGCATTGTCGAAACCCTTGAGGCGATTGTTCATCACCTGCCCGCGCCCAAGGGTGATCGTGACGCGCCGCTCAAGGCGATGCTGGTGGACAGTAAGTATGACCCCTACCTTGGCGTTGTCGTGCTGGTCCGGATCATGGACGGGGTGATGAAAAAGGGCGACAAGATCCGGATGATTCAAACCGGGGCCACCTATGGAGTTGACCGCATCGGCGTGTTCCGCCCTGAAATGACCGTGGTCGATGAGCTGGGCCCGGGCGAGATCGGCTTTATCACCGCCTCTATCAAACAGGTGCGCGATACCCGCGTGGGCGACACGATTACCCACGAGAAAAAGCAGTGCGAAACCCCGCTTCCGGGCTTCGCACCCTCGGTGCCGGTGGTGTTTTGCGGGTTGTTCCCGGTCGATTCCTCGGAATTTGAAAGCCTGCGCGACGCGATCGAGAAACTGGCCCTCAACGACGCCTCATTTTCCTACGAAATGGAAAATTCTGCCGCGCTTGGGTTTGGCTTCCGCTGCGGGTTCCTTGGGCTTTTGCACCTTGAAGTTATCCGTGACCGGATCGAACGCGAATACGATATCGAACTGATCACCACCGCGCCCTCGGTCGTCTATCATATCTACATGAAAGACGGCACGATGGAGGAGTTGCACAACCCCGCCGACATGCCCGACCTGACCTATGTGGATCACGTCGAAGAACCGCGTATCAAGGCCACCATCCTTGTGCCCGACGAATTCCTTGGCGACGTTCTGAAGCTCTGCCAAGACCGTCGCGGCATCCAGATGGACCTGACCTACGCCGGTGCCCGCGCCATGGTGGTCTATGACCTGCCGCTCAACGAGGTGGTGTTCGATTTCTACGACCGCCTGAAATCGGTGACCAAGGGTTATGCGTCGTTCGATTACGAGATCACGGGCTATCGGCCCGACAACCTTGTGAAAATGCAGGTGCTGGTGAATGACGAACCGGTCGATGCGCTGTCGATGATGGTGCACCGCGACCGGGCCGAAATGCGTGGCCGTGCCATGTGCGAAAAGCTCAAGGATCTAATCCCGCGCCACATGTTCAAAATCCCGATCCAAGCGGCCATCGGAGGCAAGGTCATCGCCCGCGAAACGCTGTCCGCCATGCGCAAGGACGTCACTGCCAAATGCTATGGCGGCGACGTGAGCCGTAAGAAGAAACTGCTGGACAAGCAGAAGGCGGGCAAAAAGAAGATGCGCCAGTTCGGCAAGGTGGAAATCCCGCAGCAAGCGTTCATCTCGGCGCTGAAGATGGATGAGTGATCGGCTTTCGGTGTAAGAGGTCGAACTTGCTGCACTCCAGCTGCTGAGCATCACACAGCGTAGGGTGCGCATTCACTGCGCACCGCCTGCGACCACCTCAAATTCTATCCGAGTTATGACTGGATCTGGTGTTTGGGCGATTTGAAGGTTGGCGGCGTATCTGGTTGAATTGTTGTTGCGAGACAGC
>NZ_JAAORB010000044.1 GCF_011601345.1 Roseovarius gahaiensis
ACGAGGATCAGCATCTCGGCGACGGTCATTGTGGAGATGCCATGCGACTTCATCAGCTCGGGTGCTTTCTCCCGGACCAGTCGGTCAAGTTCTTGGTCGTGCGACTGGATTTCTTCATGCAGAGCAAGCCAGCGTCGTGCAATCGCTCGCATGGCTGTTTTGGCGGATGTCCCTCAAGGATCAAGGCTTCTTCATGGATCCAGGCATAATGCTTGCGGCAGGTGAATTCCGTATCGCCGAGACGGGCGGAAACCGTCTGCCAGTCGCCGGGGTTGTTCGCGACAAGGATCGATGCCTGGGGCACCCATTCGCCGCGAGAGTGTAGAAATGTTGCTAACCGCTCTGAACAAGAACGGCATGTCATTTTGGAACGATGGTCACGTGGTGGGAATATCCATGAGGTCAAAGTCGCAGGATCAAGAATTCTTCAACATCGCCAAGAGGATCTCTGAGGAATAGAAAAGGCCGCTCAGTCGTGATCCACGCCGTCACTCACCCAACGTAATAATTGAGGAATAGCAATTGACTGGCTTCCTGCTGACACTCGATCGGCTCAAGGCGCTAAAACAGCAAGCGCTGATGTCGATTCCGCATGCCAAAGCCGCGCATCGAACAGAAATTGTCGCAAGATTCCTGGGCTGGCGGACGTATGCTTCGCTTCTGTACGACCTCAGGTCAGAAGGGAGATTCATAGCTGACTTCGACACCGGTGGCGCTATCGACTTCAGTCGACAGATCGGCGTCGATCTGGAAGAGGAGGACCTCGACGAGTTAGCGGAGCGGCTCCAGGACGAATTCGGATCTGAGGCTGATTACAGCCGATATTGACTGTCGATGCAGCTATTCCCTCAGGCATCGCCCTGTGTTTGCATTGACGACATGCACTTTTCGTTGCGTGAGCGACGCTGTGCGATAATCGTCCAGGCAAGAACACCGTCCACCGGCTTGACGGGCCGTTCCGGCAGTTGGTCTTTGGGCGGTTGGCGGGCTACGAGGATGTCAAAGATGCCGACCGTCTCGCCCTCGATCCCGTCATGCGCCAGGTCGTGGGTGGCCGGGCTGTTAACGCACAGGCGGCCTCGGCTTCCCAGATGGGGCGGTTTGAGACCGAGACGCTTGCCTTGGCCGAGAACCGGGCGGCGCTGGCCGATCTGAACGGGCAGTGGATCGACCGGTTTCATGGCCGCAACGGGCTGAAGTATCTCGTGCTGGACATGGACAGCTCCTTGAGCCCCACCAATACCGCAAAAAATTCGTAGAAATCGCTTCGCCTTTCGCGTGATTGGCCAACCTTCCTTGCACACGCTGTCGAAGGAGGTGCGATTTGTCAACAAAGCAACCTTGGGAACCATATTGGTCGGAGAAACGCGGTGCTTGGGTCATCGATTTTCGGGTGAACGGACACCGCATCAGACGGCGTTTGCCGATCCATGAAAAAGGCCTCGTGGATGTGGCAAAAGCCAGTGCGAAGAATATCTACGCCGAAGCATGGCGGTCGCAGAGCATGGAGCCGGGCCCTAAGAAACGGCCGACCTTCGCTGAGGCGGCTGGCCTCTACATCGATGCCGGTGGAGAAGCCCGATTTCTACAACGTATCGTGAACTACTTTGGTCGGAAGCACCTATGTGACGAGATCGACGAACTGGTGATCGCCCGTGCCGCCAGAACGCTGTACCCGAACGCGAAGCCCGAGACAGTCAGGCGGCAACTTCGCGTGCCGATCAAGGCGGTTCTGAATTTCGCGGCCGGAAACCGCCGGGAAAAGCTGCCCGACACACGGCGAATGCGGTGGCTGTCGCCGGAAGAAGCAGAAAGACTGCTCGTGGCCGCCGCGAACCCTGCCGCGGCCAACCTTCGAGACCCAAATCTGGAAACCCTCCGCAAGATCGCGTTCATGCTCGGCACCGGCGCCGGACCCGGTGAGACAATGGGGCTGGACGCAAAGGATTGGAATCCCACGACGAGGGAATGGTGGTTGCCCGGAACAAAGACGGTCTATCGGGCTCGGTTTGTCCGTCTGCCATTGCGCTCCGTGGATCTGATCAGCCCGATCCCCGAAGAGGGGCCTGCCTTTCCGGCACCAAATGGAGAGCCCTACGTCTTCCGGAAAAACCGCGGTGGGCAGATGGCGGTCGCCTTCAGGAAGGTGCGGGAGGCCGCGGGCCTGGGGCCGGAGGTGGTGCCCTATTCATGCCGCCACACCTGGGCCACTTGGTAACAGGCGCAGACCAAGGACTGGGCGACGCTGCTCGACCAGGGGGGCTGGAATCGCGCCGATACCGCCAACAGATATCGAAAAATTGCCCCTGCCGATCTCGGTCACAGACTACTGTCACACGGCTGGGATTTCCGGGCCGACCCTGGCGAACCCGTGCGATTTGGAGAGCTTGTGTCGCTGCGCTTCGGCGGACATGCTTGAGTGCGGGAAAGGGTCCTTCCTGCTGGAAATGCGGTCGTTGGCAGTCGGCCCGCGCATGGCCGACCCACTCGAAGATTTCTGCCCGATCCGGGGGGTTTTCACTACACCCATATCGGGGTTTCGATTCTGCTGAGCTGGCGGCTTCGCAAGTCAAAGGTCATCTTCGCCAGCCTCGTGGCCAAGCGTTCCGGCGCGTCCATGACATCGAATGGTGCGCAGCCGCTCATAAAGTATTCTCACCGGTAGCGGAGCGTGCAGGTATGGACGATGGCACGCCGCCCGCGACAACCACGACGGCAGCTACCTCGAAATCTTCAGAACCCTGCTCGTCTCAGGCCCCGCGCCAACACGGTTTGCCGACACCACGACTCTACCACACAATCATTGACCGGGACATTTGCCCCGCTGCCTCTTCCGAATGGAATGATCCTGAAGAACCGACTCATCAAGTCCGCGATGTCGGATTCGCTCGGCGACGGCCAGGCAGGTAGTGGAAGGGTATCCATTCTCTCCTCCAACTATTGGCTTGTTAAGTGCACGGCTTGTTTGGTTCTATGTGAGGATGAAAATCACCGGAACCGAACTGCATCTCCTTAATGTATTCAACAGCGTCGTTCGAAACAGCGGCATGTCTGCGGCCCAGGTCGAGCTTGGCCTCAGTCAACCTACGATATCCAATCACATCACCGCCTTGGAAGAGCGGCTCGGGGTAAAGCTTTGCCAACGCGGGCGGCGCGGATTTCTGTTGACGGAAAAAGGCCGGATCGTACATGAGATGAGCCAATCGCTGCTCGCCACGATGGCCGCCCACGAGAGCAAACTGGCCGAACTGCGAGGCAGCCTCGTCGGGCACATCAAGATCGCCGCCGTCGATTGCCTTATCAGTGATCCGGAATTCCGCCTTCCAGAGGCAATCAAGGCCTTCGTCGAAGCCGCTCCGGCGGTTCGCGTCGAACTGACGGTCGAGCGTCCCCAAGACATCCTGAGCGGCATACTCGACGGGAGCTTCGACTTGGGGATAGGCGGATTCGATAACCTGGTTAGTGGGTTGGACTACCAAATCATCTACCACGAACGCCACGCGCTCTACTGTGGTTCCCCACACGTTCTGTTCGATCAGCTGGACAACAGCCTCACAGGTTGCGATTACACCGGGTTCGCCTGGGCTCATCGCCGCTACTGGAGCAGGCGGCGTCAGCGCGGTTGGGACCTCTCGGAAAAGGACACCTTCGTTCAGGAGATTGAGGCGCAGATGGCGCTGGTTCTGAGCGGCGCATTCCTGGGATTGTTGCCGGAGCATGCGGCACACCCCCATGTAAAGGCCGGAAATTTGCGCCGATTGCCCTTTGTCGACCCTAATCTTGACGTGCCTATAAATATCGTGAGCCGGAAAGGCCCGCGGCCCGCCACGATCGACCTTTTCCGCAAGGAGATCCTGTCTCTCTACTGGTGCAAATAAGACCCTGCCCTGTCAGCCGTTCCTGAACCGTTCGAGGTCTTCCAGATAGCTGTTATCGGCGCGCTCGTGCTGCAGGAGCCCGGGATCGAGATCGGCCAGAAGAAGCTTCGGCGCCGTTTCGGCGGACGCCAGGCTTTCTCCATTGGGCCCGCTGATCGAGGACAGGCCGACGAAATCGAGCCCGTGTTCCGCGCCAGTGCGGTTCGCGTATCCAAGGAAGATCTGGTTCTCCATCGATCTGACGGGCACAAGTTGGCGCGCAATGCGCTGGTGCGGTGACATGAGCGCGGTCGGCACAACTACAAGATCGGTGCCGGCCTGGGCCTCTTCGCGGACAAGCTCGGGGAATTCGACATCATAACAGATCAGAACGCCGACGCTCAGGCCGTCAATCTCAAAGCGCGTGGGGTGGCTGCCGGGCACGAAGGTTTCTTTTTCCCAGTCTCCGAACAACAGGCGCTTGTAGTAGCGCCCCAGCTCTTCACCGGCCGAGGAAAAGGCTATGGCCGCGTTGCGCGTCCCTTCAGCAGATAGCACATGCGCACCCATCACGACCGGCACGGCCTTCTCGGCTGCAATTCGGCCAACGGCAACCAGCGCCTCCTCGACATCGGCCAGATCATCGGTTTTCAGCTCGGGGATATAGTAACCTGTCAGATAGCCCTCCGGGAACACCACGAGACTCGCGCCCGCTTCGACGGCATCCGCAAGAACACGCTCCACCTCCTGCAAGGTAGCCACCCGGTTGTCTGGCACGCCCTCTCCCTGCCACAAACCCAATCTCAACATCATCCTCTCTCCTTGTTCGTGAAGTCGAGCCCCAGCCCGCAGGCCCCCATCAAGACAAGGTAGTCGCCCTTAGCGGGCCGCGGCACCGGAACCCGGTTCAGGCGAAACGGCTTGACTGACGCGTTGCACAGCGCGGCCAGCATGATGTCGGGAAGCTCAGTCATTCCCCACCCTTTCAGCCCCGAGAAGGCGCGGGAGATTTCCAAAGCGCCCGATCAGACCGAATGTCAGCGCGGCGAGGCCAACGAAGATCACCGAGACCACGCCCATGATGGGCGTGTAGCCATAACGCAGGGAGTTGAAGATTTTGATAGGCAGGGTCTCCACGGTAAAACCGGCCACCATGTAGGCGATGATGTACTCGTTCAGCGACAGCACGAAGGCAAAGGCATAGCCCGAGATCATGTAGGGCGTCAGGAGCGGCAGGATCACGGTCCGCAGCACCTGTCCGCGCCGGGCGCCCATGGTCCGCGCCGCCTCGATCAGCGACGAGTCCACCGAGGCCAGGCCGAGGCTGATCGTGACCACCGGCAGGGTAACGAGGAACACGCCGTGCGAAATGATCGTGGCGGTCATCTGGCCATACATGCCGATCGAGATCCAGAAGACCAGGAAGCCGAGGGCCGAGATCACCGGCGGCAGCAGGAACGGGGCCACGCCCAGCACGTAGAGCGCCCGACTGAGCCAGTTGGCCCGCGACCATGCGTGCAGCGCCAAGGGCAACGCGACGGCGACGGCCAGCAGGCTGGAGGCCGCGGCGATGACGAGCGAGTTGCGCAGCGGGATCAGCCAGTCCGAATTGCGGAAAAGCTCCACGTACCATTTCAGCGAGAGATCCTGCGGGGGAAAGAGCAGGCTTTGCTGGCCGTTCAGGGAGACCCCGGCCACAACCACGATCGGCGCGGCCAGCAACAGCAGGATGACGACGACATAGCTCACTTGCAGGCGGCGCGTCATGCTCCGCCCCCCTTGTCGCGGCCGAGAAGCAGGGACAGCCCGACCATCGCCAGCGAGACCAGCAGCAGAAAGACAGCCATCGCGGCGGCAAAGGGCAGGTTCGACTGGAAGATCGCTTGGTCAGTGATGTGCACCGACAGCGTCCAGTGCTGCGGCTGGCCCAGAACCTGCGGCAAGAGGTAGATGCCCAGAGTGAACACGAAGACAAGGATCAGCGCGCCCATCATCGGTTTGCGTAGCATGGGCACCGTGATCGTCCTGAAGGCCTGGAACGGGCTGGCGCCCATCATCCGGGCAGCTTCGCCCAGTTCCGGGTCGAGCCTCGAGACCGGCGGGTAGAGGACGAGCACCGAGTAGGGCAGTGCGAGATAGCACATGCCGGCCATCAGCGCGAAGAGGCTGGGCGTATAGGCCCGCGACTCCTCGGTGACTCCCAGAGCGGCGAACAGGTTCCCGATGCCAGCCGTCTTCGACAGGAGAGTCGACAGCGAGAACCCGATGATGACCTCCGACAGCGACAGCACCGACAGCAGGATCACCAGGACCAGCGTCTGCCCCCGCTTATTCATCCGCGCAAGGCCGAGGGTGAACGGAAAGGCCAGAAGAACGCAGATCACCGCCGCACCCACCGATATCAGGACCGAGGTGAGCAGAATGCGTCCGAAGAAAACCGAGAAGAAGCGCATGTAGCTGTCGAACTCGAACCCCGGCTCGTAGAAGCCGCCCTGCACCCGATGCGCCACGCTGACCGTGAGCATGATGGCGAAGGGCACAAGGAAGAACACCACCAGCCAGGCCGCCGGTAAGAACGGTAGCCAGCCGGGCGTGGGTTTCTGCCGCAACCCGCTCATGCCGGGAACACCACGCGCTTGCCCGGTGCAAAGCTCACGCCGACCTCGTCGTCCAGCCGGATATCGGGCCGGGCGCTCGGCGCATAGAGCGCGGTGATTTCATGGCCGTCCCGGTCGAGCACGAACTGGATGCTTTCGCCGAGATCGCGGATGAAGATGACCTTTGCCGTGGGCCCGGTGCCCTGCGCCTCGGTCCGCACATCTTCGGGCCGCACCGAGAGCATCAGGCCGCTGCCGGGATCGCCCTTGATCCGGTCCTCCGCGTCGGCCTCGAACCGGTGGCCGAAGACCTCGATGCTGCGATCGTCGTTAAGCGTGCAGGGCAGCAGGTTCGAGGTGCCGATGAACCCCGCGACGAAGGCGTTGGCGGGATCGCGGTAGATCTCCATCGGCGAGCCAATCTGCTGAACCCGCCCTTCGTTCATCACGATCACCATGTCGGCCATGGTCAGAGCCTCTTTTTGATCGTGGGTCACGACGATGGTCGTCACGCCGAGCCGTTGCTGTAGCTGGCGCAGCTCGACCTGCATGTGCTCGCGCAGGTTGGCATCGAGCGCCGAGAGCGGCTCGTCCAGCAGGAACACCTTGGGGTCGATGGTAAGACCCCGCGCAATGGCCACGCGCTGCCGCTGGCCGCCGGACAGCTGGTGCACGCGCCGGTCGCCGAGACCGGAGAGTTGCACGAGATCCAGCAGTTCCTCGACCCGCGCCCGCACATCCGCCTTGGGCCGCCCGCGGATCGTGAGCGGATAGGCGATGTTCTCGGCCACGCTCAGATGCGGAAACAGCGCGAGCGACTGGAACACCATGCCGAATTCGCGCTCCTCCGACGGGACGTTGGTCTGGTCCTCACCCGCGACTATTACCTGCCCTTGGCTGGGCACTTCGAGTCCCGCGAGCAGGCGCAACAGGGTGGTCTTGCCGCAGCCTGACGGACCCAGAAGGCAGACGAAGGTGCCGTCCGGGATATCGAGGGTGACGTCTTCCACCGCCGTCATGCGCCCGAAGCGCTTGGTGATGCTGCGCAGCGACAGCTCTGTCATTGGGGTATCCCTGTATTCTTGGCCGGCCCGCACGCGGCAGGCCGACCGGGGGCCACGTGCGTCAGCCCGTGACGATCTCAGACCATTTCTGGTTCACCCAGTCGGCCTTGTCCACGTAGAGCTCATAGCGCGGCAGGATTGGCGGTAGATCCGAAGACACGGCGGCGAATTCCTCGTCTGTCAGATCCGTCATGTCGCGGGGGATCGTCGGAGCGGTTCCTACGAACCGCGAGAGCTTCGACTGAATTTCGGGCTGCGACATGTAGTCGATGAAGACTTGGCTGGCCTCCAGCGCATCCGAAGCTTTCGATACCACCCAAGAGCCCGAGTCGAGCACCGCACCCTCCTTTGGGAAGGTCGAGCGGACCGGCTTTCCGTCGGCTGCGGCTAAGCCCGTCACGTCGTGGTAATACTGCCCCATCGGAATTTCGCCAGTTTCCAGCGCCTGCTGGAACTGGCCCTCGTCTCGATACCACAGGCGAACGTTCGGCTTGACCTCGGCCAGCTTGTTCATCACCTCCAGCACGCCCTCCTCGGTTGCGAGAATATCGGTGCCGCCGAAATGGGTGGTCGCGGTGATCTCCAGCAGGAAGGAGTTCGAGGCCAGCGCCAGCAGGCCCAGGCTGTTCTCGTTGGCCGGGTCCCACAGCGCCGCCCAGCTTTCCGGCGCCTCCGGGTAAACGTCCGTGTTGGTCACCAGCGCGATGTACCAGGCCACGGCGCCGGTGCCGTAGAAACGCCCGTCTTCATAGGCATGGACGAAGTGCTCGGGCAGGTTGTCCACGTTGGTCATCGCGCCGCGGTCCAGTTCGGCCCAGAGCCCCGCACGTTCGCCGCGGATACGGGCGACCTGCGCCATCATCGAGACGTCTGCCGGCGCCTGTCCGGCGCGGGCGGCCTGCTGAAGCTGAACCAGCCACGCCTCGCCGGTCGGCTCGGCGATGGAATCGACCTCGATTCCGGTGGCGGCAGTGAAATCCGGGTAGATGTGCTTCTTGAAACTTTCCTCGAAATACCCGCCATAGGTGCCCACCTTGAGGGACGTCCCCTGCGCCCGCGCGATGGTGGGTGCCGCAAGCGTTCCCAGCGCGAGCGCGCTGGCCGAAGCAATGAATTCGCGTCTTTTCATCATTTTCAGTCTCCCTGAGGTTAAGGTCTTGTTGTGCTCTGCGGCACGTTGGGCAGGACGCAGAGCATTTCGTATAGCAGATTCGCCGCGATCAGTGCCGTGTTGCCGGAGGGATCATAGGGTGGCGACACCTCGACCAGGTCGCAGCCCAAGATATTGAGCCCCGCGCATCCCCGCACGATCTCCAGCGCCTGCCAGGTGGACAGGCCACCGGGCTCCACCGTGCCCGTTCCCGGCGCGAAAGCCGGATCGAGGCTGTCGATGTCGAAGGAGATATACACCGGCATATCCTGCACGGTATCGCGTACTTGTTGCATCAACGGGGCCATGGACCGGTACCAGTACTCCTCGGCCTGCACCACCGTCCAGCCCTGCGTGCGGCTCCAGTTGAAGTCGTCGCGCGAATACCCGGTGCCACGCAAACCGATCTGAAAAACCCTGTCATTGTCCAGGCAGCCATCTTCCCACGCCCGGCGGAAAGGGCACCCGTGCGCAACCTTCTCTCCGAACATCGCCTCGTTGATATCGGCATGGGCATCCACATGGATCAGCGCCACGGGGCCGTGGGCATTCTTCATCGCCCTCAGAATCGGCCATGTCAGCGTATGGTCTCCGCCCAGCGTCAGCGGGATCGCACCGGCCGACAGGATTTCGTCGTAATGAGCCTCGATAATTCCGACGGAGGATTTCAGATCGAAGGTGTTTATCGGCACATCGCCGATATCGGCGACCTGAAGGTGATCGAAGGGCGTGGCACCGGTGGCCATGTTGTACGGTCGCAGCATTCGGCTTTCATCGCGGATCTGGCGCGGGCCGAGTCGCGTGCCGGGACGGTTCGAGGTCCCAATATCCATCGGGATGCCGACAAAACATGCATCGAGCCCCTTCGCGGTCTCCTGAGCCGGTAGCCGCATCATAGTCGCGGGTCCGCCGGAACGCGGCATGTCATTGCCGCCAAGAGGTTGGTTCAAACTGCGCATCCTGAACTCCTATCCAGCGGATATCACCCAATTCCAACCTTCGAAATTACCGGAGTTCTGCGCGGTTGGAATACCAGTGTATGAACGAATACATTTGTTTATCCAAATGTATTCTGTTCACTGACAGATGAAACTGACCCCGTTATCGGGGTTATCAGCGTCTGAAAGCGACTACCTGATATGCCTGTTCAGATGCTCCTTCGAAGAGTGGAAAAACAGATCGGGGAAGTGGGTCATGGAGACGATGGCGCAAATCAGGCGGGCGTATCTCCGCCATCGAAAATCGATTATGATCATTCTCAACGTCGACATTCCCTGCCTGAACCTCCGATACTCGGAGGTCCACGGTCCTGTCAGGGTCACCGTAAGTTTTCGGACCTTGCGCTTCGTGACAGGCACTTTCTGGTGTGGAGGCGCCTGACCCAACCTCAGTCCTCTGAAGTTACTCCAAAGGCTCCACAAGGTGCCGACAGCTCCCGTTCTCCTGGGACCGTCGCCCGCGCCTGCCGTCGTCGCGCCTCCAAAAGTCTTTCGATTCGTCAAGAAACGAATCTCGGGTGCTCAATGGCCAAGGGTTCAAACCATCGTCCTGCAATCTGTTTCCTGGAAGATGCAGTGCAGCCACTTCATGACGCTTGTAACTGGTGATTCCAAGACCTGGCCCGCTCCCATCGTTGCCCCGCTCGGAGTTCCTGATGGAAACTATCAGATGACGGCACTCAGCCCCGAAGCGGACGTGGTCAGCCGCTCGCTTTGCTGGCGCAGCGCTCGCAGGGGGCGGGAAGCGGAAATTCGCTGCCGGTGCGGTGCTTTCATTCGGTTTTGGTGGGAGCAGACATTCAGGTGGCAGAAAGTCAGGTTATGCTCTGCACCGCCACATGACCGTTGCGAGTCCAAGCGCAAAGTGTGCTCCGTTTGGTATTGGGCTGGCTTGGCTATCATAACCTTGTAAAAAGGTACTTAACCGCATATCGTCGGACTGTACAAAGAGGAGATCTGACGTGCAATTCCAGCTCAACACCGACAGCCACATTCAGGGTGATGAGCGTCTGGCGCAAATAGCTGAATCTAATGCCACCAGTGCTTTGGGTCATCTCACTGATCGCCTGTCTCGTATTGAGGTGCATCTGGTCGATGTGAATGGGGCCAAGGGCGGGGCGGATGATATTCAATGTACGATCGAGGCGCGACCCGAAGGAATGCAGCCGCAGACCGTAACCCATAGCGACAATGACGTCGAAGCGGCATTGCGTGGGGCCGGGAAGAAACTGCGCGCGCTGCTGGACAACGAGTTCGGCAAGCTCGACAAGCGTCGCTGATCCGCACGACGTCCGGCCCTGCTTCGGCACGGCCCCCTGCATATACGCAATTCTGTTTGCCCATCTGGGCTGAACGATTTCCATCGCTCGAAGCGAACTGAAGCCACGTTTGGCTCAACCGCCGGAACTGTCCCGGCCACGTCAAGCAGGGTTATCCCGCCAATTTGCCGGGCGTTCAGCCCACGCGGTAGCGGCGTGGGCGATCATGTTGGCGAAGCGATAGCGTTCCCGAGAAAAGTCCCATCAATTCGGCCAAATGACCATATCGAGCCGCAAGTCATCCGTTCTGTGACGAGGCGGAGGGTCGCTTATCTCTTGGGTGTTCGACAGGTTTCGGTACGCCAGTTAGGTTGTCAATCAAAGCGTTTCACGAAAAACCTGAAACGCAGATTCTCACCAAACGCAGCGCTGCATCCAATCGTTGCACGTGCTCCGCCTTTAGCTGATGTCTCAGGTTAATGGCGGAACGCCATTGAAAAGGAGAAACGGATGGGCCTGCCTGTCAGTTCGACAACGATACTTGGTGATGTCGGTGCCGTTTTTCGCGTTTCAGTTGCGATCATTGTGATCTTCGTAATGGCCGCTGCGATCGCGCCCGCAACGATGGAGAGTACGGCGCGGGCAGTGCTGCACGCGACAGCGGTGAACGTCGGCTGGATGTACCTGTTGGTCATGACAGGATTTGTCTTTTTCGTGCTGTTTCTTGGCCTGTCGCGGATAGGCACCATAAGATTGGGGGCCCCGGACGAGCGGCCTGAATTCTCATTTCAAAGCTGGCTTGCAATGATCTTTTCGGGCGGTATGGGCGTTGGCCTCGTCTTTTGGGGCGTGGCCGAGCCGATGATGCATTTCGACGCCCCTCCGCTCGGCACCGGGCTGCCGCGCACAGCCGAAGCAGCACAAACCGGCATGCTTTATGCCTTCTTCCACTGGGGGCTGCACCAGTGGGCGACTTTTGCGCTGGTGGGGCTCGCCCTTGCCTATGTCCGGTTTCGCCACGAAAGCCATGGCTTGATAAGCGAAACCTTCCGCCCGCTCTTGGGGCCCCGCGCGGATGGCGGCTGGGGCAAGGCGATTGACGTGCTGACGGTCGTCTCAACGGTCTTCGGCGTGGCCACGACACTGGGGCTTGGTGCATTGCAGATCAACAGCGGTGTCTCACAGCTGACCGGCATCCCCTACGGCTTTCCGGCGCAACTGGTGATCCTCGCTGTTATCGGCATCCTCTTCACGCTCTCGGCGATGACCCCTCTGGACCGTGGCGTACGGCTATTGAGCAATGCCAACATGATGCTTGCGGCGGCGCTTCTTGCCGCGGTACTGCTGTTTGGGCCGACATCCTTTATCTTCGGGGTCTTTACCCAAACCCTGGGCGAATACCTGGGCAACGTCATACAGATGAGCCTCGTCACCTCGCCATATTCGGATGGCGCGTGGGTTGAGCAATGGACCATGTTTTACTGGGCCTGGGGGCTCAGCTGGGCGCCGTTTGTCGGGAGCTTCATCGCCCGGATCTCGCGCGGGCGCACCATCCGCGAATTTGTCCTGGGCGTGATGATCGTGCCGGTGGCGCTGAGCATGCTGTGGTTTTCAACTTTCGGCGGGGCGGCCATCCAGTTCGAGATCTTCGAGAACGCCGGTATCGCCGACGCCGTTGCGGCTGAGGTTCCTGCCGGGCTCTACGCCCTGCTTGACCAATTGCCTGCCAGCGGGGTGCTGACTGTCGCATCCATCGCGCTTGTCGGCATGTTCCTTGTGACCTCGGCCGACTCGGCCACTTTCGTGCTTGGCATGTTCACATCAAAGGGCGTGCTTAACCCGACACGCGCAGTGCGGGTGCTTTGGGGCTCCTTACAGATGATTTTGGTTGTGGTGCTGCTACTGGCCGGTGGTCTGGAGAGCCTGCGGACCGTTTCGATCATCGCGGCATTCCCATTCATGCTTCTGATGATCCTGCTCGCGGTCTCGCTTTACCGTGACCTGTCGCAGGAGATCGCGGCCCGCGATGAAAAAGCACGACTTCTCGAGCAGCGGATCGAACGCCTGCTGCTGCGGGAGTCCGAACGCGAGAAGGCCGAGAAAGCCGAGGCCGAAGTTCATCCGACCGTCCCTGAAAATGGGCAGGCCGACGACGCTCCTCATAAACGGGGCGGCAGCGCCAGTTCATGAGCGCAACCATCACCGCGCATGTTTCTTGCAATGGTTACTTGCTGTTTGTTCCTATATTTACCGGTGCCTTGTCCTTGCGGGAGTCTGCTGTTACCACAGCCTTTTTCTTGGGCTTCTTCGGTTTTTTCGCTTCCCGGTTGCCGTGTCTTTTTTCATGTCTGGACATCTGTTTGCCTCCAAATTTCCGTGGGTTGCGGACTGGACCCGCTGCCTTTGAAATTTTACGATCTTCGAACCGAGTTCCCGCCGACGATGATCCCATTGATCAAATCCGCCACGGCCTGATGCTTTTCCGGTTCGCCTGCGCTCGCGACGGCATTCTCATGGGTCGCCGCGGCGTCGCGAAGAAGGCCAAGAATTCCGCTCTCGGAGAGAAGGCCACCATCATTCATGGCAAGCAGGAGTGCCTCGCAGATGGACAGCGCCGCCTGGCCTGCTGGTTCGCATGTCTTGGACATCGGATTTTCCCTTTTTGCATCGTGAACCAGCCTGGTGAGGTCCAGAACCATCGTTACTTCTGGCAGGAAATGTACTATGCTGGACTGATCCAGAGCAGCATCGGGGCCAGTTTCCGCTCTTGGATTGCAAAACGTCTGGACTCCCAATGACCTCCGCCGAGCATAGCCCTCTGACCCGCAAGCTTGCGGCCTTTGTCGCCCTGACGGAGGCTGAGCTGGCTGTGCTTGAACGGCTGCACCAGCGGCGCCGTTCCTTCGTCGCGGGGCACGACATGGTGCATCAGGGGCAGTCCGCTCAGGCTGCGTATATTCTGTCAGCGGGCTGGGTCTCGTCCTACAAGCTACAGGCCGACGGGACGCGCCAGATCGTGGATTTTCAAATACCGGGGGATTTTCTGGGGTTGCGCAGCGTTCTCTTGCGCACCTCGGACCACAGTTTCGAGCCCATCGTAGATATTGAGGCGGCCGAAGTTCTGACGAGTGACCTTCTTGCGGCGTTCGCGCAGACGCCCCGCCTGGCGACAGCAATTCTTTGGGCGGTGTCAAGGGATGAGGCGATGGTGGTCGAGCATCTCGTGGGGGTCGGCCGGCGTGATGCACTCGCCCGCATGGCACATTTTCTGCTGGAGTTGGGATCAAGACTTGCGCTGGTGGGAATGGGCAGCAAGCATGGCTTCGACTGTCCGTTGACGCAGTATCACCTCGCCGATACGCTGGGATTGAGCGCGGTCCATGTGAACCGCGTTCTGCGGCAGCTTCGTGAAAAAGGGCTGGTGACCTTTCGGGATGGACATGTGACGGTTCACGACTATGAGGGGCTGGCGGAGCTGGCCGAATTCGATCCAGCATATCTGGATCAGACCGGGCCGCTTCTCAAGTGAGATGGCCGCCCTCCGCAAAGCGAGGGGCGGCCGAAATTCGCATCAGGTGCCGGATGTCACGAAAGCTTCGCAGTTGCTGCGTCGAGTTCCTTGTTGGTCTCGGCCTCGTTCTTGGCGGTGTGCGCCGTCTCGGCAGCCTGGTAGTGCTTCAGTGCCGCGTCTTTCTTCGGACCAGCCGGCGCCTTATCCCACGCGGCCTTCACGGAGGTCATCTTTTCGGCGGTCTTGTTCTGTTCGGGTGTCATTGGTGTTGTCCTTTCCTGGACGTTCCGAGAATAAGAAGCGTGAGGACATGCCGGTCATTCGGGAACGTCACACCCACACGCTTCTCGGATACTCGAAATAAATGCACCACCAAATATTCGGTGAGCACGTATTAGTTAGCCTATGTTGGTGGCACACTGTACTGACGCAGGCTAGTCCCGGCGCCTGCGGTAGCTCGAATGACACCTTCGCGCTTAGACCACCATGGTTTGCTGATGCGAAATCCTCAGCCATTTGTCGTCATCTTTGAGGTACGTTGAGGCGCAGAGTGCCTTGTAGATTGGCACGTCTGGCTTCTCAGCGGAGACCCGGTAAGTGAGAATGGCGAACTCACCGCAGCGCATCACTCTGCGTTCCGCCATGACGACGGACCGCCAGCCGGTTCTCTCGCGAAGGTGGGGCCAGATCTGGTCGCCTTGGAGGATACCGGCGGGATAGGGGAAGACCATGACGGCATTGGTCGCTGTCGTCGCCTGCGCATTGTCGGCGCCACTGGTCCAGAAATGGTCCTCCATGTCCCAGAGGACCTCCCGTTCGCGTGGTGACAGCGCCCCGGATTTATGGGCCGCATGGCCCGGTGTCCGGGCGGTCTGAGTGGGAAAAGTCATTCGCCCGCCCCCGTTCCGCCAATCATGAAGATTTGAAACAGTAGAAAGATGATCGTGAGCATCGCCCAGATCACGCCGTTTTTTCCCGGGCGGCCATCGGCCGCTGTCGAGGCCACTCGCTTCAGACTACCTGACGTCCGGCTTTCGGGAAGCAGTTGGCTCAGATCTTGTGCAACCCTCCGGTGATCGCTTGTGAGCTTGGGAACATCCCGAAATCGGGCAAGCAGTGTTTCCAACCGCGATCTGGCGGCGTCGCGCCCCAGCGTGACAAGTTCAGCGGCCTCTTGCCAAGGGTCGAGACCGAGCCGTGCAAGCGTGGAAAGGACCGTCACTACGGATCCGTTCCGGTCCTCGCCGACAGATGCATAAAGGAATCGTTCGAATTCGGGCGGGTGCGGGTTGAGAACATTGGGGTTGGCCATGGCCAATCCTTTCCTTGGTTACAGGAACGCGGATCGTCCCTTTTCCCCAAGGTTACGCGTGTGTCGGTCCCCGTGCCCTTACACAGGTCAGTGCTGACGACTGGCCCCCGGGCTATTTTAACCAGCGCGGCCTTCGGCGCTAACCTGTGTCAGCGCGCGTCGAAAGCGCCTTGGGTACAAGACAACAGATCGTTCAACTGGTCAGCCTCTGAAACCATGGGGCCGAAACCGGGGATGGACGACAGATCTCCCAAAATCGCGGGGGCCGGAAATGACCATGCGGTCGACCAGAACGGCGGCGACGTTTTCGAAGCCGTTCACCTTGTCGGGATACCCCGGCGAATTGCCCGCGGGCGACTATGAAATTCTTGTCGAAGAGGAGCGTCTCCAGGGGCTGACCTTCGAGACCTACCGACGAACGGCGACGTACCTGAAAGTGCACGGCAACGGCGCTAATGCGGGACGAACCGAACTTCGGCTGACAACCGAGAGCGACCTGAAAAAGGCGTTAGGCCGGGATCAGGCCGCCAACGAAACGAACTCTCACACCGACGCGGCACTTTCCCCGCAGGAGGATAGATCATGAACACTCTCGAATGGCTCAAACCCGGCATCTATGGCGCGCTGATAGGCGCGGCCTTCGTCAGCGTCGTCGGATTTTCATGGGGCGGCTGGGTGACCGGCGGCACCGCGAATGACCGGGTGATGACGATGTCCCGCAACGATGTCGTGGCGTCCATGGTCCCTGTCTGCCTCGATATGGCGCAGTCCGATCCGGCGCGGGCGGACAAGCTGGAAACGATCCGGGCCGCCGCGACCTATCAGCGGCGCGACGCTCTCATGAGAGCCGGCTGGGCGACAGTCCCCGGGACCGATGCTCCGAACAGGGATATCGCGCAAGCCTGCCTGAAGGAACTGGATCTCTAAGGGGCTGCTGGTCAGAGCCGTCCGAATGATGGCGCAAATCGCGTAACGCCGTGGAACGCGCGCGCCATACCCCCCCCAAAAACGCCACAATCTAAGAGAGGACCTTTCAATGCCGTCTGATGAGAATGGATCTGGAGACCGTGGACCATGGAAAAACAGGCAGTCCCGCGCGCCCCCTGAGGTTGATGCAATTCTTCGAAAGGGCCGGGATCGGTTGCAGGGCCTCTTGCCGGACGGCCCGCCGCCGGTGAGGCGTTTGGCGATCGGGGCTGTCATCGCGCTTGCGGCGTTTGGGGCTTGGTCCTCCTGGTACACGGTGCCCAGCGATTCCGTTGCAATTGTCCAGCGGTTCGGGAAATATACGACCGAGATCCCACCGGGGCTGCATTTCAAGATTCCGTTCGGGATCGATGTGACCACGCTGGTTCCGGTCAAGCGCCAGCTCAAACAGGAGTTTGGCTTTACAACGCCGGGCGCCACGGACCCCTACCAGAGCCCGACAGACGGACGCCTTGAGACCGAGATGGTAACGGGTGACCTCAACGCGGCACTTGTGGAATGGGTGGTGCAGTACCGGATTTCCGAACCCCGGAAATTCCTGTTCGAGGTGCGCGAGCCGAGCGCGACCCTGCGCTACGTGTCGGAATCCGTCATGCGCGAGGTCGTGGGTGACCGCACGGTCGACGAGGTTATCACCGTCGGGCGCCAAGAAATCGAAAGCGAAGCCCTGCTAAAGATGCAGGCGCTCGCGACCAAATACGCCATGGGCATCAGCATCGATCAGGTACAGCTCAAGAACATCAATCCGCCCCAGCCCGTTCAGGCCTCGTTCAACGAGGTCAATCAGGCCCAGCAGGAGAAAGAGCGGATCATCAACGAGGCGCGGCGCGCCTACAACCGGGTTATTCCGCTGGCTGAGGGTGAAAAGGACCAGCGCATCCGCGAAGCCGATGGCTATCGCCTGCGGCGGATCAACGAGGCTGAGGGCGACGCCGCCCGCTTCACGGCGCTTCTGACGGAATATCGTCAGGCTCCCGAGGTGACGCGGCGCCGGATCTATATTGAAACCCTGCAGGATGTTCTGCCGGGCATTGGCTCCAAGATCATCGTCGACGGGTCCACGGCAAGCATCCTGCCGCTGTTGAACCTTGATCGACAAACAGGAGAGAGCCCATGAAGACCATTTCCAGCATTATCGCCGGGGTCGCGGTCGCGGCGGTCATTACTGTGTCGTCCGCCATCTACACGGTCGGCGAGGTTGAGCAGGCTATCATCACCCAGTTCGGCAAGCCGGTGGGCACACCGATCACCGAGGCGGGTCTCAAGGTGAAGCTGCCCTTTATTCAGACGGTCAACCGAATTGATCGCCGGGTGCTGGAGTGGGATGGCTCGCCCTCGGATATGCCAACCAAGGACAAGCTTTATATCTCTGTCGATCTTTTCGCGCGCTGGCAGATCACCGACCCGCTGCAATACTTCCTGCGCCTGCGCGACGAGCGCAGCGCGCAGTCGCGCCTCGACGATATCCTCGGCAGCGAGACCCGGAATGCCGTCGCTAAGCACGAACTCATCGAGATCATTCGGACGACCAAGGGGCGGACGCCGCTGCGCGACAATCTTCTTACGGATCAGGAGCTTGCGCAGGACATCGGCGCCCTGGTGCCCATCACCAAGGGGCGGGCGCTGGTCGAAGAGCAGATCTTCGCGGCGGCTGCCGAGAAGGTGCGGGTCTTCGGGATCGAGCTTCTCGATATCCGCTTCAAGCGCATAAACTACAATGAAAGCGTGCGGCCCAAGATTTATGACCGCATGATCTCGGAGCGGCGACAGATCGCCGAACGCTTCCTTTCCGAAGGCAACGGCGAAGCGGCCCGTATTCAAGGCAACAGGGTGCGCGATCTCAACAAGATCCAGTCCGAGGCCTATCGCGCCGTCGAGGAAATCCGCGGCGTCGCAGATGCGGCCGCGGCTGATATCTATGCGGGCGCTTACAATGTCGATGCCGCATCCGTGGAATTCTTCGAGTTCACCCGAACCATGCAAGCCTATGGCGACATGATTTCCGACGACACGACGCTTGTCCTGACGACGGACAGTGACCTGTTCAGGTTTCTTCGCGGAATGCAGACAGAGGCGCTATCCGTCCGTGATCCAGCCTCGGACACGGGTGATGGCGGTTTAGCGTCAACGTATGTTGACCCAAACCAGTCAGATATCGCGGCACCAATCGCGAAGCGGACCAAAGTGGGCGCAGCACAATAGTGGCATGCTCTTGGGTCGCGACCATGAATCACGGGAAAGCCGAAGAACAAGATGTCCAAAGCCGAAGCGCCAAAGTGTGAAAGGGTATAAGCTATGCCGTCAGTCAAAGATCATCAGAAGACAAAGGCTGAGACGACCGATCTCGAGCGGCGGGTGCTGGCTCATGAACGGATTTTGCAGGCCTTGATCGCCTACATGGCCCGCACGGAGCCGCGGTTCATCGACCACCTTCGAGAGCGGTTTGTGGAACCAATGCGCATGGTCAAGCATGAACACGACCACCGCGAAACCGACGATTACGCCGAAGAATTCATCCGCGCCGTGATGCTCCTTGGAGACGTGCGCGCACCCCAGGCAAAGGAGCCCGACATGACCGACAAGCAACCCGTGTCGCCGAAAATCAGAGGAGAAAGGGAGTCTTACATGGGTCGGGCTGCGCAGCGATGTGGTGTTCAGGTGCGGGAAAGAAACGGCATCTGGGAGGTGACGGCCGATGGCAAGTTTCACGGTGACTACCATCAAAAAGAACATGCCCTTGCGGCTGCGGCCTTGGTCAAGTTGTCAATACGATGACCTGTAGCACCCACCCGACAATCCCGCAGGACTTTGCGATCCAGGTGGCCGAGAACGAAGGCATGCCGCCGAGGCCGAAACCCAGCAACTTCTCCTCACAACCGGCCGCACGCGCCAGACGGCTGACCGGAACGCGCAAGCTCGGACCGTCGAAGGCGCACTCTGCGGCTGATGGTTTCTGCTCGGGAAAGGAAACCCCGGTGAGACCCGCTGGTAAGCCAAAGTGCCATCCGCTCGCGCGCGCCTTCTCAACGCTGGCCATCGTGGCCGGTCTGGTCGCGTCTTTCGCCTTCCCCGCGTTTGCGCAGGATGCCACGGCCCCGATGCCCGCACATGCGCAACCCAAGAGCTATGGTGAGGGATGGGAATGTGATCGTGGGTATCGGCGCGAGGCTGACAAGTGCCTTGCGGTCATCGTTCCTGAAAACGCCTTTGCGACGAACCGAACCTATGGCACAGGCTGGGAATGCCTACACGGGTTTCAGGAGGTCGATGATGCGGCCTGTATCAAGGTCGTCGTTCCCGATGGTGGATATCTTGATCCATCAGGCAAGAGCTGGAGCTGCCTTCGCGGATACACGGAGATAGAAGACCTCTGCGCAGAGGTCGTGTTGCCGTCAAACGCATATCTGTCGGACGAGGTCTATGGTTCTGACTGGTTGTGTGATCGGGGTTACGAGGTCAAGGGCGATACATGCGCCGCAATCGCGGTTCCGGAAAACGCCTTCCTGAATGAAAAGACGCATGGACAGCCATGGACCTGCGCACGGGGATACTTCGAGAGCAACGCCCAGTGCGAAACCATTGCCGTTCCCGAAAACGCCTTCCTTGACGACGCAAGCTATGGGTCAGGGTGGACGTGTGAACGGGGCTTTGCCGCCTCCGGTGATGGGTGCACGGTGATTGATCTTCCCGACAATGCGCATCTCGACAGGTCGGGGACCCGGTGGGAATGCCACGATAATTTTCAGCGATCGCAGGGACGGTGCGTCTTGAACGAATAACGCAGGCGGTCTGGATTGAAACAGGGCTTTTCGGCGCAAATGCGTCACGCGATCGCCCGACACGAAGCCATCTTGGAAAAGGAAATATCATGAAGCCGATCAATGAAGAAATACTCGAGACACGGTTATCAACCATGGGGCCCCAAGCCCCGCCCGACGTGGCCGTACCCACAGCGGTTGTCTACTGTGAAGGCAACTTCGGACAGATAGACGGCAAGACCGCAAATGGGCTTGTCCGTCACTCACAGGCGTACCGTATTGTATCGGTCATCGACGGCAAACTTGAAGGGTGCGACAGTGGGCAGGTCTTGGACAATGCGCGCAATGGCATTCCCGTCGTTGAAGATCTCGAGGCTGCGGTTGTGCGTGAAGCCCTTATCCCCGACACGTTCATTTACGGTGTGGCCCCCTCGACCGGCAAGCTGTCGTCCGCGGATCGCGAGATCGTGCTGGATGCAATCGCCTACGGCATGAACATCGTCAGCGGTTTGCACGAATACCTTGGCGACGACCCGGAAATCTCGGCGGCGGCTGAAGCGGCCAAGGTAACGATCCGCGATATCCGCAGACCGCGACGAGCCAAAGACATGCGGCTGTTCGACGGAAGCGCGTCCAAGGTCAAGGCAATCCGCATCGCCGTCATGGGAACAGATTGCGCCATCGGCAAGCGCACGACGGCGACCGTCTTGACCAAAGCGTTGAACGCAATTGGCATCAGGACGGTGCTTGTCGGCACCGGCCAGACCGGCCTGATGCAGGGCGCGAAATACGGTATTGCGATGGATGCCGTTCCTCCGCAATTCTGCTGTGGCGAACTCGAACGCATGATCGTCGCGGCGTGGCAAGTGGAAGAGCCAGATGTCATCGTGATCGAAGGGCAAGGCGCGCTCAGTCATCCGGCCTTTTGCACATCGGCCTTCATCCTGCGCGGGAGCCAGCCACACGCCGTCATTCTTCAGTACGCGCCCAAGCGGGTCCACCGCTGCGACTTTCCAAACATGCCAATGCCCGCGCCCGAAGACGAAATCACGCTAATCGAAGCCTTTGCCGCCACGCGGGTCATCGGCATCACGATCAATCACGAGGGGATGGTGGACACTGACTTGGAGCATGAAATGAAACGCCTCTCGCGCGACACAGGTATGCTGGTGACGGACGCGTTAACCCGACCGGAGGTATATCTGACCGACATGGTTCTGGCCGCGTTCCCACAATTCAGGTCGACCGCTCTCGCGGTCGCCGAATGACCGCGCCACGTGTCGAGATTGATCTTGGCAAGATACGGGCAAACGCGCGTTCGCTCGTCCGTCGTCTCGGCGTCCGTGGAATCACCGTCACCGGGGTGACCAAGGCCGTGTGTGGTCATCCCGATGTTGCACGGGCCATGCTCGACGGCGGTGTTGTCGGTCTGGCTGACGCGCGCATCAGGAACATTGTTAGGATGCGGATGGCAGGGATCTTGTGCCCGATTTCGATGATCCGCGCCCCGATGACTGGCGAGATGGAAGACGTCATCCGATACTGTGACGCAAGCTATAACTCCGAGATGGAAACGATCCGAAAGCTCGGCGCAGCCGCACGGAAACAGGGCGCAACGCAGGATGTCATCCTGATGGTCGAAATGGGCGACATGCGCGAAGGTGTCATGCCCGAAGACCTTGATGACTTTGCCGCCCGGGTCGTCGAAACACCGGGCGTGGCCCTCAAAGGTATCGCTGCAAATTTCGGCTGCATGGGTAACCTGACCCCGACGGCCGGCGATATGGCGACGCTCTCGCGATTGGCCGATCAGGTGGAAGGCGCCTGCGGCCCTTTTGTCGCTGTGGTTTCAGGCGGTGGTTCAGCTAATTTGGCGTGGGCGCTTGACAAAGGCCCAAGCGGGCGGGTCAACAACCTGCGCCTTGGCGAGGCGATCCTGTTGGGCATTGATCCGGCGACAGGACGGGCCATAGATGGGCTTCATACGGACGCCTTCGCCCTTTTTGCCGAGGTGATCGAGACACGCCTCAAACTGGGCGCAATGGTTGCGAAGGATGGTCAGAGACCTCGTTCGATCCTCGCCGTCGGGTGGCAGGACACGGACGCAAACGGTCTTAGGTTTCCCCACGGGGTCCGGTTTATCGGTGCCACGAGTGATCACACTGTAGTTGACACAAGCGGCTTCACCGCACCAGTCGGGTCCGAGATGCGGATAGGCCTGAGTTACAGCGCCCTCATGCGGGCGATGAGCGCCCCTGACTGTCAATGTGCATTCAAAACTGACCCGGTGTGATCATCCAAAAATGACCCACCCCGGAGGTGGCAAAGCCCACAGG
>NZ_JAAORB010000045.1 GCF_011601345.1 Roseovarius gahaiensis
TCTTGCCGTGGTCAACGTGACCAATCGTGCCAATGTTCACGTGCGGTTTCGAACGGTCAAACTTTTCCTTTGCCATGATGGCCTCCTAGCTTCTTTTGGATGGCGAGGTCGTCCTCGCCCTACGGGTGATGGGTAGGGCGGGGTTCACCCCGCCATCCCGTTATGCGTATTTTATCTGGATCTCTTCCGAGATGTTCGACGGAACCGGATCGTAATGCGAGAACTGCATCGTGAACTGCGCCCGGCCCGAGGACATGGACCGCAGTGTGTTGATGTAGCCAAACATATTGGCCAGCGGCACATTGGCGTCGATCGCAATGGCGTTGCCGCGGGGTTCTTGGCCGGAAACCTGGCCGCGACGCGACGTCAGATCGCCGATGATGCTGCCGGTGTATTCTTCCGGCGTGATCACTTCCACCTTCATCATCGGTTCCAGCAGCTTGGCGCCAGCCTTTCTCAGACCTTCGCGCATGCACATCCGGGCCGCGATTTCAAAGGCCATGACCGAGGAGTCCACATCGTGGAACTTACCGTCAATCAGCGCGACCTTGAAGTCGATCACGGGGAATCCTGCCAAGGGGCCGCTGTCCATGACCGATTCAATCCCCTTTTCAACGCCCGGGACGTATTCTTTGGGAACCGAACCACCGACGATGCGCGATTCAAAGCTATAACCTTCACCCGCTTCTGTGGGCGAGATGATCATCTTGACTTCGGCAAACTGACCCGAACCACCCGACTGTTTCTTGTGGGTGTAGGTATGCTCGATCTCGTGGCCGATGGTTTCACGGTAGGCCACCTGCGGTGCACCGATGTTTGCATCGACCTTGAATTCGCGCTTCAGGCGGTCAACCAGAATGTCGAGGTGCAGTTCGCCCATGCCTTTCATGATGGTCTGGCCCGACTCGATGTCGGTTTCGACGCGGAAAGACGGATCTTCGGCAGCCAACCGTTGCAGACCCTGAGACATTTTCTCTTGGTCGCCCTTGGTTTTCGGCTCGACCGCGATCTCGATCACCGGATCGGGGAAGGTCATGGTTTCAAGCACAACCGGTTCCTTGGGATCACAGATCGTGTCCCCAGTGGTCGTATCCTTGAGACCCGCCAACGCGATGATGTCGCCTGCGAAAGCTTCTTCGATCTCGGTCCGGTCATTCGAGTGCATCATCATCATACGGCCGATGCGCTCTTTCTTGCCCTTGGTCGCGTTCAGGATCGTGTCGCCCTTGCTCAGGACGCCCGAGTAAACCCGCGTGAAGGTCAGCGAGCCGACGAAGGGGTCGTTCATAATTTTGAACGCCAGACCCGAGAACGGCATGGTGTCGTCCGCACGGCGCGGAATGTCGCGTGTCTCGGTCTCGTCATCCGGAGCGAAGCCCATGTAATCGACCACGTCCAGCGGGCTGGGCAGATAGTCGACGACCGCGTTCAACAGCGGCTGCACGCCCTTGTTTTTGAAGGCCGAGCCACCCAGAACCGGAACGAAGCTGAGCGACAAGGTGCCCTTGCGCACAAGGTTGCGCAACGTGGGAATGTCGGGCTCGTTGCCTTCCAGATACTCCATCATTGCGTCGTCATCCATTTCGACGGCGTTTTCGATCAGCTTGGCACGCCATTCGTCGGCCGTGTCCTTGAGGCTGTCGCGGATCGGCTGACGGGTCCAGGACGCGCCGAGGTCTTCACCTTTCCAGGTCCATTCTTCCATGGTGACCAGATCGATGATGCCTTCCAGCTCGGTTTCAGCGCCGATAGGCAGAGCCACAGGAACCGCTTTGGCCCCGGTCCGCTCTTCGATCATGTTGACGCAGTTATAAAAGTCTGCGCCGATCTTATCCATCTTGTTGACGAACACGATGCGCGGCACCTTGTAGCGGTCAGCCTGACGCCACACGGTTTCGGTCTGCGGCTCAACGCCAGCATTTGCGTCAAGAACACAGATCGCACCGTCGAGAACCGCCAGCGAACGTTCGACTTCAATGGTGAAGTCAACGTGGCCGGGGGTGTCGATGATGTTCATGCGGAACTTGGTGTCAGACGTGCCTTCCGCAGAAGGGTCTTCCTGCCACTGCCAGAAGGTTGTGGTGGCAGCCGACGTGATGGTGATGCCGCGTTCCTGCTCCTGCTCCATCCAGTCCATGGTGGCCGCACCATCGTGCACCTCACCGATGTTGTGGGATTTGCCGGTGTAAAACAGGATGCGTTCCGAGCAGGTCGTTTTGCCTGCGTCGATATGCGCCATGATGCCAAAGTTGCGGTAGCGTTCGAGCGGATAATCGCGTGCCATGGTGTGTTGCCTCTAGGGGTTACCAGCGGTAATGGCTGAAGGCTTTGTTCGCCTCGGCCATCTTGTGGGTGTCTTCGCGCTTTTTCACGGCGGTGCCGCGGCTGTTGACTGCATCCAGCAGTTCACCGGCCAGGCGTTCTTCCATCGTGTTTTCGTTGCGGGCGCGCGATGCTTTGATCAACCAGCGGATCGCAAGCGCCTCGCGGCGTTCGGGCCGAACTTCGACGGGCACCTGATAGGTGGCACCGCCCACACGGCGCGAGCGCACTTCGACCGCGGGCTTGATGTTTTCCAGCGCCTCGTGGAAAATTTCCACCGGGGCGCGCTTGACCTTGCCTTCAACGCGGTCAAGGGCATTGTAAACGATCGTTTCGGCGACGGATTTCTTACCATCGATCATCAGATTGTTCATGAACTTCGTCAGAACCCGATCACCGAATTTGGCGTCGGGCAGGACTTCGCGTTTTTCTGCGGCGTGACGACGGGACATCTTTTATTCCTCTTACTTCGGACGCTTCGCGCCGTATTTCGAACGACGCTGCTTACGATCCTTAACGCCTTGCGTATCAAGAACGCCGCGCAGGATGTGATAGCGCACACCAGGAAGGTCTTTCACACGGCCACCACGGATCAGAACCACCGAGTGTTCCTGAAGGTTGTGACTTTCGCCGGGAATGTAGCTGATGACCTCAAAACCATTGGTCAGGCGCACCTTGGCAACCTTACGCATGGCCGAGTTCGGCTTCTTCGGCGTCGTCGTGTAGACGCGCGTGCAAACGCCACGCTTTTGCGGGCAGCCTTGCAGGTGAATGGATTTCTGACTTCTGATTTTAGGCTGCCGCGGTTTGCGGATCAGCTGCTGGATCGTTGGCATTGGGTCTCTTTCCCCGTCTCTCAACACATGTGTGTGCACGGGGGTGGCCCCATGCGGTTCATCTCATAACGCGTTGCGCGTCCACAAAGCGCAAACACCGCATTCGTTCCCATTCCGAGGTGAACGACGCGGCTGGTTTCCAGAGGATCGGGGCAAATTAAGGCGCCCGGATCTTGACCATTTTAGTTTTGATATCGGCTGTCGGGGCGACCCCCATGACCGGATGAAGCGCGTATAGGGGGAGTCGGGGGGGTTGTCAACAGGCGCCCAAGGGCGTTTGTGCGCTCTCTTGCCTTGTCGCCGCCAGCGTTTCGGCTTGTTCCCGACACGGGGTTTTGTCAGCATGGCACAGACGCCTTTAACGGGCAATCACGTATAGTATCGGACAGTCATGCGCATCATTGGTATTTGCAGGTTTTCCTATCCCGCCCTTGGCGGCTTCAAGCGGATGCATGATAGCGTGCCCGAGCGCGAGGCGTATCTTTACGACCCCGCCCGCATGGAATTACGCTTTCGGCATTTCGAGGCGCTGACACTGCCATCCATCGCACAGCAGCTTGATCCGCGGTTCACCTTCCTTGTTCTGGTCGGTGAAAGCCTGCCGCGCCCGTATCTGGACCGCCTGAACGATATCACTGCCGACGTGCCGCAAATCCGTATCGTGGCCAAGGAACCGATGAAGCACCGTCTGGCCATGCAATTGGCCATCCAAGAGGAACTGGGCGAGAATACCACCGAGTCCATCCAGTTTCGGCTGGATGATGACGATGCCGTGGGTCTGAGTTTTGTGCGCGCCGTGCGCCGCATGGCCCGCAACAGTGCCCGGCTGCGCGAGGGCTGGCCCAACATGGCGTTTGAATTTCGCAGCGGCTACACCGCGCGCCTGTCGTCTCAGGGGATCGCAGCGCGCGCGGTGCAAACCCAGTTCTGGGCGTGCGGGCTTGGCGTGCTGTTTCGCCCCGGGGCCAAGAAGACGGTGATGAACTATGCGCATCACAAGCTGCACGAGAAGATGCCGACCCTGATCGAACCTACATGGCCGATGTATATCCGCGTGGTCCATGATGACAACGATTCAGGTGCAGGCGCACGCCATGGCGCATTGCAACCGCTAGACGACAAGACACGCCATGTGTTTCAAAAACGCTTCAACGTGGACGAAGATCGCGTGAAAGCCTTGTTTTCCGACCCAGTTGCGCCTCGCGATACAGGGTGAACAGGCCGCTGCCCACGATGATCGCCGCGCCAACAAAGGTTAGCGGCGCGGGCCATTCGCCAAACACCAGCCAACCCAGAACCAAGGCCCAGATCAGCCCGGTATACCGAAACGGTGCCACAAAGCTGACCTCGCCCACGCGCATCACCATGATCGAAAACAGGTAGCCACCGATGATCATGAACGCCGCCCCGGCCGTCAGCCCGGCGGCGCGGGCGTCCAGTGCCACCCAGTCATCGGTCAGGCTGGCGATGCCGAAAAACACCATGATCGAGATCGAGGTGATCAAGGTCACGAACATCGACGGTGTCCCGCGTGACAGCGCCCGCGTGGATAAATCGCGCAGCGTGACAAACCCGACAGCGGCCAGAACGTAAAATGAATAGGCGTTGAAATCTTCGGTGCCGGGTCGGACGATCAGCAAAACCCCGGCAAACCCAAGCACGATGGCCCCCATACGCCGCCAGCCCAGCGGATCACGGAACACCACCGCGGCAGCCAGCGTGATGGTCAGCGGGATCGCCTGCAAGATCGCGGTGACATTGGCAATCGGCATGTGAAACAGTGCCGTCAAAAAGAAATAGGCCGCGCCAATTTCACCGATCATGCGCAACCCGATCGCCGCCCAATCACGGCGTGGCACGTTCGCGCGGATCGCCCCCATCCACCACGCGATGAAGCCCACGGCAATCGTTGTCAGGATCCCGCGCAGGAACAAAAGCTGAAACAGCGGCACCTCGCCGGCCAGCGACTTCATAAAGGTGTCATTGACGGTAAACGCCGCCATCGAGGCCATCATCAGAAAAGCCCCGGTCATATTGTCGGATCGTGCCATGCGCGCCTTACCTGTTGTCACCGCCGCATTAGACCCGGATTTTTCCGAGCGGCAAGCCCTTGCAACGCGCGGTCGATCTGGTGGTCCGCCAGTGCCTAGCGGTGTTGGTCCTGTGCCAAGGACAGGGTGATCGCCTCATGCAGCACCGGATTGGCCGCGACAACGCCGTCAACCTGCGGATGCGTGTTGTTGAAACGCAAGGCCTGCCCCCTCCGATCCGAGGTTTGCGCCCCAGCCTCGCGCAGAATCAATTCACCGGCGGCGATGTCCCATTCCCAACTGGGCCGCAGCGTCAGCATCGCGTCAAAGCGCCCTTCGGCCACAAGGCTAAGCCGGTAAGCCAGCGACGGACGATGCGCGCGGATCACATCCGGCGTGCCGCCAATCCAATGCTGTGGGGCAAGGTTGGGCTTGGCCGCCAGCAAGGACGCGCCGCTCAGATCGTTACGGTCGGTCACGCGGATCGGCGCACCGTTCAGAAACGCCCCCTGCCCTTCGGCGGCCACATACATCTTGTCGCGGGCAGGCAGATACACAACCGCCGCTGTCACCACGCCCCTGTCGGCCACGGCCAAGGCATGCGCCCATGTGCCTGAACCTTCGATGAAACTGCGCGTGCCGTCGATGGGATCGACGATGAACACCCGTTCACATGACAGGCGCGCAGCACTGTCTTCGGTTTCTTCCGACAACCAGCCATAGCCGGGGCGCGCGCCGCGCAACTGTTGGGTCAACAGCGCATCAACGGCCATATCCGCCTCGGTCACCGGGCCCAAATCGCCGGGTTTGTCCCAACGTCCGGCGGTCGGCCCGCTGTGGCGCAACGCTTCGTCGCCCGCCGCGCGGGCGGCGTCGATCAGCAGATCAAGATCACTCGCCGGCAATCGTCAGCCCCTCAACCAGAAGCGATGGCACCACACGGCTCAGCCACGGGCGGGCATCGTTGGCTGGGGTCATCTTGCGCAGCATCTCGGGCAAGCTGCCCGCGATGGTGCATTCATTGACCGGATAGGCGATTTGCCCGTTTTCCACCCAAAATCCCGTCGCGCCGCGCGAATAGTCCCCGGTGTTGGGGTTGATCGTGGCGCCAATCATCGAGGTCACAAGCAAACCAGTGCCCATCTGTGCCAGCAGCTCTTCGCGGCTGTGCGGGCCTTGCGTCAGTTCTATGTTCCAAGTGCCGGGGCTGGGCGGGCTGCTGGTGCCACGCTTGGCGCTGCCGGTGGGATCCATCCCCAGTTTACGGGCGTTGGCCAGATCCAAGGCCCACCCGGTCAGCACGCCGTCATCCACAAGCGCGCGGCGCTGTGTCGGCAAACCTTCGGCATCGAACGCGCGCGAGCCCATGGCACGCGGGCGGTGCGGGTCTTCGATGACCGACAGACCCTTGGACAAAACCTGATCGCTCAAACGACCCATCAGCCACGACGACCCGCGCGCGATGGCCGCGCCGTTGCTTGCGGCCAGCAAATGACCGATCAGCGATGATGAAATCCGTTCATCGAACAGCACCGGATAAGCCCCGGTGCGCGGCCTGCGCGGGTTGAGGGCGGCCACCGTCCGTTCGCCTGCGGTGCGCCCGATATCTTGCGGGCGGCGCAGATCGGCCTGAAAAATCCGGCTGTCGCCGTCATAATCGCGTTCCATCCCGGTGCCTTCACCACCGATGGCGACGCAGCTTAACCCACGGTCGGTGCGCTCATACCCGCCGGAAAAGCCATTGGTCGCAGCCATATGGACCGCGCGCCAGCTATAGCCTGCGCTGGCCGATTGCACCTGCGTCACACCATCCACGGCCAGCGCCGCCGCCTCGGCCTCGCGGGCGTCGTCCTGCAAATCCTGTGGCGAGGGTTCGGGGGTGGGATCAGACAGCTCAAGCGCGGCCATGTCCCAGCCTTGCGCCAACTGCGCCGGATCGGCCAGCCCGATATAGGGATCTTCGGGCGCTTCGCGCGCCATGGCGACAGCGCGTTCCGCCAGTGCGCCCAAAACCTCGGGCCGGGCGTCGGACGCTGACACACAAGCCTGACGTTGACCCACCAAGACCCGCAGACCGACATCAATACCTTCTTCACGCTCGGCCTGCTCAAGCGTGCCACCACGCATGTCGATGGTCATCGAGCGGCCTTCGATGGCGATGGCATCAGCGGCGCTGGCACCCGCTTTGCGGGCGGCGTTCAGCAAGGCATCGGTCAACTGGTCAAGCGGTTGGGTCATCTGTATCTCCTGAGTGCGGGCAACAGGTAGCCCCTGCCCCGGCTGCGTGCAAGGTTAAGCCCGCAGTGATTTCCACCCGGTCCGTCGTCAGGTTTCGCCACCGCGTCTGACAGTCCTGACAATTCTTCTGCTTCCAACGCGCAAAAATGCATTATCTTATGCACATCACAGACCAACGGAGCGCAAATTGATGAGCCCGACCAGACGAGATTTCCTAGCTGGTGCCAGCGCAGCGTCCTTCCTTTTGACCCATCACAGCGCAGCGCAGACTGCGACCGGGAGAGTCACGCTTGACGCGGCGCAAACGCGCATTCAGCTAGCGCCGCCCGAGTTTCCCCAAACCGAGGTCTGGGCTTACAACGCCCAAGTGCCCGGACACACCTTGCGCCATACGCGCGGCGACATTTTGGATGTGCAGCTTAAAAATAACCTGTCCCAGGACACGACAATCCACTGGCACGGCCTGCGTCTGCCCAATCCGATGGATGGCGTGCCGGGCTTGACCCAAGCGCCCGTGACGCCGGGCAGCAGTTTTGATTACCGCTTTGCCCTGCGTGATGCAGGCACGTTCTGGTATCATCCGCACGCCAATTCGGTTGAACAGGTTTCGCGAGGGTTGGCGGGCGTGCTGGTGGTCGACGAACCCAAGGCCGAGCGCCCCGATGTGGACGCCGACGAGGTGCTGGTGCTGGATGACTGGCGCATGGCGTCCGATGCGGTGATCCGCGACGATTTCGGCGCACCGCATGACATGTCGCATGCCGGGCGCTTGGGCAATTACATCACCGTCAATGCCCGCCCCGAGATGCGGCGCGCCGCGCCTGCCGGTGGCCGGCTGCGACTGCGGCTGGTGAACACCGCGACCGCGCGGATTTTCGACCTGCGGTTTCGCGGTTTGCAGGTCTGGCTGGCGGCGCTGGATGCCATGCCGCTTGAGACCCCGACCAAGGTGACCGAAGTTGCACTGGCCCCCGCCCAGCGCGCCGATCTGCTGGTGGATATCACCGCAGAGGCGGGCGAAGAGGCGCTTATCGCCTCGGTCGAGCGTGACGGCACCTTTGCGCTGGCCGCCTTCGACGTGACCGGCCCGGCGCGCGCAACGCGCCCGGCCCCCGCCGCCCTGCCCCCCAATGACATGCCAAAGGTTGATCTGAATGAGGCGCGGCAGGTGCCTTTGGTGATGGCGGGCGGCGCGATGCGCGGGCTGCCGGATGGTGGGATGTGGAAGGGCGACAGGATGGACATGCGCCAACTGGCCGGGGCCGGGCAATTCTGGGCCTTCAACGGCATGGTCGGCATGCCCGATGCCCCGATGGTCGAGGCGTTCAAGGGCGAGACCATACGCATCCCGATCGACAACCGCACCGCATTTGCCCATGCCATGCACTTGCACGGCATGCATTTCCGCGAGGTTCTGGACGGCGGCACGCTGGGCCCGTGGCGCGATACGCTGTTGCTGGGCGCGGGGCAAACCCGCGAGATCGCCTTTGTCGCCGACAATCCCGGCGACTGGATGTTTCATTGCCACATGCCCAGCCACCAGATGTCGGGGATGATGAACTGGATCCGGGTAAGCTGAGCCTGTGCAGATAAAGTCAGCATTCGTCCGGGGCACGTCTTCTGGCAGGCCTTGTGCGGGTTGTCAGCGGGCAAAGGGCTGTTCATACTAAGGTTTGCAACCAAAGAGAGACGCGATGCCAGCGGGCGACAAAAGACAGCCGGGATCACTGGGCGAGACGGAAAACGATGCACGGGTGCGCACCACGGCACTGGTGATCATTGCCTTTGCGGTGGTTTTGTTCCTGCTCGTCCAAGCCCGGTTCTTGTTGATCTCACTGGCCGTCGCGATCATCCTGTTTTCGCTGACCTCGGATGTGATCCGGTTGATTGCGCGGCAGCGCATCGGGCGGTTTTCGTTTCCCAACTGGCTGGCATCCATCATCGCGCTGGTATTGATCTCGGCTGCGTTGCTTGTCTTGTCGTCGATCCTGCTGGCGCAATTGAACACAGTCCTGTTCACCACCGTGTCTTATGCCGAACGGGCGCCCGAAGCCGTCGCCTCCTTGTTTTCGTGGATGGGCGAGGACGTGCAACAGGCGGTTTTGAACTCGCTCAGCAGTGTGCAGATTTCAGGCTATGTGCGCACGGTCGCCGGACAGGCCGGTAATTTGATGCAAGGCACCGTGCTGGTCATCTTGTTCGTCGGTTTCCTGTTTGCCGAGCGCATCTGGTTTGACACCAAGATGTCGAATTTTCTGGGCGACGAGGTGCAGGCGGCGCGGGTGAACAGGATCATCACCTCGATCATTCACCGGGTGAACTACTACCTGCTGGTCAAAACCGTGGTCAGCCTGATCACCGGCGCGATGATCTACGCCCTGGCCCGCGTCTTTGGGATCGAACTGGCGCTGGCACTGGGCATTCTGACCTTCATCCTGAACTACATTCCCAATATCGGCTCAATCGTGGCCACGGGGATGGTCGCGCTGGTGGGCTATGTGGAAACCGGCGAGCCGCAAGCAACAGCGGCGCTGTTTCTGATCACCGGGGCAATCCAGTTTTTGAACGGCAATGTCATCGACCCGTGGATGATGGGCCGCGCCCTGCGCTTGTCATCGTTCGGGATCATCATCAGCCTTGCCTTCTGGGGCGCGGTCTGGGGGATTCCGGGCATGTTCCTGTCGGTGCCGATCATGGTGATGCTGCTGGTGGTCTGCAGCCATGTTCCGGGCCTGCGTAAAATTGCGGTTTTACTGTCGCGCGAAGGCCTGCCCGAAGATGAAACCGAGCTGGACCGCATTGGCGAAGAGATCGACAACCGCAAAGCATCCTGATCCCCGCAGAGATTTGCAAAGACAGTGGGTAACTTATGAAACCCGGCACATGCCCTTGATCGTGGCAGCATGCACGTAATCGACGGCCAGCGTGTCGGCGGCGATATCATGTGCCCGCTGCAGCAGATCCTCGGACGTGGTGACCTGATCGAACAGGCCCCATGACAGCCCCTCTTCCGTGGTCAGTTTGTGGCCGCCCATCAGGATCAGCTTGGCCCGCGCGGGGCCCATCAGCTGCGTCAGACGCTTGGGGTCCGACGGTTGCGGCAGAAAGCCCAGCTTCATTACCGGGTAAAACGCCTTGGCCCCTTCAGCGGCAATGCGCAGATCGCAGGCCAGAACCATCCCCATGGCCCCGCCGGCGACCGTGCCATTCAGCGCCGCGATGCTGAGGCCCGGAAAGGTCACGATGGCCGAACTCAGCCGTTCCCACACAGCCGAGGTAGCAAGCCCCGCGCGCGCCGCTTCGATATCGGCCCCTGCGGAAAACACCTTGCCCGCGCCGGTCAGGATCAGCACGCGCGCCTCATCATGGGCGGATTCGGCGATGCGGGCCAGTTCGGTCAGCATCTCATTGGTCAGGGAATTGGCCTTGTCAGGGCGATTGATGGTGACGGTCCAAAGGTTTCCGTCTTTTTCAAGGTCGATCATGTCAGGCCTACTTTTTTGCGAATATCAGGATCACGAAGCGAAATTTCCTGCCCCAGATGGGCGTCGGCGGCGCTGCTACACATCCACAGCAACGCCTTGGCGGGCCAGTCGGCGGGGATGTGTTCGGACCAGTCCAGTTGACTCACCGGATTGATACCGCTGGCCTTGATCTGGTGCTGCATGTCGGTGGCCACGGTTCCGGGCGACAGGCCCAGCACGCGCAGCCCTTGGTCGGCACCTTCCAGATGGGCACTTTCGGTCAGCATCGCGGCACCGGCCTTGGACGCGCAATAGGCGCTCCAGCCCTCCAGCGCGTTATGCGCCGCGCCGGAACTGACGGTGATAATCGTGCCGCCGTGTTGGCGCATCACCGGCATAGCCGCGCGCATCCCGTAAAAAACACCCTTCAGGTTGATGTCGATCAGCTTTCCCCACGCGTCAGGGTCCGCGTCAGAGAGCGGCGCAATCGGTTCGATCACACCGGCGTTTCCGATCAGGATGTCAAGCTGCCCAAACGCCTTGACGCAGGCTGTCACAGCGGCGTCGACCTGCGAAAATTGGCTAACGTCACACGGGATGGCAATGGCCTGTGGTCCCAATTCCTCGGCCAGATCGGTGATGGCATCGGCACTGCGCGCGACCAGCGCCACATTTGCCCCGGCGTTGACAAACGCACGCGCGGCCGCCGCACCAATGCCACGGCTGGCACCCGTGATCAGGGCCGTCTTACCTGTCAAATCCATATCACCCCCCTATGGTCGCATTTGCCCAAGTGGTAACGCGCGTATTCCGCAGCGTCCAGCCAGAACGGCCCTTGACCGCAACCGCCCAAGCGCGGAAGCTGTGGCCAAGTTTTGCATGAAAGGGTTCTGTAAATGGCACCGCGCATATATTTTACCGCCCCAGCGGCGGCAGTGTTTCTTTCCCTATCCAGCTCTGTCGCATTGGCGGACGTGACCCCGGCACAGGTCTGGGACGATTGGAAATCCTACCTTGGTCTTTATGGCTATGACGTTGAGGCAAACATGGCCCAATCGGGCGACACCCTGAACGTGTCTGGTTTGAAAATGACAATGGCCATGCCGGAAGATGAAGGCATGATGACGATCGCCCTGCCCGACATCGGATTTGCCGACAATGGCGATGGCACCGTCTCGGTTGTGATGCCGGACCTGATGCCAATAAGGATCACAGCAAGCGACGACGAAGGACAGGCGTTCGAAGCGGTCGTGAACTATCGCACCCAAGGGTTTACCATGGTCGCGTCGGGCGACACCGATCAAATGACCTATGACTACAAGGCCGACACCGCCGCACTGGAACTGGGCGAGGTGATCGTCGATGGCACCCCGACCGAAGTGGGCAAGGCCAGCATGACGATTTCGGATTTGACCGGCGCGACCGTCACCACAGGCGGCGATTTGCGCGAGACGGAACAGACATTCACATCCGGCGCGGTGGCCTATGTTCTGGATATCGTCGACCCTGAAAGCAGCGCAACCTTGGCATCGCAAGGCTCCATCGACTCGTTCGCGTATACGGGCAGCGGCACCTTGCCCACCGATATGGATGCCACCGATATGGCGGCGATGCTTGACGCCGGGTTCACCATGCAAGCCCGCATGGAGACCGGCCCCGGCAACAGTGCGTTTGCATTCGCGGAAAACGGCGACAGTTTTAAATCCGTCAACACGTCCAACGGTGGAACACTGGGCATCACGATGGATGCGACCAAGATGAGCTATTCCGGCGAAAGACGCGATGTGGAAATGACCCTAGAAACCAACGACCTGCCGTTTCCAGTGCAATTGGCCAGCCAGACGCTTGGGTTCGATCTGACGACTCCGGTGGCGAAATCTGACACGCCTCAGGATTTCGCAGCCTCGCTTACCTTTGCGGATGTCACTGTGTCCGAGCCGGTCTGGGCCTTGTTCGACCCCGGTCAGCAACTGCCACGCGATCCGGCCACGGTGGATATCGACCTGACCGGCAAGGCGCGCTTGATGTTCGACCTGCTGGATCCCGAAAACGCCGAAACGATCGAAAACCTTGATACCCCTCCGGCCGAGGTGCACGCGCTGACCCTCAACAGCCTGACGGTGCGATTGGCCGGTGCGGAACTGACCGGCGAGGGGGATTTCACCTTTGATAACTCCGACCTGGAAAGTTTTGGCGGCATGCCCGCCCCGCTTGGCGCGCTTGACCTGCGGCTGGTGGGCGGCAACGGCCTGCTGGACAAGCTGGTTTCCATGGGGCTTTTGCCACAGGAGCAGGCCAGCGGCGCGCGCATGATGATGGGTCTGTTCGCACGCCCCGGAGAAGGTGAAGACACCTTGGTGTCGCGCATCGAGGTCAACGAAGACGGCCAAGTTATGGCCAATGGCCAACGCTTGAAATAAGCGCTTCGCTTGCGTCGGGTTTCCGGCGTCTTGTCTTTCAATCGCCCTCGCAGGTCACTGCGGGGGCGATTTGTTTTTACAGGGCCGGAGTTGGGGCTGCTATCACATCGCCTGTTTTGGCCGCACCACGTGGAATTCGCCATGCATATATGTCAGCGGTTTTTCCCCAGCATTGGAAATACCTGTGACCTCACCGATACAGATCTGATGGGTGCTGTGGGAATAGGTTGTTTCCAGCGTGCAGGTAAACGCCGTGGCCCGCGGCAAGATCGGGCCAAAGGGCGTGGGTGTAACAGGCGTGCCATGAAACCTGTCGGGCGTCTGGCTGTCAAAGGCCCCCGCAAAGCGCTGCGCGATTTCCACCGCGTCTTCGGGCAGGACATTGACCGTAAAGGTGCCATTCGCCGCCACCGCCTGACCAATGCGGCTATCGGCCTTGAGGCATACCAGAACCGTCGGCGGGTCCGCCGAGAGCGAGGTAAAGGCGCTGACCGTCGCCCCCATTCGGCCACCGGGGCCGTCGGTTGTAACGACAGTGACCGTGGCGGCCACTTGCCGCATGGCAGATAGAAATGCATCACGCGCGTCGGTCATACCGCGCCCCGGCCCGTGAAGATGAAATTATATTTGGTCATGGTGCCGCAACTTTCCCGCCTGCGTTTCAGATTGTGCAAAATCAATAGCCTTACACCAAATAGGCGGTTTCATCGCAACGCCCAAAGAAATTCTCCCAAGACCACGATTTAGCGTAGACCTGCGGCGGTCGTCTGGACTTTTGCTGTGGTCAACCCTGCGCGGCACTGGCATATCTTGGCGCAGTTTCCCATAGCCCGGACAAGGCCTCATGACCCAGATTATCCAGTCTCTTTCCGAGATTTCCAGCCGCTACGACGCCCTTTTCGTTGACCTGTGGGGCTGCGTTCACGACGGGGTGCGCGCCCTGCCCGAGGCCGTAACTGCCTTGCAGGCCTACCGCGATGCAGGTGGCGTGGTGGTTCTTGTCACCAATTCGCCGCGGCCACGGCTTGGCGTGGAACAGCAGCTTGAGACGTTCGGCGTGCCGCGCGACTGCTGGGATACCATCGCCACCTCGGGCGACAGCGCACGCGCCGCGATGTTCCGGGGCATGGTCGGCAGTTCGGTCTATTTCATCGGCGAAGACCGCGACATGACGTTTTTTGAACCGTTGGAAATCATCGACGACCCCGTGCAGGTGACGATTGTGCCACTGGACGAAGCCGACGGCATCGTGTGCACCGGCCCGTTCGACCCGATGGCCGATCTGGAGGTTTACCGCCCCGATTTTCTGTATGCCAAGCAAAAGGGGCTCAAAATGCTATGTGCAAACCCCGATATCGTGGTGGATCGCGGCGACCATCGCGAATGGTGCGCCGGCGCGCTGGCGCGGCTATATACAGAAATGGGCGGGCAAAGCCTGTATTTCGGCAAACCCCATCCGCCAATCTACGATCTGGCGCGCCGAAGGTTGACCGCTACGGGGCACAATTTCGACGCCAAATCGATTCTGGCGATCGGCGACGGGATTCAAACCGATATCGCTGGCGCCATGGGCGAGGATATCGATTCTCTTTTCATATCAGGCGGGCTGGCCGCGACTGAGACCAAAACGTCGCAGCAACCCGATGAAACAGCACTTAATACCTTTTTGGAAAAGGAAAAAATGAACCCGACCTATACGATCGGGCGGCTGCGCTGAATAAAAAGCCCTTGATTTTCTGCGCCTGCAAAGCAATAAAGTTCCAACATACGTCGCAAAAGCGTCTCGAAAATTACTTACCGCCTTAGTCAGGAGGGTCGAATGTTGGACAACATGCCGCGCGGAACCATCACCATCGAAGAGATCGAGATGGGCATGACGCGCAGCCTGCGTAAACTTGTCACCGATGACGACATCGAGATGTTCGCGCAGGTCTCAACCGACCGGAACCCCGTGCATATGGACGATGCCTATGCCCAGGATACGATTTTCGAAGGCCGCATCGCGCATGGTATGCTGACGGCGGGTTTGATCTCGGCGGTGATTGGTGAACAATTGCCGGGTCATGGTTCGGTTTACATGGGCCAGACGTTGAAATTTCTGGGGCCGGTGCGCCCCGGCGATATGGTTCTGGCCGAAGTCGAAGTCACCGGCATTGATCACGCCAAGCGTCGTGTTCAACTGGATTGCCGCTGTATGGTCAACGGCAAGAAAGTGTTGATCGGCGAAGCCACCGTGCTGGCCCCCTCGGGCAAGTTCGACTAAGCGCGCCGGATCATTCGCCCAAGGCCACGCCTTCGCGGCGGGAATCAGCCCCGCCGCGCAACACATCCCCGATGGAAATCGCTTGCAGCCCCGACACCAACGGGCGCTGCGGCACATCATAGCCCAGTTCGGCCAACTCCGACACAAGGCGGGACGACACCCGCCCTTTTTCGGCATCATAGGTGCCAAAGCGATTAACCATGTTGGGCAGGTCTATGGCCTGCTGCACATCCAAACCCCAATCCAGATGCGCGATGATCGCCTTGACTACGTAGCCGATGATGCGACTGCCACCGGGGCTGCCGACAATCAGTACCGGTTGCCCGTCTTTCAACACGATGGTCGGTGCCATCGACGATCTGGGCCGCTTGCCCGGCGCAACGCGATTGGCCACCGGCACGCCATCGACATGGCTGCGAAACGAGAAATCCGTCAGTTCGTTATTCAAAAGAAATCCACGCACCATCAGGCGCGAGCCAAAGGCATTTTCGATGGTCGTCGTCATCGACAGGGCGTTGCCGTAGTGATCAACGATGGAAATATGCGAGGTCGAGGGAAACTCAAGCGCGTCACCATCAGCAAGGTTCAGGCTGTGATCAAACTCGGGCTTGCCCGGCGCAACCTGTCGCAGTGCATCATCGCCGCGCAGCAAGTCGGCCCGTTTGTTCAAGTAATCCTCGGCCACCAACCCTTTGACCGGCACCGGCACGAAATCACTGTCGGCGATGTAACGGCCCCGGTCGGCAAAGGCCAAGCGGCTGGCATCCCCGATCAAGCGCCACGCCTGCACATCGCCCGGCCCCATGGCGGCAAGATCATAAGGCTCTAACATTCCAAGGATCTGCCCGACGGTCAGCCCGCCCGAGGACGGCGGGCCCATGCCGCACACTTCATAGGCGCGATAGGGCACACACACCGGTGCACGTTCCTTGACGCGATAGATCGCCAGATCGACCGTCTCAAGACGCCCCGGATTGCCCGCCGCGCCCTGCACGGTGCCGGCGATGTCGGCCGCGATATCCCCGGTGTAAAACGCTTGCGCCCCGGCATCGGCCAGTCGGCGCAATACCTGCGCATAAGCCGGATTGCGCAACCGTGTGCCCTGCGCAATCGGCTGGCCATCGGGCAGAAAATAATCCCGCGTCGGGCCAAAGCGCGCCAAACGGGCGGCATCGCCCGCCACCAGTTTCGCCAGTCTGGGGCTGACCTTGAAGCCATTTTCGGCCAAGCGGATCGCATCCGTGAACAGATCACGCCAATCAGACCGCCCCCATCTGTCATGCGCCGCTTGCATCAGCGCAGGTGTTCCCGGCACCCCAACCGAACGCCCGCCGACCACGGCATCGAAAAACTGCAAGGGCTGGCCCTGATCATCCTGAAACAGCCGAGGTGTCACGCCAAGCGGGGCCGTTTCACGCCCGTCCAATGTGGTGACCTCGCCAGTGCCGCCATCGCGCCAAACCAGAAACGCACCACCGCCCAAGCCCGAGCTTTGCGGCTCAACCAGACCAAGCACCGCCTGCACCGCAACCATGGCATCGGCTGCCGTGCCGCCCATGCGCAGCACCCGCGCCCCGGCCTCGGCGGCCAAAGGGTTGGCTGCCGCCACCATCCAGTCGCGCGCTTCGACAGGCCGACTGTCGGCCTTGGCATCCTGCGCGGCGGCCACGTCGGGCGCGATGGCGTCGGCGGCTTGTTGCGCCAACACCGCAAACGGCACGAACGCACATAAAACAGCAGCAAAAAAAGGTTTCATGACAAAGCTCCTGTCGACCGCAAACTTGCCGCCTGTGCCGCAGATCACAGCATGGCCGGAACAACTTGATCAGGCGGGCGATGCCCATCATCGAAGGTCTTGATGTTCAAGATCACCTTTTCGCCCATCTCGACACGCCCCTCGACCGTGGCCGAGCCCATATGCGGCAGCAGCACTACATTATCCAAGTCGCGCAGCCGAGGGTTGATCTGGGTTCCGTGTTCATAAACATCCAGACCCGCGCCCAAGATGTCGCCCGCGCGCAGCATTCGTGTCAGGGCGTTTTCGTCGATCACTTCGCCACGGCTTGTGTTCACGATCACCGCGTCCGGTTTCATCAGTTTCAACCGCCTTGCGTTCATCAAATGGAAGGTCGACGGCGTATGCGGGCAGTTGATGCTGATCACATCCATCCGGGCGACCATCTGATCAAGGCTTTCCCAATAGGTCGCGCCAAGCTCGTCCTCGATCTCGGGGCGCAGCCGACGACGGTTGTGATAGTGAATTTGCATCCCAAAGGCCGACGCACGGCGTGCCACGGCCTGACCGATCCGGCCAAGGCCAAGGATACCCAGACGGCGCCCGGCCACACGCCCGCCCATCAAGGCCGTGGGCGACCAGCCCTGCCAATTGCCGCTTTGCATAACGGCCAGCCCTTCGGAAATACGCCGCGTGACCGCAAGCACCAAGGCCATGGCCATATCGGCCGTGTCATCCGCTGACACGCCCGGCGTATTGGTCACAAGGATGCCATGCTGACGGGCTGTGTGGATATCAATGTGATCCACGCCCGCACCGTAATTCGCGATCAGCTTCAACTGATCGCCGGCCTGTGCGATCAGGCCCGCATCAATCCGGTCGGTCAGCGTGGGCACCAGCACATCGGCATATTTCACAGCCTGCGTCAATTCCTGTCGCGACATCGGGCTGTCATCCTCTCGCAACGTGACATCGAACAGATCCTTCATCCGGTTTTCGACCGCTGCGGGCAAGCGTCGCGTTACGACAACACTCAGGCGCTCAGATGGCATCACGGCCCTCCTTTTGCTTTCTTTCGATCTTCGTTGCTGTCAGAGTGACGCAGGAAAGCGCGGGGCACAAGAACCCCATCGCATGCGCGGGCAGAAATCGGATACAAGCCATGAAATCAGTGCTTTCGCGTTTCAGCGTCGTCATCATGCTGGCAATTTTTGCCTTGCCAGACATCGCCGCCACGCAAGAGCGGGGCCCGGTGACGAACCTGCCGATCCCGCGCTTCGTGTCGATGAAGGCCAACGAGGCCAATATCCGGCGCGGGCCCAGTCTGACCCATCGCATAGATTGGGTGTTCAAGCGCAAAGACATCCCGCTTGAGATAACCGCAGAACATGGGCACTGGCGACGCGTGCGCGATCGCGACGGTGCCGGCGGGTGGGTGCATTACTCTCTGTTGTCGGGGGTGCGCACTGCGATCATTGAAAAGGACATGCTGGATTTGCTGTCTCGTCCGCAAGACAATGCAATGGTGGTCGCGCGTCTGGAATTGGGCGTGATCGCACGAATCTCCAGCTGCGATGTCAGCTGGTGCGAAGTCTCGGCAGGTGGCTATGAAGGCTGGGCGCGAAAGGCGCATTTGTGGGGCGTGCGGCCGCAAGAAACACTAGATTGAGGCGGATCGCAAGAAAGCGCGATTTTTTTTGTTTCGGGCCTTGAACCGGCCCAAGGTCCAGAGTAATTACCGCGTCACTGTTGGGGTGTAGCCAAGCGGTAAGGCATCGGTTTTTGGTACCGTGTATCGTAGGTTCGAATCCTACCACCCCAGCCAATGACATCAAAAAACTCCATACTTCCCAATGGGATAGCCGTTGATCAAGCGGCCAGCCTCCCGTCTCCACGTCGCCGTGGTTCACAAACTGGTTCACATCGTGCGCGGTGTAGAACGCAGGAACCGTCGAGAAAATGGGGGCTTCACCTCGTTCGCAGAAACGGGATCTTCTACTTCCGGCGGCGCTGGCCCGAAAAAATCCGCTGTTTCGGCGCGCCTGCATTTCTGTCGGTTTCTCTTCGGACGCACGTCCTCGCCGAAGCGGTAAAGCGGTCTGCCGACCTGCTGTCCGCGATCGAGACAGGAGAGAGAGACGTGCTCAGCGAACTTCAGAACAGCCCGGTCTGCGAAACCCGGGTCAAATCGATGCTGCAAGAGATCGTGCGGCGGGCCGTGGCCGGCATGATCGCCCGCCAAGAGAGTGCGGCCCCCATCGAGGGCGCCGACGCCTATCTCGGCCGGCTCGAAGCTGAGACCGATCGTATCCGGGACGCCCAGCGAACCAGGGACTGGTCGGTGGCCTCCGCCTTCGCGGGAGAAATCGCGCGGCAGAACGGCCTCGACACAGATGCCATCGAGGCCCCCGCGGTTGCCCGGCAAGTGCTCTTTCTCATGCGGCGGCTGAATGAGTTGAACGCCCGCGTAGAACGGGATTTCGACGACCCGCTCGATGTGGGGCGGGAGATACTGCTCGATCATGGGCTAAAGCCGACTCGGGACGCCATGAAGCCGCCCATGGTGCTGTCGGAGGCGATCGAGAGAGCCTGCGAAGAGGCTCCGCAGGACGTCGAGAAAAAGATCCGGGTCATCGGGAAACTCGCCTTGGCTCACTTCGGCGACGTGCCCGTCTCATCAATTGTGCTCGAGCAGTCTTTCGACTTTCTGTTCCAAGTCTGGATGCTGCCAAAAGGTTGGGGAAAGGCACACGGCCGGAATCGCCATGGCCAGACCGGCCGGGAGTTGTGTCCGCTCCAGGAAATCCGCGAGGCCAACGCAAAGGACGCAGAGTTGCTCAATGAGGTCATGAGCCTCGACGGGCTGTCTATACCTGACAAGCGTCGAAGACTGGTAAAGGAACTCATCCCGCGGCTGACAGATGGATACCTGTTTGTCCAACGCGACATGCTCAATCGAATCTTCCGCGCGGCGCTCGGGAAAAAACGCATCGGCCGTGATGTCGATGATGACGATCGGGTCGTTCCGTCGCATTCTCAACTCAAAAGCCGGCTTCGGACTTGGCACAAATCGCAAAAGACACCCTGCAAACTACCCACACGGGTATCGCGCCCGAAGCGGCGCATGTCTTGGTCGCTTGAGCACGTATCACGCCTGTTCCGCTCGCCGATCTACCTTGGCACCTCTTCGCCCAAGCAGCGCAGTCGCAAGGCGACAGCGCGAAAAAGATACATTATCCGGGATGCAATCTACTGGGTTCCCCTGATTATTATCACGATGGGAGTGCGCCCAGAAGAGATCCTCCAGGCCGCCGTATCGGACATCGTTCGCCGCGACGGCATTCTGTGCATCTTCCTTGGAGAGGAAGAAGATGCATACCTGAAAAACGAGCAATCTCGGCGTATTTTGCCGATCCCGCAGATCCTTCTCGAGCTGGGGTTCCGGGAATGGGTCGTCGCGAAAAAGAAGGCAGGCGAGACCTGGCTCTTCCCAGAGATCCAGCCTGACAAGAGCCACGGCCGGCGGTCACAGATCTTCGGCGATCGTCTGCGGAACCTCTTGACGTCTCTAAAGCTCCACGACGCACGTGAAGACATCTACGCGATGCGACGCACGCTTTCCTCGAAGCTCATGGGCCTCGGCATCGACACCGGCACGCGTCAGCGGATTCTCGGTCACCTCGAGGGCACAACCATCGACCGGCATTATTCCGACCATGGCCTGCTGGAACTCAAGGACGTGCTCGATACAGTCGATTATGGTATCGAGGTCGGCGTCGACCGACGGTTCAGCTTCCCGGTCATCACAGGCAACACTACCGCCCTGCAAACGGCGATGGATGTCGACGTGGCGTTGACCGATCGCCGGGAAGTCTCCGCGGTCCTGCTACGCGACGCGGAAACCGACGAGATCGTGTTCGAAGCGTCCGTCTCGGGCCGAAAAGCCCCCTCGGCATATCCGTGGAACGGATGTGCGCCTCTCGAGGAAAGGGAGGTTGCCGCCTCGATCATTTCGCTCAGCCGGCAATATTCCCTGACCATGCCGGCCAGTGAGGAAGCGACGGCCGCCCTCGAGCACCTGCTGATCCTGGTCGACGACAAACCTCTCTATACTCCCTCTGCGAACCGCAAAACCGCGGCGGAACTGCAGAAACCTGAAGAAGAGCTTGTGACCGATTCCGAGCCCGACATTCCGCACCAAGACTGCCGCCCGGTCGATCTCGTCGTAGGAGATCTGGTTGTCTGCGCACTCCCGAACCGTCGCGGCGATATCAGCTCGTCAACCGGGCGTCCTGGGCTAATCGTCGCCACACGTACTCTCGGACAACGAAAGTTTCTCGATATCGCCTGGGGCGGTCCGCTCGAAACCTCCAGACCCGCGCCAAACGACCTCGCAATCACGAGATCGGTGGAACTGGCCGAGGCCCAGCTCGCCATTCCGACACGTTTCAATTTGCGACGGCGTTTCCTTGTGCCGGAGATGGATACAAATTTGCTGCATCGCCGCCTGTGCGTGTTTCGCGTGATGGCGGGCACTGATTTCACCTGATCATGGGCATAGATTTCACGTGATCGTGGGCAGACTTG
>NZ_JAAORB010000046.1 GCF_011601345.1 Roseovarius gahaiensis
GCGGGATGGAGCAGTCCGGTAGCTCGTCAGGCTCATAACCTGAAGGTCGTAGGTTCAAATCCTACTCCCGCAACCAAATCTTCCAAATAAATCAAACGCTTAGTTCCCTAGTAAAACGCTGGGGAATTTCGCATGCGGTTTCTGGTCAACACCTGGTCAACATTTTTCGAGTCCCCCTGCGGCCTCTCTCATAATCGTACCCAAGTGGGTCACAGCACCAGCTCGTAGTGTGTGCTCCGCCCGCCACCTTCTCCTTTCCGAAGTAGCCCTAGGTCCAGCAGTGCGGCAATGTCGCGGGTCGCTGAATCCTGCGAGCACTTGGCGATCGCTGCCCACTTCGATGATGTCATTTTGCCCTCGAACCCGTCGAGCAGTCGGTTCAACACTTTGATTTGGCGTTCGTTCAGTGCGAACGCCCCAGCACGCTCCCAGAATTGCCCCTTGGCAACGATCGCTGCTAGGACCTCATCAGCTCCGTGTATCGCGCGGCTAAGACAATCGATAAACCACAACATCCACGACGTTACGTCGGTAGCGCCCTTCTGCGTGCGCTCCAGCTGATCGTAATAAGTTTTCCGCTCGGCTCTAATCTGCGCCGACATACTGTAAAATCGCTGCGGGCTCTCCTCTGACCGGGCAAGCGCTAGATCAGCGATGGCGCGGGCAATGCGGCCGTTGCCATCCTCGAATGGGTGAATGGTCACGAACCACAAATGCGCCAGCGCAGCCTTGATGACCGGATCAGTGGTCAGGGGCGCGTTGAACCATGTGAGGAAGGCCTTCATCTCGGCGGTAACCCTTGGTGCAGGCGGGGCCGAGTAGTGAACCCTCTCCTTACCGTAAGGCCCCGAAATCACCTGCATCGGGCCAGTACTGTCATCGCGCCATCCTCCAACGATGATCTTAGTCATGCCGCTGCGTCCGGTGGGGAACAACGCGGCATGCCATCCGAAAAGGCGCTCGTCAGTGAGTGCGGCCTGATAGTTCCGCGTTGCGTCCAGCATCACCTCAACGATCCCTTCGACGTTGCGATCGGTCGGAGGCAGGGCGCCAATATCGATACCAAGCCGCCGTGCGAGTGATGATCGCACCTGAGTCGCGTCGAGCTGTTCGCCTTCGATTTCGCTTGTTTTAACGACGTCCTGAGTTAGCGTCTGAAGGACGGCTTCCTCGCGCAGTTTGAAGCCCAGCGCTTCCATTCGCCCGATCAATCGTCCTTGGTCGTGGCGAACTGCCGCGAGAGGAGTTGAAATGCCCGCATCCTGCCAGGTTAGGTTTGGCCAGTCAGGTTGCTCCCAGATATACATCGCAAACTCCGCATAATACGCGACGATTGTGCGCTGTATTCTCCGCAGGCGCAAGGAAATACGCCGCATAAATTGCGGAGAATCGAGGGCTATTCTCCGCAGGCCGTGCCCGATTCGAGGTGTCCGCTTCCGTTAATCCCCTGAGCAGAAACGCCCAAGGCGGTTGAAAGGGCGGCGGGTGATCTGCTGTGGTGACCGCGAAAAAATTTCCTTATAACAGATCGATCAGTGGGCAGAGGCACGGTGCGCCATCTGTTGAAAACTTAGTTATGTCCGCGTAGACTACTTAGTCATACTGGAGGCAAATGATGACCCACAAAACCACCCTGAGCTTTACCGACCGCCACCATCGCTTCTTGACTGAGAAAGTCGGTGAGGGCGTATTTGCCTCACAGAGTGCGGCTGTTGCCGCAGCGCTTGAGCAGATGATCCGTGATGAAGAGGAGCGGGCTATCCTACTTGATGGCATGGCCAATGAAATTCGGGCGCGGATGCAAACCTCGCGCGATGAATATGTCGACCCTGCGCCTGTTTTTGCTGCAGCGCGTCGAGCCATCTGAGCGCCGCGCGCAAGATGAAATATCGTATCCGGTTCCACCCGGCTGCCGGCGACGACCTGAAATCGATTGCGGAAATGATCGCCAGCTACGCGGGGCCGCAAGCGGCAGAGCGTCGATTGGCTGAGATTGAGGAAGTCGTATTGAGCCTCGCGGACACGCCGCACAAGGGCAGCATCCGAGCGGAGATAGCTCCGGGCCTTCGCGCCATTCCTGCAGGCAGGAAGGCAGTTGTCGCCTTCACGGTCGATGATGCCACGCGAACGGTTTTCGTACATGTTGTCGGCTACGCTGGTTCCAACTGGGTTCAGCGAACATCATCACGAGGACAATAATTGTGGCTCGGCGTCCCGCACATAAATGGGCGTTCAAATCCGGCATGCGTGCTGGTGCTTACAGCTGGCGCTCCTCGGCAAAGGCTATCGACAGGCTAAAGTCCGCCAGCGCCGAAATCCGAGCGGTGGCCCGCTCGGAACCTGTGATCGCCGCTGAGGGCGTCATTGCGCTGGCCCAGCGCATTTGGCCCGCTTTTGAGCATATTGACACATCCTCCGGAGCGCTCGGCACAGCGGTCCGCCGGACGCTTGATGAACTTGTGCCAATCTTGATCGATGCACCTACTGAAGAGGACACTCGGGGGAAATGGCTGGAGCTTCTGCGTGAGGCGATCCTCGATGACGGTGTTGATTACCTCGCACCGATCGCGGATCGATTTGGTGAAATCGCGGCCTTCCCGGCTTTGATGAACCTGCATGCAGATCGTGATCTCGATCTCATCCAGGCCGCATGGTCCGATCACGTACGTTATGCACATGTTCCGACCGCAACTTTGACGCTGTCCTGCTTGCTTGAGGCAGGGCGCTTCGCTGAGCTTCTCGATTTGCTGGCGATCAAGAAGACCCATCTCTGGTTTGACGAAAAGTTCGGCGCTGAGGCCTTGTTGCGTCAAGGGCGTGAGGATGAAGCCTTGGCCTACGCAGAAGCGCTTCTTGCCGATGACCGCCAACCTTGGGGGCGTCGAGACATTGCCCGGTTTTGTGAACACATCCTAGTCCGCCAAGGCCGTGCGGAGCATGCCTATCGTCGATTTGGTCTGCCCACGGCCTCGGGTAATACCTATCTTGCCATCTGGCGTGATCTGGTGAAGCGCTACCCAGACCTCGACGCCCGGATGATCCTTGAGGATTTGATCGCTGCTCATGAATCAAAGGGAAAATGGTTTGCCGCCGCAAAGACGGCAAGGTTCCTTGATATCGCGCTGGATTGCGCCGCTCACCATGACGCGGCACCGGCAACCTTGATCCGCGCGGCCCGCGACCTGAAACTCAAGGAGCCCGATTTTGCCGCACAGGTTGCCTTTTGCGCGGTCCGGCATCTCGTTCAGGGCCGCGGTTATGAACCGTCGCCGTTAGACATTGATGAAGCTGTCGAGCACTTGATGGTTGCCGCGGGGCGCATTGGCGCTTCTGACTGGGCGCTGCAGGAGCTGCGCCGCATCTCAAGTTCACCCAGATCAGCGGGCCTCATGGCAGATCGGTTGGCACGTGTGCTCTCTTCGATCGACGAATCCAGAAATAAGCATTGAGAGGCCTGTCGTCTGCCCGCGTGGGCCTCAGCCTCACGGGCAAGTTGGGGGGAACCGTCCTCAAGCTGACGACCCGTGCATTCCGCTTGGCGGTCTAAAAAACATCGAGCGGATCACGGCTGCCAGCTTGTGCATGTGATCAAACCGGTGAGAGCCGCCCGGAAAGGTCACAATGGGCAAAGTATCCCCAACGATTTGCAGGGTTCCTTGCGGGTCGATGACGTTGTCGCCCATGTCGAGGGCAACGAGCCCTTGGCCATCCATTCGAAACGAGAGGGCGTTATAGGCCTCGACAGTATCTTCTCGTAGGGTGAACCGCGTCCGGTAGTGTGTTCCACCCTCGCCAATATATTTTTGGAGCGAATGTGAAGGGGTAACAGCCGGGTTTATGGCCACATACGGTAAGCCAAGTTCAGTTCCGAGCCAGGCGGCAAAGAAGCCACCCATGCTTGTGCCAACGACCAGGTAATTCCTGCGTGCGGACATGGCTTTCTGAAAGGATTCGAAAACCTTATGTGGTGGGCGCGTGTAATCGACCGTATTCCCGTCGACGATTGCGGCGGGACTCAACGCGCGCACCTTGTCTTTATTGGCGTCGAAGTGTGACGCGAACCCATGACAGTAGTAGATGCGATCGACGTTTGTGCCTTCAATGAAAGGCCGAATGCGGTCTGCGATGTCGTGGTGACTGATCTTGGCCGCATCAATAACCATAGACTTCCATCCACTCATTCATCGCGTGGCGGTGAAGGGCTTGATATTCTGCTTCAGATCGACCGGGCAGAAGACGCCTGATTTGTCTGAAAAATTCAGGTTCGTTGTCCCCGGAACGGTTCACGTTGAAAAGCTCGCCCAAGATGCGAAACGCGATTACTTGCGGATCTGATCTGCCCTGTCCACGATAGATAAATTTTTCGCCCAAAAGCATGTCGTCGATCTTTTGGTCTAGCCAAGAGGGGGTCTGCAACTGCTGTCGTGCTTGTTCTCGTCTGTGTTCGGCTTCCAATGCCTCGTGGGCTCGGATCGCCATGATTTCCCGCAGCTCAGCTTCTTCTCCCTGCCGTAATTTTTCCTTAACCCATCCATAAGTGTCATCGTTGTGAGCATCAGGGCCCACGTTGAACGGCGTGAACCCGAGTTGCGCTCGCAGCGTGTTCGTCTTTTCCACGTGCTCAGCTTTCATGGGGTTTATGCCTCGTTGGCGATCTTTGGCTTCGGAGACGCTGTCGTACACATGGTCATACTCTTCGGGGAAGAGTGCAGCATGCAATTCTCGTCCTAGATGCTGAAGGGCTTCGCCTTCGCCCTTTCGAGATGCTGATGCCTTTGGTTTTTCGTTCTTTTCCATCCCTCAATCCTTGTTTGTTGGCACGCCAGTTTTTTTGCGAAGGTTCTCGTGCTTTGTACAGTTGGCAACCGGTGATCGCCGAAATCAGGGGCATCGGTGGTTTTGCGTCAATGCGGTGATCCGGATGTGTGCAGCGGACACCTAGGCCGACACCAACGGCCCAGTGAAGATAGCGACAGCCCTTACAGTCCGCGATCAACATTTTGGTTCCTGCGTGACAGCGACCTGCCGGACTTCGAAGTGGTCGAAGCCGTTTGGCCCTTCCTGCTCGCGCGCCTTGTTAAGTGCCCGTAGGGCTTGCTGGTAAGGCATTGGGTCGGAGACGATCGCGGGCTCGTCGAAGCTGTAGGTATCAAAATAAACTAAAACCCATTTCCTTGCTTTGCGTTCCTCTTCATAGCGACGTTTGCGTCCTTTGCTCATATGTGCAGTCTCTCCATTCGTGGTTTCATATTTCTTTTCGGCGCAGCCTCTTTGTGACCGCTCACGCCCAGGGATAGGCCCTCGCCAGTTGATCGGCACCATCCGGTTCATGTGTCAGCCGTACGTAATCGCCTACGAGCCGTGTGATAACGTCAGTGCCTTCGATCACTGATGCCCAACGATGGTGAAGGGCGGCCAAAGGATCGATTAGCCCCATCATGTTACCGGCGATGGCCCCGGTCGAGTCGCTGTCGCCGCTGTGGAACACGGCGATCTGAAGCGCGTCATCGAATGTCTTTCCAGCAAGGCAGGCATAAAGCGCGATCGACAGCGCTTCCTCGGCGGTCCAGCCGCCGCCCAGGCCTTCGATCGTCTCGGGGGATCCATCTCGAGTGGCGTCCAGCGCCTTGCGGATTGCGCGCCCGGTTTCATGCCCGTTCTCCAGCCGTTCGTACTCAGTAGCCATTGCTGCCGCAGTTTCTTCCAGCTCTGCCCCATTCGCGACATCGGCCAACATCTCGGCCCAGGCTGCGGCGGCCAACTGGCCGGTGGGATGTCCATGCGTCAGTGCAGAGGTGTCGATCGCAATGGATCGTACTTGATCGCGCGGCGCCATCATGGCCACCGGCGCCACGCGCATGATTGTGCCGCAGCCCTTGCTGTCATTCTTGGCCAGTGATCCGAGGCCGCGGCCATCACCGAGGGACGATAGGCACGTCAGGCCAGGGGCGCGACGCGCCCAGAGCCGCCGATCGGTGATCAGGCCAACATTGTCCGTTTCAACACGGGGCTTGCCACCCTGCGTGCGATACCAGCGGAGAAGGGCGTGATGCACCACAGAGGGTGGATGACAGATCCCCTTCAGAGCACCGCGAACATAAGCCCGAATGAGCCCCTCGGCGGTAAACAGCGTCATCTGGGTGTCATCGGTGATCGCGCCCCGCAGGCCCTGGTGCGGGGGCAAGTCTGAAATCCCGTCTGGAAACTTGCGCCTGATTGCATCGAGCGAGAGAAATTCAATCTCGGCACCGAGGCTGTCGCCATAGGCGCCCCCGAGAAGACTCGCATGAAGCCGAAAGCCCGGTAGTCCGTCATGGTGAGCGCGACGTGTCAGCCAGCGTTCCTGCTCTTTGGTTTCGATTGCACCGGGGCGAACGGCGCGCACGTCGCCGATCGCTTGATCGCCGGACCATCCGCGTTCGATTAGCATTAAGGCAGCGATCGTACCGGCTCGGCCCAGGCCGCCGCGGCAATGAACGAGGACGCGGCCGCCGCGCTCCAATGTGGCGTGCAACTGAGCCGAAATCGCAGCCCATGTGCCCATGTCGTCGTCTGTCGGGGTGTCCAGATCCCGGATCGGAAAGTGGAACCAGTCGATGCCGCGCGCCTTCACCGCCTCACCGAGCTCGGGCACGCCCAGCATCTTGAACTCGTGGTCTTCGATCAGGGTCAAGACGGCGTTGGCTCCCCATCCATTGACCGCGTCCAGGTCGAGCTCAATGTCTCGATCCCATGCGGCGCCAAAGACACTGTCGCCCTTCTTGCCGGGACAAAACGTGATTCCCAGTCGGCCGTTTCCGAGGGCCAGGTCATCAATGCGCAGGGGGTGGGTGATGCTCGTTCTAGCCAATCGCGAATCCTTCTGGTCTCATTTCATTTTGATATTAGCTCGTGGGTACGTCAGTATCGGACGTATTCGTCTGTGCATAGGTTATGATTGGTGCCGAACCACCACCGGATTGATTACTGCAGGCCTAAATTTTTGTAGGCGCTTGTTGGTTTCTGAGCGCATCAAGCGTGCCTACGATGACGGGACAGTAGTTCCCAAATCCTGCGAACTCGAAGGCTCGTTCAAGGCTGTTTGGCTGATCGAGAAATTCTATCGCTGTGCGCATGACATTCGGAGCGTAGCCATCTTTAGAAATTTTCGCTTGTTCGATCAGGTCCCAAGCTTCGGGCTCCATTGCGGCAGTCATACTCTTGGCGTCTTCCCACGATTGCTCTTCCAGAAGGCACCAACATAAATACGCCATAACAGCTGACATATCGCCTGCAATCTCGTGCCAGTGGGTGATGCGGGCCTCTTTGCGTGCGATAGAGCCCAGGGCGTTAAATGAAACGAACCTAAATAGGGCAAGTGGCGCAATGCGGTGTACTGGGTTGCAGCCTGCCGTTTCACCGTTAAGCTCTAAGTGGACTTGGAAAGCTGCGGCGGCTCGCCACGGACCTTCGTTGATTTTTGCAAAGACGGCATCAAACACTGGCCCTGTATCGAACGCATCCGTTTTCCACCAATCCAAATAGCGAGAAGTGACATCCTGCACACTCAATCGCTTCTTGGCCTCGATGCTCTCGTACAGGATTTGCGCCATTTTCGTTGGCCCGCCATACTGGTCGCCGCTGGCTATACCTTGAAAAAGCGTGTCGCGTTTTTGTGGACCTACCCATTGCATGGTTTTAAGGAAGCTCCTCTTGGCCGAGACCGCGTAAAGCCGCGATGTTGATTTCGTAAAATTCGTCCGCATTCGCGCCTTTAGCAATGCCCCAGTTTTGCGCTGCTTCAAACATGTTATGTTTTGCCTGATCCGTCACGTGACCATTGGCTTGGGTAACAAGTGCGGTCACAATGGGGAGATTATTTGCTGCACAGTAATATGCCGCAGCGTGCAGAGCTTTCCCAACAATCCGACCGGAGTGATTGCCTTGCCAAGGCTGATCTGGAAAGTAGTGCGACCATATATCGAGGTAGCGAACGCTGCCACTGAGTGCCTTGTCGCGGATTTCAAGAATGGATTGCGTGACGTCACGGCCATCGAAGTCTCCACCGTCACGACGCTCTAACTCCAGCATAGCTTGCGCTTTTGTGAAAGGGCCGCCCTCTGTCCGGTCCAGTCTTTCGTAGTTGGCAATCAAATTGGTAATTTGTTGCCTGCTCCAATTTTGTAAATCCATGATGTTTTTCCTCGTTCGTACTGATTTAAGGCGAACTTATTTCACCTTGGAAGGGCTTTGTCTGGGAAGCCTGTTTACCCAAATGTCGAACAGGGCACGGCGGTCTCCGCCTGTTCCCCTATGAGCCCACATTTTGAGATTTCACAAAGAAGGTGGTCCATGCGTCTGACCTCGTGCGGCGTGACCTGGGAATGACCCATGTCCAGTATTAACAACCAGACATGGTGGTTAAGCTTTGCAGCCTGTTTGCTGGTCAAGTGATGATCTACTGGTAAGCCACGTCCAGGACGTAAGTGGTTCAGTGTGCGCAGTAAGTGATTGTTGGGCCGAACGGATTCCCCAAACTCCGCCAGAAAGTTCAGAATTGGAACGAGACCCCAGCCTTGGCCAAACTCTTCTTGCAAAGACTGGAGGTGCCCCTCAACCCCTTTGAAGTTTTGCAGAATAACGTCATCGAAAGGATAGGCTGCAATTGCGGCACGGCTTCGCAAGACCGATGCCGCAGATTGGATTTTGTAAAGCCGATGCAGGGAAATGCTGCTGGTTTCTCGAATGCGGCCTGCTTGCTCGCCTTCGACCTTAAAGCATTTATTGCTAATCCCAGGGGCAATGTGATGAATTTGAAAAACACTGGGATCGACGCCCCAAGACCGCCAGGCACCATTCATAATGGGGGCGAGAATTTCACGCCACTTCTGTGCGACAGGCTGACTTGCATTGGCATATAGTGGCTGCGGCCATAAATCCTTCCATACATCATCAGCAGTAGCGCGGCAGATCGGAACGAAGTCTTCGGCACGCGTTAGGGCATCGTGGTACGCCTTGGGGTTTTCGTCGCAAAGCGTAGACTCAAGATGGCGAAATTCGACATGGGCGGGATTGTTCAAGCTGGATCCTTTCTGTTGATGGGTTAAACATAGATCAAAGGGGTGACACTTATGGTCGTGGCCGCTAGGCTTTAGACTGAACTCCCAAGCTAGGATGGACCGAAAAATGGCTGCCGCTGACCGACAAAGACCAGCCAAAGACATGCTGCGATTGATCCAGCTTCTTGCTTCAGAGAAGGCGTTTGGCTTGTCATTGTCGGACATTCAGGAACGGATGGAATGGAGCCATCGGACCACGCAGCGGTATATTTCTGCTCTTCAGGACATCGAGCCCGACCTAAGTTATCACATCGATGAAGATACGAACGCCAAGCACTGGTACCTACCATCGCCGCGAACACGGATCCCGCCCGTAAACGCCGAGCAGCTTGCCAGTCTCACTGCGATTGCTGGATTTATGAAAGCTCAGGGCCATGCAAGTTATGCAGAAACCCTGGAAGGCTTGCGAGAAACTTTGCAGGCAGGTTTGGATCGCTCTTCCATGATGCGTCTGGATCCAGATCTTGAGGTGCTTGACGACAGTATCGAAATTGCTTTGCGACCAGGCCCGAAATCGTCGTTTGACCCCGGAATCCGAACCAAGCTGTTGCAAGCCATAACCACCTCCAACCAAGTTCGGTTTCAATATACGGATGTGCGCGGTCGCAAGACGTCTCAGAAAACTGTCTCACCCTACGTTTTAACGGTTGGCCCAAGAACATATCTTATCGCGCGCGATGAGGCTGTTGCGCAAACCAGAAACTATGCTTTGACGGGCGTGTCTGATTTGGAAATTTTAGCGGTTCCTGCAGTGGCGGCTGATTTTGATGTTAAGGCGTATGTTTCCCAATCCTTCGGCGCATTCCATGATGGTATCTTTGAGACGTGGGTTTTGCGGTTTCAGCCTGGCATGGATTACGAGTTGTCCAATTATCAGTTTCACCCCACACAAACGATGAAGCACCTCGATACTGGGGAAATTGAAGTCTCTTTCCGGTGTGAAAGCATCCGGGAGGTGGCCTATGAATGTGTAAGGTGGAGTGAACAGTTGACTTGGGTCGGCCCTGAGCGCCTTCAGGGCCTGGTGCAGGACATCATCTCTGATCTGACGCAGGTGAGCTCACCATCGTGAAACGCACAGATTCACGATGGTGAGGAGCACAACGTTATGCCGCATTGAGCAGGTATTCAAAATCAACCTGCGCATCCGGATCGAACAAATCACACTCGTCAAATTCGAACGCCGAAGGCGAAAGAAACTTCTCAATAAGTTGACTGAATTGTATGTGCTCCCCCACACCATACTGTTTAAAGTGCCGCTGTATCGTGTCAGCAAACTCAGGAGCTGGCTCCCGGTTTTTCCGCAGCTTTATTTCATCAATCTCCCAATGCCCCCGTTTCTTTTTTATCGCCACTATCGCATGTGCACGGCCCTTCCACTCGTAAAACTGCGTTTCCCCGCGCACCGCCTGCGGCACCAGCGTTGCCAAGCAGTTGTCGTACCGCTTTGCGGCATCCTCAAGTGCACAGCCATTTTCTAAAAACTTTACCTTTTCACAGTTTGGGACTGTTTGCTCCGGAAACGGGAGCCGAATGTAAATCTGGCGTATGGCCTCGGACACCCCGCCTCCATGGTGTATGGCTTTGTAAAGCCTCTCGTCCAGCTCGGCTTTTTCGGGCATGTCCATATCTTCCCAAGCACCCAAAAAGTCTACAAACCGCTTTATTTGTGTTTCACACTCAAACCCTTTTGCAAATTTTACACTCCGCAAGCGCGCAGGCAGTCCTGCAAGGCGTTTCACCAACTCTGCTTTCAGCGGTTTTTCTTGCAGTAGCTGCTTGCGCAGTTTTGGGTCCCCGTTACGTGCGAGCTCAAAGAGGTCGCGGTAAGTGTCATAGTGCTGTGCCACATTTCCCAGCCGCCCGAGCAGCGCTTCAAAGCTGTTAGGCACTTCACCATAGGCATCTTGCAGCAACTGCGTTGACTTTTGCTTCAGCAGGGCATGGCGCAGCGCAACAATCCCTTTTTTATCATGCCCCAAAATTTCTTGTGTTTCGTCGGCGGCAATGACTGCATTCCATACTTGGCGGCGACGCACATGTGTCAGCAGGTAAAGCATTTGCAAGTGCCCGGGAAAAACCAAGCAAACGTCATCATAAAGTTCCCCTGCTAATTTCGAGACGACTTTTTGATAGTCATCTGTAATCTGTGCCATGTGCAGTGCTTGAATGGCTTGTTGCATATGCGTCTGCTCTGACGCGGGGCTGATCAATTGCTTGGGCGTGTTTGGCATTTGTGCTCCTTAACATCTGGAATTTGGAACATAGCAGTACGGGGTGACATAACTGGACATCGGGTCGTGACTTTTCCCGGATGTATTACGTTTGGGGCGTGCTTAAGCAGCCCGAATTTCGGAAAAAACAGCTTGTGCGGCGGCCAGGCGAGCAGCTGTGAAAGAAGTATATGTTTCGGTCATTGTGCGGGCGGGGAGTTCGATGTGGAACTGTTTTGGCGTCAAGCGCACGATGGTGGCAACGAGCTGTTGATCTGCAAATCCGCGGAAGCGCTTTTTGCGCGCTGTCTTCCGGTCCCACTGGATTTTACCAATCCTTATAAGGTCCTGCTCGGGCGGAAGTATATGTTCAGCTGCACTTAGCGATTTAACCACTAGAGCGGCTTTTTCCTGTAATGGATGGGCAGCTTGTTGTGCGATGTGCTGAGCATTTTCCAGCATGGCTTCGCGTTGGCGGGCGTCAAAGGCGGTAGGGGTATTTATCAATTTTTCGAAGTGAAGCATCAGTTTCCTTTCTCGATTGTTTCTGTGCGGTCGGCTCGATGCTGTACGTAAAACAGCGTCACTTACTTAAAGGTAAAAAAACGCTGCTACACAAAAGGGTGTAGCAGCGCAGTTGACGCAACTAACAACAGCAACAAAGATGCAGGCACAGCGAATGCTATGCGATGTTGAGGGATATATAGGGGTTACGACGCGTCGCACTAAAAGACGCGTTGTGTGTGTCGTTTTCGGATTGACTGTATAAGCTGTTTGTTGCAGCGATGTCAACTACTTTTTTGATTCGTTTTTTGTGACTGCCCGCAAAGACCGTTTAACGATGATGCAAATGAGCTGGCGATCAATCGAGTAGCCAAATTATCAAGTCGAAAAACAAGGGAAGTCCCCAGCCCATAACCCAAATAGATGCTACTATAATGGCGACACTTGATGTCAGGCTCCAGAAGATCTGCAATGTGAACGGAACCCAGCTATTACAACTGGGGCATTTAGTTGCAAAAAAAGATTTGTCTGTGTCAAAGCAGAATGGACACAAAGCCATTTTTAGTCTCCCTGTTTGCCCAATAGTTCCACAAAATCAGTGCTGCCCTCAGGTGTTGGTAGAAATGCTTCGACCAATGCCCAGCAGGTCCATGCGGGGATCGGAACCACAAGTACGATACTCAACAAAGCCAGCCACCAGCAGCGCTGAAAGGTTTGAATACAGCCTTTGAAGAACAAAAATATCGCGATGATTATCAGCGTTATTGTAAGGAGCGATAGCATCAATTCCAATTTGGAGTCCCCCTGTTGTTTAGCGTGCCGGTACTGCCCAGGAAGACGGCTGATTGTGCTAAAATCTTTATTGCCAGCAAAATGGTTGTCTAGCCCTTGCTAATATTTCCTGTGCTTGATCCCTGTGATCTTTGGACAACTTAATGAGCAAGGGTGCCAAAAGTGGACGTGTCAGCCTTTGAGGTGTTGGTGGACGGGGTGTCCACTATTGTCACGTCTGTGTTTTATATTTTGTCTCAGACATGTGGTTGAGGACCCTGATATGACGCAAATTCAGCATCAGCTTTCGGACTGGTTCTTGCTACCGGTGAATGCGGGTTCCAGCCAGACATTCGTTATTGGCGATATTCATGGCCAAGCGGATGTTTTGGGGAGTGTGCTCCAGCAAGTGGCAAAAACGCCCAGAATTTGCCAGGAGCGGAAGTTAATATTCCTCGGTGATATTATCGACCGTGGGCCGAAGAGTATTAGGTCGGTCGAGCTGGTCATGGATGCGCGCACCACCGCCGCAGTCGACTCGGTTGTTTTTTTACCTGGCAACCATGAACTCATGTTAGTCGATGGCATCGATAGTCCGATGGAGTATTTGCCTGACTGGTTGGACAATGGTGGTGAACGGGTGGTCGAAGAGGCGTTCCCGGGACATTCTGCGCGCCTGTTGGAAGATCTTGCTAAAATGGCGGAAGACGCGATTGGGCAAAGTTTTCTACGCGCAATTGATGCGAGCCCGTCATACCATCAGCAAGGTGATGTCGTGTTTGTTCATGGCGGTTTAGATCCGTCTCAGTCCGCAGATGCCTTCCTGTCAAAACCAAAATTTGGAGATTGGTGTGGAGAGCATTGGGCTTGGATACGCGAGCCCTTCCTTGATTGGACTGATGGCTGGCGGTCTCCGACAGGAAGGCCATGCATAGTTGTGCACGGCCACACTCCAGTCACTGACACCCCAATCCAACTATCTGAATTTACGCGGCGGGCGGATAAGTTAGGCAGCCATAAACGCTTATGCTTGGACGCAGGTGCGGCGGCGGTCCCTCAGGTAGCTTGGGCTGAAATGTTCGAGCGCAGCTACCGCGTGAACTTAACCTATGACGCAGCAATCAAACGATAAAAGGAGAATACCTGATGTCGAACTACCCTTCTAAATATTCGATATGTGCAACATGCGCGAACTGGGCAGGTGCACGCCAAGCAGTTGGTATTCGCGGTCACTACAAGATCTCCAAGGCCATGGAGCAGGAAGGATATTGTTACGAACAGGCTTTGCCAAAACCTGCCACTGCGACGTGCCGCCACTTTCAATTATGGGGTGTTTTGGTGCGCGAATAAGAAAAGTTGCGTATGAATAAAGTGTAAGATCGTGGCCTAAATAGACAATCAAGCAAGGGAATGAACTATGCGTGTACCCGCCAAAGACCTCCAAGAGTTGGATTTTAAGAAGACCCATGTGATCCAGTTAGACGAGCAGGCTCATCCTGCCTTCGAGCGTCTGCAAGGAATAAGTGCTCCCAAAGCAGCAAGTGTATATGTTTGGCTTGCCGAGCATGGCGACCAAAAGGACGCAGAGGTCTTGTATGTAGGAAAAGCAGGCAAAGGCGTGGAGCGTCGTATTGGGCAGCATCAAAATGGCTTCGTGAACAGCAAAACAGGACAAAAGAACGCAAAGTTTTTAAGTGAGGTTTTGTCGGTGAATGGGGTCAGCGTTTCTGTTTGGGCGCGTGTGGCTAATACGCAAAGTCTGTTCGGGCAAGAGGTTTCGCTTTATTCAGCAGAGGAGGAAGCTTTATGCGCAAAACTGCAGCCAACGCTCAACCGGGCGGTCTTTCCAGAGGTGGCGGCAAAGCCCAGTGACAATGCGGAAGAACCTAATAGCATTACCGAGCTGATGAGCATGCGCTTCAAAGATTATGATGAGGGCACGCTAGACGATTTGCACGCTCAGCTGCACGCTTATGGCCCAGAACAGCTGCAGGTTCTGCAAGATATTCTAGTATTTTTAGAGGAACACTATTTGGACCCTAAGGATTCCGCCAAGCTGGTCGGTGGCTATAGAAATCAGGTTAGGGGGTGTGATGGGATTACAGCGTTGGCTTACGGTCGCTTGGTGAACCGAAATTTCGCGCCAAGAGGTTGGTCCGCTCGGGTTTTTCTGGCCGATCAGCCTAGGTTGGCGTTACCCAAAGTCAGGCTTCGTTCTGGGGTGGCTGAAGAGGTGGATTTGGTCAAAGATAGCTTCGCGCCGAAAGACCTCTACGATTTCTTCCGAAATCCGTCCAAATATTTGCACAGTGGGGACGCGAACACTTGAGAGGTGATGGATATGTGTTTTCCTGCCTATCAATGAAACAGTTAAGAAAGCATCAACATGGTCAGTATCGGACGTATCCGCTTCAAGGCGGAGTTGTAACTTAGCTTTATCCTAGAAACATTACGTGTGTGCAGGGTATTAGGGTCTACGTATCGTTTCGATTCACTGATCAGTCTGGGGCCTTGGCTTGATCGTACCGTTCCACTCTGGTTGGCTATGAGCAAACATGGGTCAATGCCGATAGCGGCGGGGAGGTAAGAATGAATGGTCTTGAGCCACTAGTGACGGTTCATGCTGGAATGGGCGCGTTTCGGACCATCACGTCCGACCTTCTCGCTGAAGCCTATCTCGCGCCACGCCCGCAGGCCGTTGACCTGAACGCAGTTCTGGCAGACGAGGCGTTCCCTTGGTCAGCCAGCATGAGCGTTGCACCACTTGAAACAGCTGCTGCTGTTTCAGCTGCCTTGCGAAGCCTCGCGGTGGCGACCCAGGGCCTGAGCCCGGATGAGGTCGACCTCGGGCCGCTCGAACGCGAAAGCCGCCTTTACAAACACCTCGCAGCGCTGTGTGATCTCTGGCGTAATGCCCCAGGGGCGCTGCCTGAAGATCTGCAGGTTTACGCCCATGTGCTTGCCTGCGCATCTGGCGACGCGCTTGAACCGCTTCCGTTGGTGAGCGCTGATGCATGTGGCTTCGCGACACCCATCGAGCGCCGCCTGCATGCGCATTTGCTGGATCATCACGGGAGCGCCGACGCAGCGTTCCAGAATGAATGGGCCGCGCTCCGCGCGCCTCTGATGACTGGCGCGGCTGAAGGCACGAGCTTGTGGCGCGTGCAGCAGGGTTTGACAGGCGCGTCTATCCAATCCGCGCCACTGGATGACAGCTTGGCGTTCTTCGCGCTGCGTGATGAGGCAGAGGAGGCTGATTTCGCGGCGGCACGGGCCCAGCGCTTGGTCGATCAAGGCGCCTCACCTCACGAGATCGGTCTGCTGGTGCCCGACGAGGTCGGGTATTTTGCACAGCTTAGGCGCGCCTTCGATGCTGCGGGGCTTCCGCTCTCGGGTTTGCCCATACAGCCCGAGCGCCGCGATATCGCAGGTGAAACACTCCTTCAGCTGCTCTTGTGTTTTCAGTCCCCGGCACCGGCCATGGCGCTTGCCAGTCTCTATATTTCGCCTTTGATGCCATGGTCGTCCGAGACGGGGCTGCAGCTCTCTCGCGAGGTCATGCAGGGCCGGTTCGAGCCATTTTCTGCCAAGTCACTGACCGGGCGCGCGCAGCGGTTCTACAAACTGGTGCGGAGCAATATTGCGCAGACACCAGACGGAATCCTGCAAGCCCTCGAGCAGGCTGCCCAGCTCTTGAGTGAAGCGGCTGATCAGCGCGAGGCTGTTGCTGCATTTCGCGTGAAGATGGGAATGATGCGGGCTGCGCTGTCTCAGAGCCGCTCGCTGGATTGGAGCGCCCTCTACCGAGTTGCGACACCCGCCATGCCCAAGCCTTCCCCCTCGGAGGCTTTTGTCGAGGGCGTGAGCGTGTTCACGGAAGGTTCGATGCCGTGGCGCCCGGCGCGACACCTTATTGCCATGGGCATGAGCGGCAATCGCTGGCCGCGTGCGGTTTCCGCGTCGCCGCTCTTTCTCGATGGCGAACTTAGGCTACTGCGCGAAAAAACCGGGCTCCATGTCGAAACGCGCGGCGATGCTCTGGCGCGGCGCCTCGAGAAGCTCCGCCGCCAGTTCCTATGCGCCTCGGAATCCTTGACCCTCTTGCGCCCCGTCTTCGCGCCGAATGGCAGCCGTCAGGCTCCGGCGGCTGCCCTGTCGCTGGTGGCGCGCACCGTGGGGAATGATGAAAAGGGCAGCGAGGATGCTGAGGCGTTGATCCACGATCTGCGTGCTGTCCCGCGCGAGCGCTGGCCATTTGCGCATCGGGTTGTCGAGACGGCCACAGATGCGCAGCCCAGCGCCGTGCCGAAAGATGGCATCTTGCGCTTGGATCGCGATCTGCTCCGCCGCCGCCTTGCCGATGATGGGCGGATGCGCCCCCAGTCGCCTAGTCGACTTGAAACGCTTATGGTCAGTCCTCTGGCCTGGAGCTTGTCCGAGTTCGGGGCGGAACCTGTGACATGGGCGCCGGATGGGCTTAACGTCATGGTTGCAGGAACCATCGCGCATGACGTGCTGGAGTTTCTGTTTCCCAAGGATGCGCCGTTGCCAGATCACAACCAGATCGATGCTGAGGTGCCGGAGTTACTCTCCTCGGCCATCCGTAAATATGCGCCATATCTGCAGCGCTCGATCTGGGCCGTCGAACGTGATGGCTTGCTTCGTGATATCCGTACGGCCGCACATGCCTGGCGGAACACAGTCGAAGGCCTTGGCGCGCGTGTGATCGACAATGAAATCGGTCTGCAGGGTGAGGCACTGGGTATCTTGCTGCGCGGACGCGCTGATTGCCTTCTCCAACTCGAAGACGGCAGCCTCCTGGTCGTGGATCACAAGAAAAGTGGTACGCCCAAACGCCGCGCACGCCTTGAAGCGGGCTGGGATCTGCAGCTTGGCCTCTACCGCGAAATGCTCAAACGGCCTGAAAAGACGGGCGAGGTGCTCGAGGCGGCTTTGGCAGGCACCCCCGAGATTGGAGTCGCTTACCACCTGATCAACGACCAAGGCGTTTTGCTTGAAGGCCTTAAGCCAGCCGACGGCATCGTCACCGTCGTAGAGGGTGAGATTTCTGCGCAAGCCATGGACTTGTTGACCAAGCGACTTTCTGATGTGCGCGAAGGTTTGATTCGCCTCAATACGGAAGAAGATCGCCAAAAATTCGAGAAGGAAGCGAGTCTTGTGCCGTATGCATTGGATGCTTCGCCGCTTGTTTCGCGCTTCATGACGCCCAAGGCGGAGAATGCTGATACCACGGAGGGTCACAATGACTGAAATGCTGACGATTGTTCCCGCAGGGGCTGGTTCGGGCAAAACCTTCCGGATTAAATCGGACCTCACCAAATGGGTTAAGGACAACCTCGTCGCCCCAAATCGCATTTTGGCGGTGACATTCACTGAAGCTGCCGCCGCAGAGTTGCGCGGCCGTATTCGGTCGAGCCTTTTGGCCGAAGGTATGGTCGAGGAGGCATTAGCCGTCGAGCAGTCCTACGTTTCGACTATTCACGGGCTTGGATTGCGGATTCTTTCGGAACACGCTTTTGCCGCAGGAGCCTCACCGCAGCCACGTGCGTTGGCTGATGCAGAGCGCGACCTCCTAATTCGGCAAGCTATGGCGCACGCACAGTCTCTTGAGGCTGTCAAAGCTGACCTGCCGCGCTTTGGGTACCGGTCGAGTTTTGTCTCGAATGAGAGCCAGGAAGATAGTTTCCGCGGCAGAATCCTGACCACGATTGATCTTCTGAGGTGGCTCGGCGACAATGGAGAGGATCCGCAACTTGCGGATGGGGCGGTCGCCCGCCTGCGCGGGCTCTACGGTCGGGTCGAGCCAGACGGGGCGCCCTTGGAAGCGCGATTGCTGACGGCGATCGACGCCCTGCTTACGGCATTCCCTAACGATCTTACCGCCCATGCTACGTCGGACGCAGCGCGCACAGCGTTCGGAAAAGACTACCGCAACATGAAGCGCGCTCAGCGACCTGGCGAGTTGCGCCGGGATTGGCGGCTTTGGAAAGCCTTGAGTGGGTTGCGTCAATCGGTTCAAGGGGCGCCCACACCGGATGGCTATGATGTCTTGTCTGACGAAGTGATCGCGGCGGCCGCGGATATCGTGGTCCACCCCGGTCCTTTGGAGGATGCCTGCGCGCATCTTACGGCGCTGATCCATGGCGCCCAGGAAGTGATGTCGAAATATGCTGATATGAAGCGCGAAGCGGGTGTCATCGACTATGCCGACATGATCTGCGATGCCGAGCGCCTTCTGCGGACGCGCCCGGAAATCCTCGACGCGCTTTTGTCCGAAGTAGATTGCGTCATCATCGACGAGTTCCAGGACACGAACCCGGTCCAGTTCGCGCTGCTGTGGCGCATCGCGCAATCCGCCAAGCGCGTGCTGATCGTGGGCGACACCAAACAGTCGATCATGGGCTTCCAAGGGGCAGACCCGCGCTTGAGCGAGGCGCTCGAGCGGCAGAACCCGGACGCAGCCTCGCCCCTCACGGGCAACTGGCGTTCCGATCCTCGGCTGATGCAGATGGTGAATGCGATTTCGGCGGGGCTGTTCGGTGAGGCTTATGTTCCCCTGGAGCCGCAGCGTCCGGAAACTGGAGAGACCTTCGCAGAAATCCTGCGCATTCCAGAAGGGCGTCGATCAAAGAAATCTCGCCCGGAGGAGCATGTGGCCGCACGCATTGCCGATATCCTAGATGAGGCTGGGCCAGTAGTGGAGCGGGAGAGTAATCCCAAGGCGCCGACATTCCGGCCGGTCGAGCCGCGGGACATTGCCATTCTCGCGCCGACCCATTCGATGGCCGCACGCTATGCAACGGCGCTCAAGCGCCAAGGTGTCCCGGTTCGGATAAGTGAAACAGGATGGCTGGACTCGCCCGCCGTTATGGCGGCGCGCAACGCGCTGGCCTTCGCGGTCGATCCTACAGATCGCCATGCGGCACTCGCGATCCTGACACTTGGCCCATCCTCCATGCCTCTTCAGCAGGCGATGAGCCTGCTTGCCGATGGTGAATTGGAAGCTTGTGCCGAACTGGCCGACCTGCGGGCCTTGGCTGAGACTGCCCCCGCCATACCGCTGGAAACCCTGCTTCCGCGGGTGCTTAGCGCTGCGGGTATCCTCGACTGGGCTGCGCGAATGCCGGAGGCCGCGCAAGCCCATGCAGATCTCATGCGGCTCTCCGCGGAGGTCACCGAATTTGTCTCGGCCCATCGTGACTTCAAGGCAGCAGCTGGCTTCCATGGCGCGAGTGCGCAGGTTTTTCTGGGCTGGCTTGAAGCGCGTCGCCAGGAACGTGACTTCGACCGCCACCCTGACCCCGGCCAAAGCGCCGGGCAGGGGGTTGAGATCGTCACCTGGCATGCCTCGAAAGGGCGAGAATGGCCGATCACCGCGGTTGTTGGTCTCGATAATAAGATTGGTGAAAAGCCCGGCACCTTGCGCGCAGAATTCACAGATTTCAGCGATCTCAGCGCCATCCTGGAACGGGCGCTCCTGATCTGGACACCCGACCTGCCAATCAAGGAAAAGAAAGACGCCTTCATTGCCGATCGCCGAGCGGCGTCTGAGGCAGATGCGCGCCGTCTGCTTTATGTGGCACTGACACGTGGGCGCGATCGTTTGATCCTTGAGTGGCCAGATTTTGCGCTTAAAAAGCTTGGCGAGAGCGGCGGGCCTGCGAACCACGCCGAAATGTTGGTGTTGGAGGCGGGCGTGGAGCTGGAGGGCGGCAGCCTTAAAATCGGCGGTTCCAGTTTCCCCGCGCGCACTTTGAATTGCAGCGCTGAGGCTCCAGGCACGCTGGAAGCGTCCGGCGTGCAAGAGGCGTCGGAAAGACTGGCCTTTGGTGAGCTGCGGTCGATGCTCGAGACGCAGCAGACGGCATGGCGCGTCCGACCTTCTTCAATCGTGCAGGAACCGCTGCCTGAAGTTCAGACACGTATCGTTCAGCTGGAAGTACCGCCGCAGGCTGTCTCTCTTGTGGCAACCGCCAGCGAACGTGGTACTGTCCTTCACAGGGCAATGCGCGTTCTCTTGATGCGCCCGGATCTGCGTCCGCGTCTGTCAGCGGCCACGGGCTTTGACGAGGCGACGCTGGACGTGTTGCAGGCACAGGCGCGCGCCCTCAAAGAATGGCTGACCGCCGAAGGCTATACGCAGATCGAGTGTGAAGTGCCGATCCAGAGGCGTGAAGCATCAGGTGCTGAATTCAACGGGGTCGTTGACCTACTGGCGACGGGCGAAGGGAAGTGTTTGATCTTGGACCACAAAAGCGGTGTGGGAAGCTTTGCAGGCTACTTTGCGCAGCTAGATGCTTATCGAGAGGTTCTCGCGGAGCAGGCCGAGGGAATCAAACCTTACGTGGCAATCCACTGGATCGACAGGGCTGAGTTGGAAGTCCTAGTTCGCGAATAACCAAAATGAATGGCGAAAAGCTGCGACGCCAGGCGTGTTGTCGCAACACCCGCGCAGCCGTTCGCTTATGAAACCGAGGAGAGCAAGTGCGTGAGCATTACTGACATTATTCCCGATATCCATGGCCAGGCAGAGAAGCTGCGCCTTGCGCTGCAGAATCTGGGCTGGCGGCGGAACGGAACGACATGGCTGCATCCCGAGCCCGACCGTCAGATCGTGTTCCTGGGGGACTTCATCGATCGCGGCCCTGAAAATGGTGCGGTCATTAAGATTGTGCGCGAACTGATGGATGCTGGGCGCGCCCAGGCCATCATGGGCAATCATGAGCTCAACGCGCTTCACTTTCCACCTAATGGATCGAAGCCACCGGCTTCCAGCCGGTCCGCTTCAGCGAATCTGTTGTGATCTTCCTCC
>NZ_JAAORB010000047.1 GCF_011601345.1 Roseovarius gahaiensis
CTCTTCACCGACGAGGAATGCTACAACTTCTTCAAGGCAGCAGGATACAAAACCGATTAAACGCGACACGCTCTAAAAGGCGAAGATATTCCAAGCGATGTCAGGCGCTAGTTCCTGACCGTTTTCGAAATGCGACGATCCATGCATCCTCAAGTCCATCGAGGTAATGACTTCACCGGAAATAAACCGCGGAGAAGATTGCGATGACCTCACCTTTCCCGTCCAAAAATGTCAGATTGTTGCCGGTTATGCGGTACTCGCGAACAGCGCCAAGGGTTTGAGCGAGCGTGTCTTCTATCCGGCCGAGGGGGGCGGGGCAGGCCATTCTGGTTCCCGCTGCGGGACCAAAGGTGAGGCGGTTACCATGCCGTTCATAGGAGCCTGACATCCAGTTGCATCCGGCAGTCGCCCTGAATCGGGGCGATGACTCATTCTGCAGCACCAGATGCGGCTCGCGCCGGTCGGATAGCCCCTTGATGCTTTCACCGCGCATCTTATCGATCCGCCAATAGGTGTTGGTAAGGTCGGCCTTGGTGCGTTGGGGCTCGCAGCTCACGCCGGGTCGCGTCTGGATGAAGCGATCTACCACAAGGCTACGCCGGTCTGGGCCTTCCATGGCGGGACGCATGAGGAGGCTGCCCTCGACATGCACGGTCAGTGAGGCTCCCGGCGCGTCCCTGTCATCAAGATAGGCGCGTTCAAGCGCGCGGTACTCGCCCTCCTGCGCGATCGGATAGCTGCGCCCGGTGACACATTCCCTGAATATCGCGGCATCTGCCATGTAGGTCATCTGGCCAAGAAGAAAGAGCCCCTGGAGATCGGTCTGCACTAGGTCCCCATCGCTTGTCAGATCGTAATTCAGCTCCGACTCGATCGGGTTTCCCTGGATGTCTGTTTTGCGCAGGCGATCAGGCCCCTTTACCTCCCAATGGAGCGGCATCTCGGCTGCACCGAACAGGATGATCTTGTCGTTTGCCGGATCGGCATACCATTGGCCCAGTTCATCATTCCCATAGCCGCGAGCATCGTCGGGCGAGTCGTCCACCCCAAGATAGACCCGCCGCATGTGATAGATCTGATCCGGCCATAGATCGAGGTGGTATTCGATCCCTGCACAATCCGCGCAGGGCAGTGTTCCGGTAAAGCTCGCGGGGAGACGCAAACCATGCGCTCCAACGGTCGAAATCGTCTCGTCAGGCATGCGTGCCACGCGCTTCATGATGATTTCAACGTCTTTCGGAGCGCCATGCGTGATGACCGGCACGTGCGTATCCGTTGTAAACAAGAGGCCCTCTTCTTCAGATAGAAGCGACGCCCGCACTGTATAGGTGTGATTGGATTTGATCGTACCGGGGTCATATTGGATCTCGAAGTGATAGGGTGGATTGTCGGCGTTCTCCGTCTCGTAACGTCCGAGCTCGATCGCTGGCGCGTCCGCAACCGAGGTGTCCTGCAGCAGGGCAACAAAGTGCGCGTCCGGCGGTGCAGCGACCGGCTCACCGACAACGGCTCTGCCCGTTATCGTTTCAGCATGACCCGCCGAAATCATCATCATAAACCCTGTAAAGAGAGCCGTCAGAACAAGTTTCATCGGAACACCTTCCGTCTTTGATCGCTGGGCGCACCGGTTCTTTGTCACCCTCCCAAGGACGAAAGCGTCGCATGGCCGTCGTCCTATTGCAAATCGGGGGTGCTGTTCGAATGTCGTGATGATCGGCAGATCTTGTGCACTGCACAGGGCAATTTATTGATTTTTCAATTGTTTGATTTATAACATTTTTTTGGTTGGATGATCGCGAGAAGAAACGTGCCTTGCATCAAAGCAATCGCGCTCGTGACTCCAGGCATTTCCGAGTTTGCATCATAGGGCAGCTAAAACGCATTAGACAGCCTTGGAAGAATTAAACTAACTGCGTTACAAGTTCATGGTGAACGGGACATCAGTCGTTGCTGCCCAAGCCGTCGTCTTGAGTTAAAGTTTGAAACGTGCCGGACCGTGAACAACACAGCCTTTTCGGATTGGAGCCGCGATATGAACAAGATCAGCCAAGCCTTGACCGCAATCATGACCCTGGCAGGTGCACCGGTCCTCGCAGCGAGCGAGGACGTTTTGCCCATTAATACCGACGAGATTGCCAAGTACCGCGACGTTGGCGAGTGGACGGTACATGAGAACCGCACGCGCGGAACATGCTTCATCTCTCGTTCTGATGCCTCTGGAAACCTTGTGCAGATGGGCCTCACCAAGAATACCGAATATGGTTATATCGGAATATTCAAAAAGGGCGTCGACGTAACCGAAGACGATGAGATGGTCGAGGTGTTCATCAACGATACTCTCTATGTCGGCAGTGCCAAGAAATTGGTGCACGGAGTGTCAGGTGATTACAAGGGCGGCTACATATTGGCGAATGACAAGCAAGTCCGCCTTGATCTCGAACGCGCACGCGAAATGGTTGTTTTTCCGGAATCACCATACACCGTGACCGTTGATTTGACTGGTGGTGTTCGTAACGCGATCTATGAGGCTCGCGAATGCACCAGAGACCTTCAGGCCGATTGAACTGAAGGTTTATCGCTATGGCGTGACGCGCTATACTTCAGGGCGCGTCCGCCTTGACGGTTCCTGCATCGGCGGTGTTGCAGAAGCTATCTTGAGCTATGACTGGCCAGTTCCCCACTGACGTCACGCTAGGCGAGTGACCTCGGCGGTCAGCTCGCTAGCATCTTCGCGCTCGTACAAGGCCTTGAGGCAGCCCCTCCTTGCCTCGATCCGGCTGCGGGAGGGGGGGTATTCTGTTCACCGCTACCAGAACGCCCCGATAGGGCGCCTGCGTTCCAGATGTGCCCGCCAGGTCCCAAGCGATCTCACTAAAAAAAGCTTGCGACGAAGGATCCTGCCAGACCGGCTGCAGCGCCAGTGGCCGCTCCTACGGCGGCGTTCTCCAACACGTCGTCGCCTCGGATTGCAGCTGCCGTGGCGCTTCCGGCGGCACCAGTTGCCGCACCAACCGCTGCGGTCCGGCCAGCATTTTCACAGGCGCTCAGCCCGACTGCGCTGATCATGACCAGCCCCAGAAGTGCAGCCCGGGTGGTCCGGATACGTATCTTGCCCCGCACCATGTCACAATCCGTCATCGTTTTTCCTCAATGCTTGCAGGGGAATTTTGCGACTGCGGCACGGACCAGCCCTTCGATGGCCGACTCGTCAAGTCTTTGCGGGTTCGCTCTTGCCCAGGCAAGAAACACATCCCTCAGGGACCCGCGCGACAGTTCTTTTGGCGCACAGACGAAGGGTGTCACCTTGGGTGATTTTATGGCCTCCCCATAAAATTGCATCGCTCCGGACATATACCCGAGGCAAAACGCATTGGCTCTGGCATGCAGCTCATGCTCCTCCGGCAAGCTGCAGGCGGTCACCAATGCCCTCGCATCTGACAAGCGAAAACTCTCCACCACGGCTTCGTCAGCCGTTGCGGTGATCGGCAGACCCAACACTGCAACCGCCACCCAACCTGCGGCACGTCTTATCTGCAATCGCATGTCAAATGCTCCACCAACTGCCGTCACAATATCCATTTTGGATAGGCGTGCTGCAAGCCAACCCGTGATGATTTTTTTGAGCGCTGTAATTCTCTGATGGCAGGGCTCGGGGCCACACTCCATCTACCTACAGCCAGTATGCATGGTGAGACCTTCTGCATCACACCGAACCTAAAACGCATTAGACACGTCGTTATTTTGGAAGTTATTTCACTTTGTGTCATCGCGTTCGGGTCGCAATGCTTACCTTGTCTCATACGATTAATACGCCTGAGCGCGGTGGCCATTAGTTCTTTGCGGTACATAGCTGCCGCGCGCTCAACTGAGCTGCGTACATGCCAGACCTAGCGCGGCATTCTAAGGTTCAGGAGATGAACATATCGTCTGAGTTGCGTCTGTTGGCGTGTTTACATGGTGCTAAGTCAGTTCGGAGAGCACAAAGCTCGAACATCAAACGACACTCGGCCGACTTGCTGTAGCACCGAGCAACAATCGGTCTTTTGGGAATGGAGACATTCATGAGTAAGCGAGACGAGCTTATAGCGCGCTATGCCGACGATCTGCGCAACAAATGCGGACTGGAGCCTGACATGGACCTTCTGACGAAGGTGACCGTTGGATGCGGGCCCGCAATTTATGATGCTGACGCCGCGACAGTCGCCGCCAGTCAGCCCGATGAGCTGGAAACGGTGAAGCGCAATTTCCTGATCAAGAAACTGGGCCTCGCGGACAGCCCAGCGCTGATGGCGGCGATCGAGCAGGTGCTGGAAGCCTACGGCATGTCCGAGCGCAACAAGTATCGCGCGGTGGTCTACTACATGCTGACCCGCCACTTCGGCAAGGAAGACGTCTACAGCTGAAGGCGGCATGGCTTACCTTGTGCTGCTGCATGCGCCTGCATGTCCCTATCCAGTGGTTAATGCAAAGACACCAGATCCGCTCTTTTGGGGCGGAGCACTGTTTTAAGACAGACGGCAACTAAACCTTGCCTACTTTTTCAAAAAGGGTGCCGAGATGAAACAGAACCCCGTTTTCCTGCTCGCACTGGCGCTCTGCCTGCCCGTTGGGCTCTGGGGTGTTCTCGCCCCTGACATGATGGCGGGCGTCGTGCTCGGATTCACCAGCTGGTTCATGATTGGCGCAAGCTGGTGGTGGCTCACGCTTTGTTCGGGCTTCGTGATCTTCGCCGCGGTTCTCGCCATCGGGCCATGGGGGCGCATCCGCCTCGGTTCCGACGATGACCGACCCGAATTCTCGACCGTTTCATGGATCGCGATGCTTTTCGCTGGCGGGATGGGGGCGGGGCTACTGTTCTGGGGGGTGGCGGAACCCGTCACCCATTTCGCGGCGCCTCCGGGCCTCGAGGGCGGCACACCCGAGGCTGCGCGCGCCGCGATGGTCATCACCAATCTGCACTGGGGCCTGCACGCTTGGTCCATCTATGGCATCTGCGCGTTGGTCATTGCCTATTTCACCTTTCGGCGGGGTGGCAAGCCATTGATCTCTACCCCTCTCGTCGGTCTGATCGGCGGGCGGGCGGAGCATGGCGTACTGGTGGCCGCGGACGTGCTTGGGGTTGTCGCGGTGGTCTTCGGCCTAGCCGGATCGCTGGCGATGGGGGCCCTTCAGATGCGGTCCGGGCTTGCCAGCGTGATCAATGTGCCCGAGACGCTCAGCGTCGCACTCGCGATCCTTGCGGTCCTTTATGCGGCGTACATGATTTCCACGCTCACCGGCGTCGAAAAGGGAATGAAACTGCTGTCCAACATCAACATGGTGCTTGCTCTGGCTTTAATGCTTTTTATCATGCTGGTAGGGCCCACAGCCTTTATATTCGAAAGTGCGGTTGACACGCTTGGCGCCTATATCTCGCAGATTGTCACCCTCTCGTTCCGCTTGTTTCCCTATGAGGGGCTCACCGAGTGGTCGGCGAGCTGGACGCTCACCTATCTGATTTGGTGGCTCGCCTGGGGACCATTTGTCGGCGTGTTCATCGCGCGGATCTCGCGTGGGCGCACGATCCGCGAATTCTGTACAGGCGTGATCCTCGTGCCGACGCTGTTCTCGATCTTGTGGTTCGCCGTGTTCGGGGGCGCAGGCATCTATGTCGAACTTTTTGGCCCTGGCGGGCTTTCGGCGCTGGTGGCCGATAACGTGTCGGACGCGCTTTTCGCCTTTTTTGGCTATTTCCCGCTTTCGGGAGTTCTAAGCGCAGCAGCTCTCGCCTTGATCTTCATCTTTCTTGTCACCTCCGCAGATTCCGGCACGTTCGTTCTATCGATGATGACGACGAACGGGCAGCTTGAACCGCCGGCCTCTGCCAAGATCATCTGGGGCAGCTTAGCCGCAGTCATCACCGCCGCGACGCTGCTATCGACGTCGGTGGAGGTGGCGCGCGCGATGGCCACGCTCGGTGCCATCCCGTTCTCGGCGGTTCTGGTACTGCAGATCGTGGGCTTTCTGCGTGCGCTCGCAGATGAGCCAACCGGTCGGACCCCGGCTGAGGAGCCGGCGTGATGCGGTGGCTTGCAACCTTTTGTCTGCTCGCAGCGCTGGCGCTTTCGGGCTGCACGCGCGAGCCGGTCGTTGTCGCATCCAAGGATACCGTCCAGGACCGCATCCTCGCCGAGATGATGGCGCTGACGCTGGAAGCGCGCGGATTTGCGGTTGAGCGCCGCATTGGTCTTGGGGATAGTGCCGACGTCTTCCAGGCGTTGCAGGTGGGTCGCGTGGACATTTACCCCGAATATTCCGGGACCGCGCTTGCGATGCTCGATGCCCCGCCCGAGACCGATGCCGAAGCGGTGCGCGCGCAACTTTCGGCACCTTTCGCTGCGCTCGGGCTCGAGTTTCTTGCTCCGTTCGGTTTCGAATCGCGATTCGTGCCCGTGACACGCCCGAGTCTGGCTCAGCGTCAGCAACTTGCCAGTATTACAGACCTCGCCGCTGTAGCGGGAGATCTGCGCCTCGGCGTCAGCCGCAGTTTCGCGGAACGCCCGCGTGACGGGCTTTCGGGCTTTCTCGCACGTTTTGGCCTCGACTTCCGTGACGTAGTCGTCATCCCCGAAGAGCGCCGCGAGAGCCTTTACCAACAACTTGTCGATGAACGAGTGGACGTCATGATTGGGTTCTCGACCGATCCGCAGATCGCCGATTTCGGCTTGGTGCCTCTCAAGGTCGACCGGCCCTATTTCCCCGCCTACGAGGCGGCCCCACTCACGAGCATGTCCGCTTTGGCGCGGAACCCGACACTGCCCGACGCGCTGGCCCCGCTCAACGGGGTGATCGACGCGCCGATGCTGCGCGAGATGGTGCGGCAAGTTCAAGTCGCGGGACGGACGCCGCGCGCGGTTGCGGCTATTGTACTCGCACGCCTCGGCATCGTGGAAGGTGGCGCGGCAATGCCCCCCGAGATCCCGCTCGCGATTGCGCTCGACCCCCAAGACCTTGGCAGCAGCCCGGCCAATCGGGCCCTCGAGGCGGTGCGCAGGGCAATGCCGGGCCGGGCCGTCGCGCTGACGCCCAGCCCGCGCCCCCTTGAGGCGCTCGCCATCGGCGAGGTGCGCATGGCCATCGTGCCGGCCGCAGCACATTTTCGGCTCACACCTGACGGGGCGGTGCGTGATGAGGCTGTGGAGGCGATCGGAGTGGTGGGACGATCTGTCATTTACGCCATCGCTGGCGGCGACGGTCCTGAGCGCCTTGGTGGTGCGCGGATCGTGGCCACCGGTCCAGAGGGGTCGCCAGGCCATTTGATCGCCTCGGTCGTCGCTCAATATGCCGAAGCGGACATAAAGCTTGCCCCGCAGAGCGCGGGCGACGCCGCGACGATCGGCGCGGCTATCGGAAGTGGCGCCGCCGATACGGGGCTGATCATCGCCAGTCGCCAGCGCGGTGACGTCGTGGACCTTCTCGCTGAGCAGTCCGACTTTCGAGTCTTGAGCGCCTCGGCGTGGTGGCAAGGGACCGCCCGCTTGGCGTTGCCGTTTCTCGGAGAAGCGGTACTGCGTCCTGAGAGCCATCCGCACTTAGACCGTGCGGTTTCGGTCTTGTCCATGCAAACAGTGATCACCGGCGCTGCAGCACCCAAGGCAACCACGCTCGGGCGACAGGGGCCAATTTCTTACGACACCCGCGTGCAATCTCTAAGTGATGCGACGGTACGCGCGATCGACAGAGCACTCGGCATCCATCCAGACGTTGGCGCCAGCCTTCGCTCGGCCCCGGCACTCGCGGCACGGGCCCCTGCGACACCGACGGCGCACAACCCGCGACCTGATCATGCACTTCTGACGCTCGGGATCTTCGCCTATCTCGCCATTGCCATATGGCTTCTGGTCCGGCGCCGCACCGACCGTGTCTAATAAGAGGACCAGCGCCCGCTACCAATACTGGTCTGCCAAAAATTCTTTATTTAGAGGCATAGGCAGGGTTCTTCATGCGTTTCCGCATGATGTCCGGACCTGCCGTCTTCGAGAAACCCAGGGCCGTTTTTGCGAGGGACGATTGGTCAGACAGTGCCGGGAAAAACCGACGATACCCTTGCCGCTCATTACCTCAACGCATCGCAGGCGGATTTTAACGCATTAGACAATTTCTCTGGCCGCTTGCTATCCCATAACGGGCATCGTCAGTGCCGATTGTACAATTCTGCTTGTCCAAGATTGCGCACCGGCGGTGGATACGACGCAAAAGAGACCTTGGCGTTTCGCTTGCTCTGATTTCACCAAGGCAGTCTGGAGAGATATGAGATGACTTCCAAGAATACTAGCAACTTAGCACCGGCTCCCGGCATGACACGCCGTGCATTGCTGCAGTCGGCACCTGCAACGGGGCTCGCCTTAGGGGCTGGGGCGTTCACGGGTACGCTTGCCACAGCAACCGGTCCAGCCCGCGCACAGTCCGGCAAGCCCCCCCTTCAAGGCCCGGGCATTGAGACGACGAGTGGACAGGCGATTTATTCCTTGCCGCGCGATCACGCCTGGCATGGCAGCGAATTCTACCAGACCAACGACTACAACGAGTGGCATTACATCACGGCGCTCGGTCGTGACCTCGACACCGGCGAACGCATCTCGGTGTTCTGGGTGCCGCTCAACCAGGGCTGGGTGGAGAGAGAGGGCCGACCGCTGAACAACGTGCTGTTCGCCTTCCACAACCTCGATACCGGCGAATTCCACACCGCGCTGCTCTACATCACGGGGCCGATGACCACCGAAGGCTCGGGCCCGGACGCCGAGGACTTCCACTTCCGCTACGAGATCGACGACGGCAAGAGCGGCTTCACGACGGCCTACACGCATGCCACCGAGACGTGGGAGTTCGGCGGCTACACCACCAAGAAGGACGAATGGAACGAGCCGTTCAACCTGTCGATGACCGCGACGGCCCAGGCGCCGGGCTATGCGCCGATGGCCTATTGGGGTCTGGAAAGCATCGGGGTCGATCCGCAGAAGCGCCAGAACCCGGAAACGATGTACGGCCTGACCCTTTATTATACGGCGCCCGACATGGCCACGAAGGGGGAACTCGAAGTGGCCGGTCGCACGGTCCGGTTTGAGGGCACCGGCTGGTTTGAGCATCAGTGGGGCAATTTCCGCAACACGTATCAGTATCGCTATTTCTGGGCCTGGTTCCGGTTCGAGGAGAGCGGCGACCTGATGACCTTCCGCCAGTACTACGAGGGCGAGGACTTTCGGAACCCGAATTACAACGTGAACCGCTACTTCTACATGGACGGCGAGACCTTCGAGCGGAGCTACGCCTTCGGACCGGCCTTCAAGCTCATCCCCGAGCGCATGTGGACCTCGGAGAAGTCCGGGATTGTGTACCCCTGGTATGGCCGAATCGAGACGCCGAACGGCACCTACTGGTACGAGCCGACCATTCCGGAGCAGGAGGGCCTCGGTTTTGCGGGCCCCTATATCGAAGGCGTGATCCAGCTCCGCGAAGGCGGGCCGGATGGACCCATCGTGGCGACCGGCTTTTGCGAGATGATCATGTTCACGGGAACCTATGACGACGGCACCGAGCATTCGATGGGTCCGCCCATGTCGCGCAGCCTGCCGGAAAACGAGGACGGCCCTTGGACGCCCGAACTCTGAAATCCCTGAGCCGGGTGCCTGATCGGTGCCCGGCCCCTCAGGTGCCGTCCGGTTCATCCCCCTTGAGCCGATACATGGGCCCAAGCGGACGGCACCTTCTTTTCTGGACCATGTGATGAACCTCCAAGTCAACATGCTCACTTTTCATGTCTGTTGCCGTCTTCTGGGCGTGGCATCCTTGTGCCTTGCGATATTCTTTTCCACCCCTGCCTTTGCAGGAAAGGCGCGTGACTACCTGAACGCACCGGTAAATACTTGGGTCACGTTCTACAATCTCGGCTTTTCGAACCGCGTGGCCCCCGTCGACGGCGCAGCTGACTTTGGGATCTCCGACATCACGACGGACATCACCTCGCAATCTCTGATTTTGTCACGGATCCTTGATGTCGGTGGGCGCACGGGGGGACTATCGTTCGTTTTACCTCATGCCGATATCGACGTGGCCGCCGGTCCCTTTGGCGCAAGCGAGACCGGCTTTGGCGACATTGGCATCGTCGCCGAGGTCAACATCTTTGGCGCGCCGGCCCTGAGCAAGGAAGCGTTTCAGCAGTGGGAGCCGGAAACCTTCGCATCGTTTCATCTTCTGGCGACCTTTCCGACTGGCGCCTACGATTCTGACAGGCCCGTCAATGTCGGCTCCAACCGCTGGAGCTTGGCGCCAACGATCAACTACAGCTACACACCGGATGCGGGCTGGACCTGGCTGGAAGTCTATGCCACGGCCCGCGTCTTCGGCGACAATACAGATGCCCTCGGTGCCGCAGACACACTGGAACAGGATGCGCTCTATCAGATTGAACTGCATGCGAGCCGAAATCTGACATCCAATTTCTGGCTGACCGCCGATGTCTATTATGACTGGGGTGGCGAGACGCGTCTTGATGGCGTGGGTCAGGACAATGCCGCTGATACATGGCGTCTCGGGGCTGGCCTCGGCTGGCGCGTTCCTTCCGTTGGCACCGTTTTTCTCAACTACGAATCCACGGTCTCGTCGCCGGAGGGTCAACCCGAGGGCGACACCGTCCGGTTGACGCTCGCCAAGGTGTGGTGAGGCTTATGACTTCAAAAAGGACACACCAAATGCACTACCAGCTGAAAAAATTAGTCACTGTCCTGTGTCTGGCCGTCTCTCCTGTCATGAGCCATGCGCAGGACGCGGAGACGGCACAGAAGCTGGCCAACCCGATCGCCGACCTGATCAGCATTCCGTTCCAGTTGAACTATGATCGAGGCTTTGGCCCAAACGGTGATGGATCGCGTACAACGCTTAACATCCAGCCAGTCTACCCTTTTCGTCTGAATGAGGACTGGACGCTGATCAGCCGGACCATCCTGCCGGTCATATGGCAGGAGGATGTGCTGCCGGGGTCCGATCAGACAGGCCTCGGTGATACGTTGCAGAGCTTCTTTCTGTCGCCTCGGGATGCGGGGAGTGATGGTGGTCTGATCTGGGGTGCCGGTCTTGCCTTTGGTCTGCCCACCGCGACAGATGATGCGCTTGGCAGCGAGAAATGGACCGCAGGGCCAACGGCGACGGCTCTGCGCGTCGACGGGCCGTTCACTTACGGTGCACTCTTCAACCATGTCTGGTCTTTCGCGGGAAATGGCGATCGAAGGGACGTCAATCAAACTTTCCTGCAGCCCTTCATTTCATACACATCGCCCGCTGCGATTACGATCACAGCAAGTGCCGAAACGGTATACGATTGGGAAGAAGACACGTGGGCAGTTCCGGTAAACCTCGCGGTTTCACGACTTGTCAGCATAGGTGATCAGCCCGTGAGCCTTCAGGCCGGATTGCGATATTGGGCCGAGAGTCCGAGTGGTGGGCCGGACGATTTGGCTTTCCGACTTGGGATGACCTTCCTCTTTCCGCGCTGAGATACGGAGAAACAAAAAATCGGGGTTCAGCGACATGGAGGACTCCACACTCAGGAGCTGAGGCGGCCTGCCCCCCTTATGGCCAAGGGTCCAAGTCTTTTGACCCCTGGCGAAGCATTACAGAATGATTCGAGTCGGTGCGTGCCGACACGCCGAAACCGGCTGAAAGTCGTTCATTGAGAGGAGGTATCGATGAAAACCCTCATGGCAATTTTTGCCACATTTCTGCTGTCGACCGCTATGGCGAGGGCGCAGACACCGGTAAGCTATAGTGAAGACGGTCGTGTACTTTTCACGGTGGAGGTTCCGGATTTCTGGTCTGTCCGCACGGGTGGCCCTCGCGAGATTGCACGATCTGAGGACGATGCGCCTCAACTGGTCCCGCGCGTCCTGGCGCTGGAGCCGACGGTCGATAGGGGAACATGGATGGGCCTCATGTCGCCGCCTGCGGTTCCGGATCTGGCCAGCGCCCGCAGGTATATGGGCCAGCTGAGCCGTTTTCTCGCGCTTGATGTTGAGGTCGGCCCGCCTGTGGTACGGCGGATCTCCGGGCGACCGGCCGAGGTGTTTGCCGGCACCGGGCGCCGGGAAGGTCAGCAGTTGCAATTCACAGTTGCCGCCATCGAACTGCCCGGCAGGCGTGTCGCCGTAGTTGCGGCCGTTCTGGAAGCCGGGGCCGACCCTGCCTTCATAGAGGCGCTGAATGCGGTGTTCGCCTCGTTCCGCGCCATTCGCTGACTCGAGGAGGATTTGAAATGATCAGGATGATGCGTCGCGCGAGAATGGTTGCCACACTCACCTTAGCCGGACTCGGGCTTTCTGCCTGTGACGGAGGGAGTGGCGGAGCATATTATCATTATGATGACTCACTTTACTGGAACGATTACTATTACATATACGGTCGACCGGATCGGCCAACGCATCCAGATCGACCGTCAAAACCAGTTCCTCCAATAGGAACCGCGCCGCGTCCAGTGCCGCCCATAGCCACCTTGCCTCGTCCCAGGCCTCCGATCGGGACGGCAACTCGCCCCAGGCCTCCGATCGGCACGGTCCCCCGTCCGATGCCACGCATAGCCACCCCACCGCGAATCAGCGCCCCGGTAGGGCGTCCAGCGCGGGCAAGGTAGAAAAATCGGATGGGGAATTCATTGGTGCCAAAAAGGTGGTTCGCAAAAGGGTTTAAACGGGTGCAACATGCTGAGATATGAGCTAAAAACTTCTGGTAATTATTGCACTGAAGGTGTCAATCATGCTCAGCAGCGTCTACTTTCTGAATGTCGATTAAGAAGTGAGCAATCGCTTTTGAGGCTGAAAATAAAGCGCTTTCTGGTAAAGACAGTGGGTCAACCCAACGAAGCAAATCTCAGTAATAGCGCGTCTTGTCAGGACGTTTTTTGGGCTGTCGGGAAGTTTTTTCTTGGGACATTAGTTTTAGCCATGTTTCTTGCATCCTTGGGGAGCACCGTATCATCACAGAGCGCACTGCCGCGACCGGCGGTCGTAGCAGTGCCTGCGCAGATCGTGGAACTGTCCGAGACCGTCAGTTTCAACGGCAGGTTAGATGCCAATCTGCGAGTGGCTCTGATCTCGAGGAGCAGTGGCGTGATCGCCGAGGTGGGATTCGCGCCGGGTGACCTGGTCGAGGAGGGGCAGGTTCTGTTCCGGATCGAACCCGAGATTTACGCCGCCGCTGTGAAGGAAGCCGAAGGCGCGTTGCGCGCAGCCGAGGCGCAGCGTGATTTGGCCAAGCTGGAGCGCAATCGGCAGGCCGAACTTGTGGCACGCGAGGCGGCGGCAAGGGCCAAGTTGGATGATGCGGAGGCGACGCTGGCAAGCCGAGAGGGCGAGGTCATGCGGCTGGAAGCATCGTTAGAACGAGCGCGTGCGAACCTATCGTATACCGAGATCAAGGCACCTTTCGCGGGGCATATCGCTGCAGCTTCTGCGGATCGCGGGGCGTATGTGACGCCGCAAGACGGGTCGCTGAGCACGCTGGTGCAGCTTGACCCGATCCATGTGGAGTTTCAGGTGCCAACGGCAGCGCTGCGCAGTTATCTGGAGAGGGTCGAGACGGGTGAGGCATCCCACGCTGCCGCCGTTTCGCTGAGGCTGGCGAATGGCTCGGAGTATGCTGAAAAGGGTGATGTGGATTTTGTCGCGAGCAGTGTGAACTTGGGCACCGATAGTGTGACCATGCGGGCGCGGTTCGACAATCCTGACGGCGTCTTGCTCGATGGAGAACTGGTGCGTGTCATTTTGACAGCGGAGAGGCCGCAAGGGCAGCTGGCGATCCCCAAACAGGCGGTGCAGCGCGACGTGCAGGGGACGTTTGTTCTTATTGTAGGAGAGGGGGATGCGGTGGAGGTGCGGCGCATAACCGTTGCGCGAAATGCGATGGATTACGCGGTGATCGGTGCCGGTCTGGAGTCGGGCGAGAGGGTCATCACCGAAGGGGTCAACAAGGTGCGTCCCGGTGTGGTGGTCGATGCCGCCCCTCTTGGGCAGGGTGGCTGACCCATGACGGCAGACATTTTCATCAAGCGCCCGCGCCTTGCCGGCGTGATTTCGATTGTGCTGTTTCTGGCGGGGCTGATTGCGCTGACGCGGATGCCGGTGGAACAGTTTCCCGATATCGTACCGCCGCAGGTGTCGGTCACTGCCAGCTATCCCGGCGCCGGTGCAGAGGTGGTCGAGCAGACCGTTGCGCAGGTGATCGAAGATCAGGTAATCGGCGTCGACAATATGATTTACATGTCCTCGACCGCTGGGGCGGATGGCACCTATATTCTGAATGTCAGTTTCGAGGTGGGCACAGATCCTGATATCGCCACGGTCAATGTGCAGAACCGTGTCTCGCTGGCCGAGCCACTTTTGCCGCAGGAGGTGCGCCAGACTGGCGTGCGGGTGGCCAAGAAATCTTCGTCTTTGCTAATGGGCATTGCGCTTTACGCTGAGGGTGACAGCGTTACGGGCGCCGATCTGACCAATTATGCAAGGCTAAATCTGCTTGATCGGGTCAAGCGGGTGAACGGTGTGGGCGATGCGTCTATGTTCGGCGCGAATCAGTTCGCCATGCAGATCAATCTGGATGTCGATAGGTTGGCGGCGCTGAATATGACGCCAAGCGATGTGATGGCCGCGCTGCGCAGTCAGAATGTGCAGGCCGCTATCGGTCGCGTGGGCGGACAGCCGGTCACGCGCGATCCAGGGTTGCAGCTGAACATCACCACTAAGGGGCGGCTAGAAACGCCCGAGGAATTCGCCGCGATTATCCTTAGATCCTCGCAGACGGGGGGCCTTGTTCGCCTGAGCGACGTGGCGCAGGTCGCAATGGGAGAGCGCAATTCCGACGTTGTGACCAGTTTCAACGGCGCGCCGGCGACGCTGATCGGGGTGTACCTTGCACCCGGCGCCAATGCTATTGACGCGGCCGACGGGATCGATGCGGTGTTGGCCGATGCGGCAGAGGCGCTTCCGCCGGGCATGACGCATGAGACCGTGTCGGACAGTTCGACCTTCGTCAAGGAAAGCATCACCGAGGTGGAGCACACGCTGATCGAAGCCTTCGTGCTGGTGGTGATCGTGGTGTTCATCTTTCTTGGGTCGCTACGCGCCACCATCGTGCCGCTGATAGCGATCCCCGTGGCGCTGGTCGGCACGTTCGCGGTGATGCTGGGGATGGGGTTTTCCCTAAACACCGTGTCGCTGCTGGCGCTGGTGCTGGCGATCGGGATCGTGGTGGATGACGCGATCATCGTGGTCGAGGCGGTCGAGGCGAAGATGGCCGAAGATCCGGGGCTGACCCCGGCGCAGGCATCGTCGGAGGCGATGGCCGAAATTACCGGGCCGATCATCGCGACGACGCTTGTTCTTTTATCAGTGTTCGTGCCGGTGGCGTTCATCCCGGGGATTTCGGGGCAGTTGTTCCAGCAATTCGCGGTCGCGATCTCAGTCTCGGTAGTGATTTCGTCGATCAACGCGCTGAGCCTCTCGCCGGCGCTGTGCGCCATCATCCTCAAGCCGCATCATGGGCCTGCGACGGGGATCATGGGGCGTATTTCGGCAGCGATCGACGCGACAAGGGACCGATATACCAGGGTGGCCGGGGCGCTGGCACGGCGCGCGGTGCTAGGGTTGGCGTTGCTGGTGGGGGCGATGATCCTGACGGGGGGGCTGTTTCGGGCGGTGCCCACGGGCTTCCTGCCAAGCGAAGATCAAGGATCGTTCATCGTTGAGACGCGGTTGCCGGATGCGGCCTCGTTGAACCGGACGCAGGCGGCGCAGCGTGAGGTCGAGGCGATGCTTCTGGAATTGCCGGGAGTCGAGAGCGTCACGTCGGTGAGCGGGTTTTCCATCCTTGATGGGATCACCAAGTCGAACGCGGCGTTTGCGCTGGTGTCGATGGCCGAGTTTGCAGAGCGCACGACCGAAGAGACGAGTGCGTTCAACGCCATTGCCGAGGCCACCCGCAGTGGAGCCTCGATTCGGCAGGCGCAAGTCATTCCCTTTAACCTGCCGCCTATCGCGGGGCTTGGCAGCGGGTCGGGCTTTGAATTGCAGGTGCTGGATACGGCGGGGCGCAGCGCGCAGGAATTGGCTGAGATCGCGAGGGGGCTGTCGTTCAGCGCCAATTCTGATGCGCGGCTGGCAGGGGTCTACACAACGTTTTCCGCGAATAGCCCACAACTGTTTCTGGATATAGACCGGGAGCGGCTTTATACGCTCGGGGTGTCGGTGTCGGATGTTTTCGCAGCGCTGCAGCCAACACTTGGATCGGCTTATGTAAATGATTTCAATAAATTCGGTCGATCATGGCAGGTGCGCATGACAGCCGGGCCTGGGGACCGCGATACGATCGAGGATGTTGCGCGCATCCATGTCCGCTCGGCCAGTGGGGAGATGGTGCCGTTGGGCGCCTTCGCGGTCGTGGAGTATACGCTGGGACCGATGTCTCTGGGGCGCTACAACAACCAGAGGTCGGCCAAGATAACTGGCAATCCGGTCCCGGGCGTGTCGTCGGGCGAGGCGATTGCGGCGATGGAAGAAGTGGCCGGGAAGGCATTGCCGAGCGGCTTTAGCTATGAGTGGACGGGCACGGCGCTGCAGGAAAAGCAGGCCGCCGGGCAGACCACGGCGATCCTAGCACTGGCGGTGCTGTTCGCGTATTTTTTCCTCGTAGCGCTTTATGAAAGTTGGTCCATTCCGGTGCCCGTTCTGTTGTCTGTGATCTTCGGGATGTCGGGGACGCTGCTGGCGTTGAAGCTTACCGGGTTGACGTTTGATATCTACGCGCAGATCGGGCTGGTGGTTCTGTTGGCCGTGGCGGCCAAGAATGCGATCCTGATCGTGGAGTTTGCCAAGGCCAAGCGCGAGGCGGGGGAAACCATCGTGAACGCGGCCATCGCAGGTGCGCATGCGCGGTTCCGGGCGGTTATGATGACCAGTTTCGCCTTTATCGCGGGCCTCATTCCGCTGGTGACGGCCGAGGGCGCCTCAATGCTGTCGCGCCGAGCAGTAGGTACGGGTGTGGCTGGCGGCATGCTGGGCGCGGCGCTGGTGGGGATTTTCGTGATTCCGGCGCTGTATGTGGTGTTCCAAAGTCTGCGCGAGCGGATTAAGGGGAGCGGTCCTGCCGATGCGGAGACCTGAGTTGATGGCTGGCGCGGCAATCATAGGTCCCTATCGCCGCGCGCTGGCCCATCTGGTGCCGATGATCGTGCTGTATTTGAGCGCACGGCTGCGAGTCTCGGCACTTCTCTTGCCACTGTCGGGGATGTTCCTCGGCCTCGTGCTCCGCTGGTTGATCAATCTGCGTGGCAAGTCGCGCATGATCTTGATGTGGCTCGACGGGCTGCTCAAATACATACACGTACAGATTCGCCATGTCGTCAAAGAATGCGCTGCGCTGTCTATGGCCAAACAGCTGCTCGTCTGGCTAAGCGACCGATCACGGCTTGACTGTTTAAATATGGTGACGAGGCCCTCGAAGGCCTAATGAATTTTTATCTGGAGGAACTAGGTCATGAAAAGTTCGGCCCTGATGTTGGTGATTGGCGCACTGTCGCTTGTGGGTGGCATCACTGCCTTGCTGAACCCGCTGGCGGCCACGCTGTCCGCTGAGTTGCTTGCTGGTTATGTGTTCGTCGCAATCGGTATGCTAATGCTGCTGTCAATCTTTACTGATGATAGCTGGAGATCGCGGCTCCTATCGCTGGCGCTGGGAGCGGCGATCCTCGCCATCGGGGTCAGTCTGGTGAGCAACCCATTAAAGGGTGTACTGCAGCTGACCGTTGTGGTGGCGGTGCTGATGCTAGTCATGGGGGTTTTACGTGTATTTCTTGCATTCTGGGTGCCGGCGACGCGGCTCAAGATCATGCTGATACTCTCCGGCTTTGTCTCGCTCGTTCTGGGTGCGATGATCTTAACGAGTTTTCCCTTTTCGGCGGCGGTTGCTCTGGGTATCTTACTGGCGGTCGAACTGATTTCCAGCGGAATATCTTTGATCAGTCTTGGCCTTGCCGCGCGGGACCGGGCAACCTGAGGTGATGACTATGAAAAATTGGCTATGGTGGCTCTTGGCGGGCCTGGTCGCGTTGGTTGGCGGTGTCCTTGGCCTAATTAATCCGAATGCCGCGCAAATCACCTCGACCACCATCGCTGGCTGGGCGCTTGTGATGATGGGGCTTTTTCAGGGATGCGCCGGGTGGAATTCCACTGCTTTCCGAGAGCGTGCCGGGGCAGGTCTCTTGGCCGCGACAGGGTTGTTTATAGGACTGTCGCTTCTGATAGGGCCGTTTGGTGATGGTACGCTCCTGCGCTGGATTCTAGGCGGTCTGCTTGTCGTGAGCGGATTGGCCAAGCTCTGGGTCGGGTTACGGTACCACAACGATAAGCTGTTTTGGGCAGTGATTGGGGCGGGCGGGCTCTCGATCGTGCTGGGGTTATATGTGCTTGCGGGCGGGGGGCTGAAATTGGGCTTCATACTATCGCTGGAGCTCCTTGGGAGTGGGACGGCGCTTGTGGTGATGGCCGTGCGGAAGGAAAAATCCGTGACGCATTGAGTCTTTGGGAAGCAATTGTTTTGAAAGGATGATATAATGAAATTGATAGCTTTATTGCTGGCAGCTTTTTTAACGGTGCCATTTCTGGGTACAATAGAAGCGAAGGCACTTGGCCTTGGTAGAATGCTTCAGGACTCCGGCCTCTCGCCAAACGATTTGTCGGTTATGGAGACAATCGCGCTGCAACTGGTCAATCCACTGGGGAGCACCGGAGACGCACGCCGTTGGAGCAATCCTGAGAGCCGTTCAAAAGGGACAGTCACGCTGGGCCGGATTGAGGGTGATTGCGCTGAATTGGTACATAGTTTCAACACGGTCAGGCGGCCTGGAACGGCTATCTATCATTCCTGGCGCTGCCGCAGAGCGGACGGAACGTGGCAGATAAGCGTTGGTCCAAAATAATGTGCATGATTAGCTGGCAAAGCAAAGTGTGTGTGGAACGCTATTTTGAGGTGGTCAAGTATGCTCGCAACATAGCACATGAGCCCATGATGTTCTTGATCTCCAAGATTTTCCATGTGTCGCAGTACTTTTTGAGCGAGAGATATTGCTAAAAGCTTTGCCGCCCAGGAGCATCATTGCGATTAGCCATTTTCAAATAAGATACCGTCTTCTTTTTCGGGCGACACGGTCAAAAGTACAAATTACAAGGCGCAGATACGCAAAACAAAAGCTGGAGGCAAAAGATGACTATGCGGATCGTCACGTTTTTGAACGATGGAAATGGTGGTACTAAGTTAGGCTATAAACCGGTGGAATTGCATGGACCGGAAAATTTTCTTTCGGGGACCTCTCTCATGATGTCCGACTCTTACCCTTGTAAACGCTACTTCTTCTCAGAAATACCTCCTGGCTATTCAAGCAGTAAGGATTTTTCTAGCCGCCGTCAGCTTTGTGTCCTGCTTTCTGGAGAAATTGAACTCACCTCAAGCACTGGCGATGTGCAGAACTTCGTTGCCGGCAATGTAATTCTTTTGGAAGATGTCGATTACGAGCGGCCGGGGCGCACGATTCGGATTACGAGTGAGTATGCTGCGCGAGTTCTCGCGATACAGCTTGATTGACTTACAAATTTTGAAAGCGTCGATATGTCGCGGTTTGGTGGCCCTCCTTTCACAGCATTTATTGCAGCAAAGGAGACTGACTATGAGGATAAAGCGGACGTATGGATTCCGCGCTGATGGAGCATGGACCGCCCTCGGTTTATCAGACAGGGTTTGATTCAATATTCAGGCTGGTTTTCGTCGGCATTCACCTTTTCCGGTTGTCCAAGATATCATCCACGGACCAGGGAGGCGTTCAGTTTTCCTCCGTCGACTTGAGGTGCCACAGATTCCTGGCTTTCGCCTCAAGGCCGCGGCGCGCCGAGGCCCGCTTTCCCTCGTTAAGAAGCTGCCTCAGGTCTGCTCCGACAGCTGAACTGTGTATGTGATAAAGGTGCCCGGTCGGGCTATCGGTGGGGAGGTCGCTGAGGTCGATTACCTCCACGGCCGCGATTTTGGAGGCATCGTTTCCCGACTCGCCAAGCCGCGCATACCCGTGCACTTGCCTCGACAGAGCAAGTGGCTTGTCGCCCCTTGCGGTATAGACGGTCAGGCTCTCCACGGAGGGTTCGATTCTGGGGAGAATTCGGGCGAAGATCTCGAAATCCATATCCGGCGCCAGAAGCGCGACATGCCCCAGTCGGATGTCCGGCCGCCTGTTGGCCACCTCGTAAAGTGCCAGAACCACGCCCCGCGCCCCAAGGCTGTGCCCAATCACATCGACGGCTCCTGCGCTGGAGCGCCGCTCCAATTCGATGATCGTGTCCGCCAGATTGGGCACGCTCCAGTAGAGATCGGCCTCGTCATGGGTGTAGTAGGCCGCAGAACCATCCGAAGGCCAACTGAACCACAGGAACCGCCCTTCGAGGTCTGCATTCTGCTTCAAGAGCCCGGCGCGGCGGCAGCCTTTATCGAAGTCGATGTAGTAGCCGTGAACGTAAAGTGCGGGGCCACGCGCGCCTGCGGTCTTCTCTAGCCCGGCGAGAACGGCGGCCGGATCCATTTCCCGTGCGTTCTGAACGCGCAGCAGTTCCTCGCGCAGAAAGCTCGGCGCGACTTCCGCCAGTGGAGAAAGCACGCCAAGGTCAAGTTCTCCGACCTGGCACACACCGGCCTTCAAATCGCTCCGCTCGCCGCCGTAGATTTTTCCGGGCTCCGGCGATTCTGTTCGGTTGCGCAGCGTAAAGTAAGGGAATTCCCAAGTTTTTATCTTCGTTTGGGCCGGATCCATCTGCGCGTGG
>NZ_JAAORB010000048.1 GCF_011601345.1 Roseovarius gahaiensis
TGTTAACGAAACAGGTGGGTCAATTTTACTCGCTCATAACCCACCCAAGTGGGTCAATTTTGCACGCCGATTCACATCTTGAGAAAATAGACGACGATAAGTGGCATCTAAAGTACTTTGAGGACAGCAAAGACGTCCGACCTGCTATCATGCTGCGCGAACTTCTTCAAAATTATCTAGCAATTACAAACACACTTGAAGCACTGCTGCCTGACGAAATTGTGCCTATGATGCAGCAGACGTTGGCCGATTTAGGGCCTCTTGAAGCCAAAGCCCTTCTGGAAGAAGACGTAATCAGTAAGAGCAAACGTGGACTAGAGGTAAAACATTTAGATCACAGTGAGAAGATCTGGCAAGTTCGCCAAGCTTAATACAAGCTATGCGTAATTTTGGATTACGCGGCCCAACCAAGCGGGGCGCTTGAGCTGCTTCACGGTGAAGATGTTGTAGAGGAAACATCCCGTTCCATCCATCAAGATGCACACGCGCCCGGCGCAAGCGGTCCGTCTAGGCGACGGATGTGAACAGGTCACTCTGGTAGGTATTCATGACCACCGGCGCTGTTGGAGGCTCGTGATTTGCTGACGTCGTGCTGACGTAAAACGCAAATTAGCCTGTGGCGCCAAAACACCAGCCTCCAAGCTATTGCTATATTTAAGAATATTTGTCTCCGGGAGGAGAATTTGAACCTACGGCCTTTAGGCTATGAGGCTGAAAGTAGTAGAGAAACACTGCGTTGTGAGTTTGAAAGTCAGACGTGGACAGAAAGCAGAATCTGCCAGACTTTTTCAATCTATGCATCTGGCAAACAATGCTTTTTCCGCTTGCCAATACTCCCGCCGGAGGCATCCAACGCCAGCCACACACAGCCGCGCGCCGTTAAACGATCAGGCGGCGGGCACCTTGCCCTCGAAATCGCGGTGAATGTATTTGCAGTCGCAATACGGGCATTCAACGTATCCCGTTTCAGGGGGGATCGCCAGCCAGACACGCGGATGGCCAAGCGCCCCTTCGCCGCCGTCGCAGGCGATGCGATAGCTGTCAACGATACGTGTTTCGGGGGCTTTCGTCACCATCTGGCGTTTCCTTTTCCCTGCAATTCACTTAGGTCCGAATATGAGCGATCCGCAAGGCAGGGGCAAGGGGACCAATGAGCCAGAACGCCATCGAAATCCGTGGTTTGAAGAAAACCTACGCAGGCAGCCGTGGCGCTGCGCCGAAACCAGCGCTGAACGGGGTTGATCTGGATATTCCGGCGGGGTCTGTATTTGGCCTGCTGGGTCCCAACGGTGCGGGCAAATCGACCTTGATCAACATTCTGGCCGGTCTGGTCGTGAAAACCGCAGGACAGGTCACAATCTGGGGGTTTGATCAGGATGTGAACCCACGCCAAAGCCGTGCCTCGATTGGGGTGATGCCGCAAGAGCTGAACCTTGATCCGTTCTTTGCACCGCGCGCCGCGCTTGAGGTGCAGGCCGGGCTGTATGGCGTCCCCAAATCACAGCGCCGCAGCGATGAGATCCTGCGGTTGGTCGGGCTTGAGGACAAGGCCGAAGCCTATGCACGCACATTGTCGGGCGGGATGCGGCGGCGGCTGTTGCTGGCCAAGGCGCTGGTCCATCAGCCGCATATTCTGGTGCTGGACGAGCCGACGGCGGGTGTCGATATCGAATTGCGCCAGATGTTGTGGGAAAATGTCCGCCAGTTGAACCAACAAGGCATGACGGTGATCCTGACCACGCATTATCTGGAAGAGGCCGAAGAGATGTGCGACGAAATCGCCATCATCAATTCGGGCGAAGTGGTGGCCCGCGACAGCACTGCCAACCTACTGGATCGGCTGGATACCAAAACCATGATCATCCATCCCGACCAAGACGTGACGACCTTGCCCGACGCACCGGGTATCGAGGTCGAGCCGCGCGCGGATGGATCGCTGGCCCTGACATATCATTCCGATGACACACCCGCCGAGGCTGTGCTGGAAGCGGTGCGCGGTGCTGGCATTCGCATCCGCGACGTCAAAACCGAACAGGCGGATTTGCAAGATGTGTTCCTTGAGCTGACGCGGTCGCGCTAAGGCGGCGCGTCAAACGCGGTCTTTTTGCTTGCTGTCGGCCACAGCATCCAGCGCCACCTCGATCCGGTCCAGCCGCGACAGAACATCGTCGCGATAGGTGTCTGTTTTTGCGGCGTCTTCCTGATGGTGCGCGTCCTGCATCGAATTGACGATCAGACCGACCACAAGGTTCACCACCGCGAATGTTGTGACCAGAATGAACGGCACAAAAAAGGCCCATGCAAAGGGGTAGACTTCCATCACCGGACGCACGATCCCCATTGACCACGATTCAAGCGTCATGATCTGGAACAGGGAATAGGCCGATAACGCAAGCGAGCCGAACCACTCGGGGAAGGACGCGCCGAATAGTTTCGTCGCCATGACCGACCCGATGTAAAAGATGATTCCCATCAGCAAAAAGACCGAGCCCATGCCGGGCAGCGCACTCATCAACCCTTCCACCACCCGGCGCAGGGATGGCGTGACCGAAAGCACCCGCAACAAACGCAGGATACGAAGGGCGCGCAGCACACTCAGCCCTTGGGCCGAAGGCACCAGCGAAATACCCACGATCACAAAATCGAAAATATTCCAACCGTTTCGGAAAAATCCAACCATGCCACGGGCATAGATCTTGGCCAAAATCTCGACGACAAAGATCGCAAGGCAAATAACATCGAGTGTCACAATCAACGAGCCAGCCGCGTTCATCACCACATCCGAGGTTTCCATCCCCAAAATGATCGCGTTGAACAAAATGACGCCAAGGATGAAGTTTTGCACCCCACGATGATCAATGGCCGACGCCACCTTTGCACGCATTGTTGATAAATCCATGTTTGCCTGTCCGCTCATGCGGCAAGATATGGGGCGCATTGGCGCAACCTGCAAGCAGAAGCCGAAGCGGACGGGCAAGTGACGCTTTTCAAGCGACCAAAACCGTTTCCCATCGCTTGAGGCACCGACGGGCCGCATGGCCCGTGACAGTTGGGCTGGCCCCCGTCTTGTCGGTCAATTCCGGAAACAGGGCGGCGATTTCGGCACGCTCCGCGATACTCAGCGTGTCTTGGGCCATCTCTCCCAGATACAGGCTTTCGCTTGGGATACCTTCGGCATAAATCACTTCGTGTCGATCAAACGCCAAATGCACATAGGTCACCCGCCGCTGCGGCACCTGTCGGATCGTATCCCCGTTGATCAGATGCACAGCTGCGACCAAAACCTGTGGCTGGCCAAAATACATTTCGGCGCGCCAATCTTCGACCAACATGCGGTGTTGCGGCGACACGACCAGATCACGCCAGTTTCCCAAGGCACCGGCCGCAATCGTGACCGGGGCCATCGGGCCACGACCCGGCACAGTGCGGCGACCAATCCACCGTACCGGCTGCAGGCCATTATCCACAGTGCGGACAAGGTCGCCGGGCCGGATCACGTCGATCGCCAACGGGCCGCTATCCGTCTCGATCAGAGTGCCCGCAGCAAAGCATGGAAACACCGGCGGGTCGGGCGAAAACGTTTCGAACGACAATTGCTGATCGCGGGCCGGTTCCCGGCCAGGCCCATATTGCATCGTGCCCGAGGTCAGGCCATTCACATCAAAGACGATATTCGTCGGGCTGGTGATGATCTGATGATCACCCGACGACGCCCGCCCCTGAAATTGATCGTCCTGAGGGTTCAGACTGGAATAAATCGGCGGTGCGGGTGGGTCGCTTTCGGGCCATGTGTAGATATCCACGAATTGGCCGTTGGAAAACAGGTTGTCACCCGGATTGACCTGACGGATCACAACACGAAACACGTCTGTTGCACTGCCCAAGGTTTGAACCCCGTCAAGCGTCACTTTCATACCGTTGTTATTGCCTGTTGTCGAAACGCTGGAAAAGGTGCCAACCTCATCCCCGGTCACGAATATTTCCACTTCGGCCAAGCCGATACTCCTTGCAACTTATCCCCCCAGGATTTGCTGCAAAGTGGCGCTATGGTGAATTTGCCCGAGATTTCGGTTTTAGGCAACCACGCCAATCAATTGGCGACAAAACTGTTGCCTGTGTAACCCTGTAGAAACAAAAGTGCCGTCAGATCACCGTGATTGATGCGGATATCACATTGTTCGGCCACCGACGGCTTGGCATGCAGCGCCACACCAGAGCCGGCGCGCCCCAACATGCCCAAATCATTGGCACCATCGCCAACCGCGATAACATCCGCCTCGGCAATGCCAAGCCTCGCAGTGATTTCTTCCAGCGCCTGCACCTTTGCCGCGCGGCCAAGGATCGGGCGCGCAACATCGCCGGTCAGCATCCCCTCCTCGATCAACAATGTATTGGCGCGGTTTTCGTCAAACCCCAGATCATCGGCCACCTTCGCCGTAAACGCGGTAAAGCCGCCCGAAACCAGCACACAGTGCGCGCCGTTGGCCTTCATGGTGGCAAGCAATGTTTTGCCGCCGGGCATGTAGGTGATGCGGGTCGCCAGCACCTTGTCGATCACCGAGGCATCCAAGCCTTTCAGCAGTGCAACCCGCTCGATCAAGGCTCCTTCGAAATCCAATTCGCCGTTCATGGCGCGCGCCGTGATGTCTTTGACGTGATCCCCGACGCCCGCAACGTCGGCCAGTTCATCAATGCATTCCTGTTCGATCATGGTGCTGTCCATATCGGCCAGCAACATTTTCTTGCGCCGTCCATCGGCCCGCTGAATCACCAGATCAACCTTTTGCCGTTGCAATTCGGACCAGACATCCCAACGATTTGTCGGGATCGTTTGCAGCGGGAATTCGGCAGCTTCATCGGGCGACAGCCAGAGCGCCTCACCCCCACCCCAAGCGTTGCGCAACGACTCAACAAGCACCGGTTCAAGTGCGCCAGGACGCGCGATCAAGGTGGCAATGAACATGAGGGAGTTTCCGATCGTAGACAAAGGGGTCGCGTTTATTCACTCAAGCGGCGCTATAGCGACATTTCTGCGCTTGCGAAAGTCCCGGCATGGCAGTAACTCCATTCGCGGGACACCCCTCCCCAACGAGGGGCGCTTATCTGGAAGGATAGCAAAAATGGCTATACAACAACCGGCAACTCGGCCGGCCAATCCGCGTTTTTCCTCTGGCCCATGCGCCAAACCCCCCGCTTTTTCCTTGGATAAACTAAGCGACGCGCCTTTGGGCCGTAGCCACCGCGCCGCCGTTGGCAAGGCCAAGCTGCAAGCCGCCATCGAAGGCACGCGCGAGGTTCTGGGCATTCCCGCCGATTATAAGATCGGCATCGTGCCCGCCTCGGACACGGGCGCGGTTGAAATGGCGATGTGGACCATGCTGGGCGAACGCAAGGTCGAGATGCTGGCATGGGAAAGCTTTGGGGCCGGATGGGTCACCGACGCTGTGAAACAGCTAAAGCTGGATGCCGAGGTCAAGGAAGCCGCCTATGGCGAAATCGTCGATCTGGCCAGCGTCGACACCGATAATGATGTAGTCTTCACTTGGAACGGCACCACCAGCGGCGCACGCGTGCCCAATGGCGACTGGATCAAATCCGACCGCGCAGGCCTGACCATTTGTGACGCCACCAGCGCCGCCTTCGCGCAGCGCCTGCCGTGGGACAAGCTGGATGTCACCACCTTTAGCTGGCAAAAAGTTCTGGGTGGCGAGGCCGCGCATGGCATGATCATTCTCAGCCCGCGCGCGGTTGAACGGCTGGAAAGCTACACGCCGCCCTGGCCCCTGCCCAAGATTTTCCGCCTGACCAAAGGGGGCAAGCTGATCGACGGCATTTTTGAGGGTGCCACGATCAACACCCCGTCGATGCTGGCGGTCGAGGATTACCTGCTGGCGCTGGATTGGGCGCGGGATGTGGGTGGGCTTGACGGCCTGCGCGCGCGCGCAAATGCCAATCTGGCCGCAGTGCAAAGCTTTGTCGTGGAAAATGACTGGATCGCTTTCTTGGTCGATCAGCCGGAATACCGCTCGAACACAAGCGTTTGCCTGAAATTCACCGATGAGCGGATTGCCGATGGGGCCGCTTTTGCCAAGGCTGTGGTCAAACGGCTGGACGCAGAGGGCGTGGCCTATGATATCGGCGCCTATCGCGATGCCCCTGCCGGGCTGCGCATCTGGTGTGGCGGCACGGTCGAGGCGGCCGATGTCGCGGCGCTGATGCCCTGGATCAAATGGGCGTTTGATACGGAAATCGAAGCGCAGGCTGCCGCTGCCTGAACGGTGCGCCCAAAGGGCACACCCTACCGGACAGAACTATAGGGTGCGCGGTCTTCGCGCACCGACTTCCCCAAGAAATTCTCATAAGGACCAGAAACATGGCTCCCAAAGTACTCGTCTCCGACAAGCTCTCGGAAACCGCCGTTCAGATTTTCCGCGATCGCGGGATCGACGTGGATTTCATGCCCGAACTGGGCAAAGACAAGGAAAAACTGGCCGAGGTGATCGGCCAGTATGACGGCCTTGCCATCCGGTCGGCCACCAAGGTGACACCGACCATTCTTGAGGCGGCAACCAACCTCAAGGTCGTGGGTCGCGCTGGCATCGGCACTGATAACGTCGATAAAGAGGCCGCGTCGAAAAAGGGTGTGATCGTGATGAACACCCCCTTCGGCAACATGATCACCACCGCCGAACACGCCATCGCCATGATGTTTGCCGTCGCCCGCCAAATCCCCGAGGCGTCGACCTCGACCCATGCAGGCAAATGGGAAAAGTCCAAATTCATGGGCACCGAACTGACCGGCAAAACCCTTGGCGTCATCGGTGCGGGCAATATTGGCGGCATCGTCTGTGACCGCGCCCGTGGCCTGAAAATGAAGGTCGTGGCCTATGACCCGTTCCTGGGTCAGGAAAAGGCCGACAAGATGGGCGTTGAAAAGGTCGAACTGGATGAACTGCTGGCGCGTGCCGATTTCATCACGCTGCATGTGCCGTTGACCGATCAGACACGCAATATCCTGTCGCGCGAGAACCTTGAGAAAACCAAGAAGGGCGTGCGCATCATCAACTGCGCCCGTGGTGGTCTGGTGGACGAGACGGCGCTGGCCGATCTGCTGAAATCCGGGCATGTGGCCGGGGCTGGCTTTGATGTCTTTGCCGAGGAGCCCGCCACCGACAACCCCTTGTTTGGCCTGCCCAACGTGGTCTGCACCCCGCACCTTGGGGCCGCCACCACCGAGGCACAGGAAAACGTCGCCCTTCAGGTGGCCGAACAGATGGCAGATTACCTGCTGACCGGGGCCGTGACCAACGCCCTGAACATGCCTTCCGTCACCGCAGAAGAGGCCAAGGTCATGGGGCCGTGGATCAATCTGTCGGATCACCTTGGCAGCTTCATCGGCCAGATGACGGACGAGCCGATCAAGGCGATCAATATCCTGTATGATGGTGTCGTGTCCGAGATGAACCTTGAGGCGCTCACCTGCGCCGCCGTGGCCGGTATCATGAAATCGGTCAACCCCGAGGTGAACATGGTCTCGGCCCCCGTGGTGGCCAAAGAACGCGGCGTCAAGATCAGCACCACCAAGCAGGACAAATCCGGCGCGTTCGAAGGGTATATCAAGTTGACGGTCGTCACCGACAAGCGCGAGCGTTCCATCGGGGGCACGGTGTTCAGCGACGGCAAGCCGCGCTTTATCCAGATCAAGGGCATCAACATCGACGCCGAAATCGGCGCACATATGCTGTATACCACCAACAATGACGAGCCGGGCATCATCGGCACCTTGGGCCAGATGATGGGCGAGAATGGCGTGAACATCGCCAACTTTACCCTTGGCCGCTCGGCCGCTGGCGGCGAGGCGATTGCCCTGCTTTATGTTGATGCGCCCGTGGATGGCGAGGTCATCAAAAAGCTGGAAAGCACCGGCAAGTTCCAGCAGGTGCGCCCGCTGAACTTCGACGTGTCGTGAACCGATAAATCGGCAGGGCCTTTAAGCCTCGTCGCATTTGCGAATGACCGGTCCGGGAACAGGTGTTACCGGGCCGTTTCCTTTTGCAGGTGGCCTTGACCTGCGCCATTGTCTTTCCATGACCCGCCCAATCTATGCCATTCCCGATATCCATGGTCAGGATGCCATGCTGGATCACGCCCTTGCCCTGATCAAGGCCGATGGCGGGGCCAAGGCGCGGGTCGTGTTCTTGGGGGATCTGGTGGATCGCGGCCCCGATAGCCGCGGTGTGATTGAACGGTTACTCAATGGCCTTGAACAGGGGCGTGACTGGATCGTGCTAAAGGGCAATCACGATGATTATGTGTCACGCTTTCTGGATCACGGCGACGCCTACGGCAGCAAAGGTCATCCCGATTTGCCATGGTTTGCCGAACGGCTTGGCGGCGGCGCGACCTTGGCCAGCTATGGCGTGGAAACCAAAGGCCGTGATCTGGCCGACATTCTGAAAGACGCACGCGCCGCCATACCGCAGGCGCACCGCGATTTTCTGGCCCGTCGACCGCTCTATCATCAAGACAACGCGCTTTTGTTCGTGCATGCGGGCATCCGTCCCGGCGTGCCCTTGGCCGATCAGACCGCCCAAGACATGATGTGGATTCGTGAGCCGTTTCTTAGCCACCCAAATCCGCACCCTTGGCTGGTGGTGCATGGCCACACCGCGCTTGATGCGCCGCGTCATTATGGCAATCGCGTCAACCTTGATGGCGGCGCGGGCTGGGGTCGGCCTCTGCGCCCTGCGGTGTTCGAAGGTCAGGACTGTTGGCTGCTGACTGAAACCGGGCGGGTGGCCCTCGGCCCGCACTCCCCAACTGGCACCGTCTGACGGAACGTTCGGTTTGCCTTTGGCAAAGAAGTGCCGCTAGGGTTCACCCAACAGCTTTAGCAAAGGATGCATCCCATGACCGATATCGTCATTCTGGACGGCGCGCGCACCGCCATTGGCACGTTTGGCGGGGCCTTGACCGCAACGCCACCCACCCAACTGGGCGCACATGTAGCCCGCGCCGCGATGGAGCGGTCCGGCGTGGAGCCTGCACAGATCGGGCATGTCGTGTTTGGCACGGTGATCAACACCGAACCCAAGGATATGTATCTAAGCCGTGTCGCGGCGATCGAGGCGGGGATTCCCGAAACGACACCGGCCATGAACGTCAACCGTTTGTGCGGATCAGGCGCGCAGGCGGTGGTCTCGGCGGTGCAATCGCTGATGTTGGGGGATGCCGATTTCGCACTGGCGGGCGGGGCCGAAAGCATGAGCCGATCCCCCTTTATCGTGCCCGATCAACGGTGGGGCGCCAAGATGGGCGATGTCCGCGTTCTGGATATGATGCTGGGCACGCTCAATTGTCCGTTCGGCACCGGGCATATGGGGGTGACGGCTGAAAATGTCGCTGCGGAACACACGATCAGCCGCGACGCGCAGGATGCCTTTGCCTTGGAAAGCCAACGCCGCGCAACAGCGGCCATCGAGGCGGGGTATTTCCGGGATCAAATCGCGCCGATCGAGGTGAAGGTCAAACGCGATATGGTGGCCTTCGACACCGACGAACACCCCAAACCAACCACCGCCGAGGCTTTGGCCGGGCTGCGCCCCGCCTTTCAGAAAGATGGCAGCGTGACGGCGGGCAATGCCAGCGGCCTCAATGACGGGGCCGCCGCCATGGTGCTGGCCCGTGCCGATGCGGCAAAGGCCGCCGGGCTGACGCCCAAGGCGCGGGTCTTGGGGTATGCGCATGCCGGTGTCCGCCCCGAGGTGATGGGCATCGGCCCGGTCCCCGCAGTGGAAAACCTACTGCAAAAAACCGGCCTGTCGGTGGCGGATTTCGACGTTGTGGAATCGAACGAGGCCTTTGCCGCACAGGCACTTGCCGTCAACAAGGCCCTTGGGCTGGACCCATCCAAGGTAAATCCCAATGGCGGGGCCATCGCCCTTGGCCATCCGGTGGGGGCAACCGGCGCGATCATAACAATCAAAGCGTTGTATGAATTGCAGCACACAGGGGGCAAACGCGCCTTGATTACCATGTGCATTGGCGGCGGACAGGGTATTGCACTGGCGATCGAAGCGATCTGAGCAAAAACCCGTCCGGATGATGTGCCGCGTTTAAGGAGTTGTTCACCACAATATCGCATTGTGGTGACATTCCCAAAACAGCGCTGTCGGAGGACGGGGCATGAGCCTTGCCAACAAGCTGGCCGAGGAGCGGCGCGCACGGTTGGCCGCTGAGCGGCTGCTGGAACAAAAACAGGCCGAATTGCAGGCCGCAAACCGCAAGCTGGGAAAGCATGCGGCGCAATTGTCGGATCAGATCGTTGAAACGCGGGCCGAGGTGGAAAATGTCCGCGATGAAAACCGGCGTGTGAAATCCGATCTGACGGTCGCGAACCAAAAGGTCGAGATTGCCGAAAGGCGGTTGTGGCACTCGATTGAAACCATTCAGGACGGGTTTGCCTTTTTCGATTCTGATAGCCGCATGATCGCGGCAAACCATGCGTGGCTGTCTGTGTTTGAAGGGTTGGACGCGGTTCAACCCGGCATCAGCTACATCGAAATTCTGCAGTTCCTGACAGAAGAGGGGATCGTCGATATCGGGCAGGATTGCCCGGCGGCGTGGCGTGAACGTATGCTGGACCGCTGGCAAAGCCCCGATCCCCAGCCCGAGGTGATCCGCCTTTGGAACCGGGAATATATCAAATTGATCGACCAACGCGGGCATGGTGGCGATGTGGTGAACTTGGCGCTGAACATCACCGATACCATCCGCTACGAAAAGAACCTGCAAGAGGCACGCCGCAAGGCCGAGGCCGCCAGCCGTGCCAAATCATCCTTTTTGGCAAATATGAGCCATGAAATCCGCACCCCGATGAACGGCGTGGTCGGCATGGCGGAATTGCTGATCTACACGGACCTGACCGAAGAACAAAGGCTTTATGCCGACACGATCCGCAACTCGGGCGAGGCGTTGCTGGTCATCATCAATGACGTTCTGGATTACTCGAAAATCGAGGCGGAAAAACTGGTCTTGCACAACGAACCGTTTGACCTTGAACATACGCTGCATGAATTGGTGATGCTGATGCAAGCCAATGCCCGCGACAAAGGGCTTGAACTGCTGGTCGATTACGACATGTTCCTGCCCACGCGGTTTATCGGTGATCCCGGACGTATCCGGCAGGTGATGACCAATTTGATGGGCAACGCGCTCAAATTCACCCAAGCCGGGCATGTTCTGGTGCGGGTGGTCGGCCTGCCGGAAAGCAATGACCAGATATCAAAGCTGCACATCACGGTCGAAGACACCGGCATCGGCATACCGACCGACAAGGTCGACTATGTTTTTGGTGAATTCAACCAAGTCGATGACGAGCAGAACCGCAAGTTCGAAGGCACCGGGCTTGGCCTTGCGATCACCCAAAAACTGATCGGCATGATGGGTGGTGACATCTGGGTCACCTCGAAAGAAAACAAAGGCTCCTGTTTTGGATTTTCGCTTGCTTTGCCTGTTGAACGGCCTCTCAACCCTGATCTGTTTCGGTTACCTGCAGGGCTGTCGCGGGTGATGATTGTCGATGGGCATGTGCTGAACCGGGACATTCTGGACAAGCAGCTTCGTTTGCTGGGCATTGAAACCGTGCTTTGCGCCAATGCGGCCGAGGCGTTGGCACAGCTGACAGGCGACATAGATCTGGTGCTGAGTGACCATCACATGGCGGATATGGACGGCCTTGAACTGGCCGAGGCAATGCGCGAGGCGGGGCATCAGATGCCGGTGATCCTGCTCACCCCCAATAGCGGCCATGCCAATCAAGATCCCGCGCGCTGTCATGTGCAGGCCGTGGTGCAAAAGCCCGCATCGCGTTCGGATTTGTTTGCCGCGCTGCAATCCATTTCCGGGCTACTTGACGCCCCGACACAGCAAGACAACAGCATCCTCACCCCGCCCCAACGGGCCATGCGCATTTTGGCCGCCGAGGATAACAGAACCAACCGTTTGGTTTTTTCCAAAATGGTCAAAAGCTTGGATATAGAGTTGGAATTTGCCAACGATGGCGCACAAGCGGTTGAGATGTTTCAGGCCTTCGCGCCTGATATCGTGTTCATGGATATTTCGATGCCCGGAATGGACGGCAAGGAAGCCACAGGAAAAATTCGCGCGATTGAGGCCGAACGCGGCACACATGTGCCGATTGTCGCCATGACAGCCCATGCGATGGATGGCGATGAGGCGGGGATTTTGCAGGCGGGTCTAGATCATTACTTGACCAAACCGCTGCGCAAAGCCGCCATTCTGGAACAGATCATCGCGGCGCGGCCTGACGGCACACGCGACCCGCTAGGCGGGGATCAATCCTCGGGCGGGCGCACGAACACGGGTTTGTCAGCTTCGGACATGTCGGGCACGTAGCGATAACCGCCAGCGTCAAATTCGGTCAAAGCCTCGGGGTCGGTCAAACGGCGTTGGATGATGTAGCGCGCCATCGCGCCGCGCGCGCGCTTGGCGTAAAAGCTGACGATCTTTGGACCGCCCGGTTTTTCCTCCATGAAGACAGGCGTGATCACCCGCAAATTCAACGCGTTTAAATCTACGGCCCCGAAATACTCTTGGCTGGCACAATTGATCAGAATGTCGGTGTTCACGGCCTTGGCATGGTCATTCAAAGCCTTGGCAATGGTATCATCCCAATAATCATACAGCGTTTTACCCTTTTCAGTTTTCAGCCGGCTGCCCATTTCCAGACGGTAGGGTTGGATCGCGTCCAGCGGGCGCAGCACACCATAAAGCCCCGACAAGATACGAAAATGATCCTGCGCCCAAGCCATTTCATCCGCGTCCAGCGATGCCGCCTCAAGCCCTTGATAGGTGTCGCCCGCAAAGGCCAGCGCGGCGGGTTTCTCCGCCATCTCGCCGAAATCGTTGAACCGGTCCCGGTTCAGTTTGGCAAGGTTCTCGCTTATTTTCATAAGCTTTTGCAGATCGTCAACGGACAGCCCCTGCGCCACCTTGGCCAGTTCATCCGCCTGCGCCTGAAAGGCCGGGCGCGTAGCTGTGACGCCTTCGACCGGGTCCATGTTCATTTTCTTCGCGGGTGAGACGACGACCAGCATGTTTCAATTCCCTTGTGATATGTTGCGCAAGACTTAGTCTGCAGCGCGCAGAACGTCCAGAAAAGCAGGCCCGAACCGTTCGGCCCGGCGTTCGCCAAGGATACGGCTCAACTCCGTCAGATCACGCGGGCGCAGGGATGCAACCTTGGCCAACGCCGAGGACGGACAACTCAGCGGCTTGTCAATGCCACCTTCACCACGCGCAAGATCGGCCTGCACCTCAAGCAGACGATCATACAGCGACCCCGCCGCACGGCCAGCCAGCTTGCGGCGGGTGGGGTGCATCGCCGCAGCCTCGCCATTGATCACCGACAGGAACGCATCGCCATACCGTTCCAGCTTCTTCGCGCCCACACCGCTGACACGCGACATTTCATCTGCGCAGGTTGGGCGTTTTTCGGCCATTTCGATCAGGGTTCGATCATTGAACACAACATAGGCCGGCACCTTGGCCGCCTCGGCCAGTGCCCGGCGCTTGGCCTTGAGGGCCGACAGCAGCGGCGCGTCTTCGTCTGAAACCAGTGCCTTGGCGGCAGGGCGGCGCGTTTTTGACACCAGCGTATCGCGGCGCAAGGTAATGGGCTGTTCATCGCGCAGAATGGGCCGCGCGGCTTCGGTCATGCGCAAAGCGCCGTGCCGTTCTGGATCGGGGCGCACCAGATCATGGCCCATCATCTGCCGAAACACGCCTTGCCACGTGCGCCGCTCCAGATCACGGCCAACCCCGAATGTGGGCAGGGTATCATGCCCCCTTTCGCGCACTTTGTCGGTCGCATTGCCTGTCAGAATGTCGATTAAATGGCCCGCACCAAACCGTTCTTCGGTGCGCAAGATGGCCGACAGCGCCTTGCGCACCGGTTGCGTGCCATCGAAGGTTTCCGGCGGCGTATCGCACAGGTCGCAATGACCGCAGGGTGTGGCCTGCTCTCCGAAATAGCCCAACAGGGTCGTGCGGCGGCATTCCAGTGCTTCGGCCAACCCCAAAAGCGCGTTCAGCCGCCCGTGATCCGCCATGCGGCGTTCGGGCGGGGCCAACCCTTCGTCAATCTGCGAGCGGCGCAAGCGAATGTCATCGGGGCCAAACAAAGTTAATGTTTCGGCAGGTGCCCCGTCACGGCCCGCACGGCCGATTTCCTGATAATATGCTTCGATCGACTTGGGCAAATCGGCATGCGCCACCCAACGGATATCGGGCTTGTCCACACCCATGCCAAAGGCCACGGTGGCCACCACGATCAACCCATCCTCGGAGTTGAAACGCGCCTCAACAGCGCGGCGATCCTCGGCCTCCATCCCGCCATGGTAATGACAGGCATTATGCCCGCTGTCGCACAAGGCCTTTGCCAAGCCTTCGGTTTTCGCGCGTGAGCCGCAATACACAATACCGGACTGACCTTTGCGCGCGGCGGCAAAGTCCATGATCTGACGGCGCGGGCTTTCCTTGGGCGTAAAAGCAAGGTGGATATTCGGGCGGTCAAAGCCATGTAGAAACGTCTGCGGGGTTTGGCCATCGAACAGCTTTTCGATGATTTCCGCCTGCGTCTCGGCATCGGCCGTCGCTGTGAACGCGGCCAGCGGCACATCCAACGCGCGGCGCAATTCACCGATGCGCAGGTAATCGGGGCGAAAATCATGGCCCCATTGACTGACGCAATGCGCCTCGTCCACGGCAATCAAAGACACACCGATGCGGCGCAGCATTCCCATGGCCGAGCCTGCGGCCAAACGCTCGGGCGCGATATAAAGAAGCTTTAGGCGCCCACCCTCAAGCGCGTCCCAGACCGCGGCGGTTTCTTCTTCGGTATTGCCCGAGGTCAGCGCCCCCGCCTCGACCCCGGCTTCGCGCAGGGCACGCACCTGATCCCGCATCAAGGCGATCAACGGCGAAATCACCACGGTCACGCCGTCGCGCAGCAAGGCAGGCAACTGAAAACACAGGGATTTACCGCCACCCGTCGGCATGATGGCCAGCACGTTTTCGCCACGCGCAACTGCGGTTACGATGTCTTCCTGCCCGGGGCGGAAGGCATCGAATCCGAACACATCGCGCAAAAGCGTGGCAGCGCCTGGCATGAGGGACCTGTGATTTGTTTATCTGCTCTTGGTCCGAGTCTTTCACAGGCCGCTGAGCGGGGCAAGACCCCGGCAGTGCGACTTAGTAGAAGACCGCCGCGTTATTCACCAACACGATGCGCAGCGCATAAACCGCGACCAGTGTAATCAACGGCGCAAGATCAATCCCCGACATCGGCGGTAGGATGCGACGAATGGGCTGATAAATGGGCTCAAGGATGCGATTCAGCATATGCCAGACCTGCGCTACGAATTGCTGGTGCAGGTTGAGAACCTGAAAATTGATCAGCCAGCTCATGATGACGTGGGCAATGATAAAAAACCACACCACATCAAGCAAAAGCATCAGGATCTGAAACAAGGATTGCATCGGCCTTCGTCCTTTCACCGGGAAACAGCCCAAGACCTAAGCGCGCAGCGCGCAAAGCGCAAGTCTGACGCGGGGTTGCGGTTGACGTCGCCGCACGCGGGCATGAAAACCCCGCCAAAGGAGATAGCCCATGTATCCCGTTCTGCGCCTGATCTGGCAGATGTTCAAGCACCGCAAAGACCCTCAGTTGCCGCTGACCGGCACCCATGTATCGCGCCATATGTGCATGCCGTGGGACATTGATTTATGGATGGAATTGAACAATGGCCGCACCCTGACCCTGTTTGATTTGGGGCGCATTCCACTGGCGCAACGCGTGGGTTTGATCACGGCGCTCAAGCACAACAAATGGGGATTGGTGGTGGCCGGGGCATCCGTGCGCTACCGCCGCCGCATCAAGGCGTTTGAAGTGATTGAAATGCGCTCGCGTGCGGTGTGGTGGGATGACAAGTTCATTTATATCGAGCAATCGATGTGGAAAGACTCGGGCGAATGCGCCAACCACATCCTGTTGCGCACGGCTGTGACGGGCAAAACCGGGATGGTCCCGCCTGATCAGGTGATGACCGCTGTGGGGCAAAATATTGCCAGACCCGACGCGCCCGACTGGGTGCAGGCATGGATCAGCGCCGACGCCACCCGGCCATGGCCACCAATGCAGGAATAGCTTGCCACACAGGCTGCGGCCCTGTCATATCAGCCACAAACCGGGGGGTATGCATGACAGGCATTTCGCAGCGCAAACGCATCTGGGGGTGGCTTTTCTTTGATTGGGCCAGTCAGCCCTATCACACGCTGCTGGTCACCTTCATTTTCGGGCCGTTCTTTGCCTCGATCGCGGCCGAGTATTTCATGGGCACCGGCCTGACCGAGGACGTGGCCGATGCCCGCGCGCAAAGCCTTTGGTCGCTTTGCCTGACCATCACAGGGCTGGTGATCGGGCTTGGCGCGCCTTTGATGGGGGCCTTGGCAGATACCAGCGGACGGCGCCTGCCTTGGATCGTGGGATTTTCGGCGCTTTACGTTCTCGGCGCTGCGGGCCTGTGGTGGACACAGCCCGACGGCTCGAACATGTGGTGGGCGCTTGTATCCTTCGGGATCGGATTTATCGGGGCTGAATACGCGCTGATTTTTATCAATTCGCAACTGCCCTCGCTTGGATCAGACGATAAGGTGGGCGCGCTATCGGGGTCGGGGTTTGCCTTTGGCTATGCGGGCGGCGTTCTATCCTTGATGATCATGCTGCTTTTGTTTGTCGAACAACCATCCGGCAAAACGTTGATCGGTTTGGACCCGGCCTTTGGCCTTGATCCCACCGACAAAGAGGGCACACGCTTTGTTGGGCCTTTTGTGGCCCTTTGGTTTGCCGTGTTCATGGTGCCCTATTTTATGTGGGTGCGCGATGTTGGCCCGCCCGCGCAGGCCAAAGGCGTCGGCGATGCCATGCGCTTGCTTGTGACCTCTGTCAAAGGGCTGCGCAGGCGGCTCAGCCTGTCGGCCTATCTTGGGTCTTCCATGATGTATCGCGACGCGTTGAACGGGCTGTATGGGTTCGGCGGCACCTATGCCGTATTGGTGCTGAATTGGGAGCTGGTGTCGATCGGGGTATTCGGGATCATCGGCGCGATCTCGGCCGCGCTGTTCAGCTGGATCGGTGGGCAGGCCGATAAACGCTTTGGCCCAAAACCCGTCATTCTCGTGGCCATTTGGGCGCTGATTGCCGTTTGCGTGACCGTTGTTGGCATGGACCGGCAGCAATTGTTCGGCTTTGCCCTTGCCGACGGATCGCGCCTGCCTGATGTAATCTTTTTCGGCTGCGGCGTTTTGATTGGCGGGTTCGGCGGCACCTTGCAAGCGGCCAGCCGGTCGCTGATGGTGCGCCACACCGATCCACATGCCCCGACCGAAAGCTTTGGGCTTTATGGCCTGTCCGGGCGCGCAACAGCCTTTATCGCCCCGGCTTTGATCGGCACCGTAACCGCGTTCAGCGGCAGTGCGCGGATAGGCGTATCGCCTGTGATTATTCTTTTCCTGATCGGCCTTGTCCTGCTACGCTGGGTCAAAGCAGAGGGGGACAAGGAAACATGGGCCGCTACCTCACACTGATCGCACTTGGCCTGACACTGGCCGGATGCAACACCGCCGCGCCGCCATCTGACACCGGGCAGACCCAGCAGGTTGTTTCAACGCAGAATATCCCGGCCTCAATGGCGGGGGTCCATGCCAAGCAGTTGTTCGGCACAGCAGGCGGCGGATCGCGTCAAGGGTCCGAGCCGTTTGGCGGATACGCCAAGGGATGCCTTGCCGGGGGCGTGCAACTGGCCGAAAGCGGGCCAACATGGCAGGCCATGCGCCTCAGCCGCAACCGCAATTGGGGCCATCCGGAAACGATTGATTTCATTCAAGACCTGTCACGCAAAGCCGCACGGCAAACGGGCTGGAGCGGCCTGTATGTGGGCGATATCAGCCAGCCGCGCGGGGGGCCAATGCTGACCGGGCACCGCAGCCACCAGATCGGGATGGATATCGACATCTGGATGCGCCCGACGGATCGTCTGACTCTCAGCCGGGCCGAGCGTGAAAGCCTTTCATCAATCTCGATGCGCCGGTCAAAGGGCGCGTTCACAAACGATAAATGGACGCGCGCGCATCATGAGATCCTCAAAGCTGCGGCACAAGACCCCCGCACGGCGCGCATTTTCGTCTTTCCGGGGGCCAAGGTGCAAATGTGCAAGGATGAAACCGGCGATCGGGCTTGGCTGCGCAAGATCAGGCCGTGGTACGGGCATCACTATCATTTCCACGTCAGGCTGAAGTGCCCCGATAATGCACGGGGCTGCGTGAACCAGACACCGCCGCCGCCGGGCGATGGTTGCGCCGATGCGCAAGACTGGGTGAACAACATCCTCAATCCGCCGCCACCCGATCCGGACGCGCCCAAACCCAAGCCAAGGCGCGAGTTGACCATGCATGACCTGCCGCGGCAATGCGTGTCTGTCTTGCAGGCGGACTAACCATATGCAGACAAAAAAATCGCGCTGGCCACTGCATTTTGTTTTGACAACTAGAAAATATGTGGCAGGCTAGGGATGAATTTAACAAGCGAAAGGAGGTGGTCCAGTGTCTATAAAGGGATTGGAGAGAGGTGCCGGAACAGTTTGGGGAGATCTCGCCTAAAGCAGCCTTTGGGCGTAGAAACACCCAGATTGGTGCGGCCTAACCGGCCCACCTCCGCAAACCTTTAGGGGCCGTTCCGGGATTGGAGCGGCCCTTTTAGATGTGTACGAGTTGGACACGAGTGTCGTACGAAAAGCCGGAGAGCGGGCATGAAAATCACCAACCAGATCGAGATCGAAGATTGGGAACTGACCGAGCAGTTCATCCGCGCGTCCGGCCCCGGCGGGCAAAACGTGAACAAGGTATCCACGGCGGTCAAACTGCGGTTCGAGGCCGAACGCTCGCCCAACCTGCCACAGGCCGTCAGACGCCGGCTGCAACGGATCGCAGGCCGCCGCTGGACCAAGGACGGCGCACTGGTGATTCAGGTGGAGGAAACCCGCAGCCAAGCCCGCAACCGCGAGATCGCGCGGCAGCGTCTGGCCGACCTGATCCGCAAAGCCACCGAAAAACCCAAACGCCGCATCCCGACACGCCCTACTCTGGGATCGAAGAAAAGGCGGTTGAAGGCCAAGAAAGTGCGCGGGGATGTAAAGGCTTTGCGGGGGCGTGTGGATGGGGAGGAGTGAGGCCGATTGGCGCGATGCCCCATGGTCCGCAGTCATGGCCCCCACCCTGTGGGGGTGGGGTGGGGGCCGCGCGGCAAAGCCGCGCCAGACAGAGGCCCCGGCGGATTGAAGCGACTACCAAGAATTGGTATATTGTGCGCAAAGGAGACACCCGATGCCCCGCAACACCTCGGTCGTGCTGAGCGATCACTTTAACGAATTCATAACAAAAGCCGTAGAAAGTGGCCGCTATAACTCGGCCAGTGACGTGGTGCGCGCGGGATTGCGGATGTTGGAAGCGGAAGAAGAAAAACTGCAACGCCTGAGAGAGGCGATTGACGAAGGCGAGGCCAGCGGCCCGCCGGAACCTTTCGATTTTGACGACTTCCTGAACAGGATGCACAGCAAGCACCTTTCATGAAAGCGCTGGAGCTTTCCCCAAAGGCGCGGGCCGATCTGGAAGATATCTGGCTTTACAGTCTGTCCCAGTGGGGATTGGCGCAGGCGGATGCCTATCTTGCGGCGCTGCGGCGGATCATCGAAGGCCTCTAAGACGGGCGCACCCCATCACGCAACGCCGACAACGTGCGCCACAGCTATCGCATGGCACTGGCCAAGCGGCATGTGATTGTTTTTCGTGAAAGCTTGGAAAAGATCGAGGTGATCCGGGTGCTGCATCAGCGAATGGATGCGGGGCGGTGGGTTTGAAGGGGTAGAAATGAAACATACTTACGATATGAAAATACAAAAAATCATAAGACTTTTTAATGAAAGAGTTGCGGGAACAAAGCAATCAGTCGCGCATTCATATATCGCCTGCCTAGAGCGTGTCGCCCCTGATCAGATTCAGGATTCCCATGATGCTTGCTTTGTGATTCCATGCTTTTGAGGCATAT
>NZ_JAAORB010000049.1 GCF_011601345.1 Roseovarius gahaiensis
GCTTAAGCGTTTGATTTATTTTGGAATAATTGGTTGCGGGAGTAGGATTTGAACCTACGACCTTCAGGTTATGAGCCCATTATCCAATTATTTCAATAACTTATAAAATCCAAACACTTAGCCGACAAGCCTTTGATACAACGACTTTTCTTGCCCAGCATTCGCCCGTATCCACTAATATTCAACCGCAAACCTGGTGCTAAGCGTGCATTCGCGGGTTGATGTGATGTTGACGTAGCCTCGACCTCAATCCTAATCAACCTCGATCGAAAACGGTCCAGAGCCGACCTCCGCCGACCGTTCGGATGCCGCACCGCAGCTCAACCAGACCAGCCTTTCGTGCAACGCGCAGCATTTTAAAGAAGCGAACTTTCCTGACGTGCTAAGTGGCTGGCAAATACTTAGATGTCGAGCATACAACAACTCTCTTCGCCCCTCTGGTGAGCGCAACATACAAGTTCTTGGCATTCATTTCATGTGTATCGACAATCACGGCCTGATCGGCTTCTAGCCCCTTTACCAAAAGCGTGCTGCCGACAGATTTTTTTCCTAGAGCACGGCTATGAAAGCGCCGTTCCTCTCGTGCCTTGAGCACCATGTCAGCAAAATCGTCTGCGCTTGTAGAAGCGTGCAGTGCTTTTAGAAGGTTTCTAAACACTTCTCCTCTAAAGGCTGACACACCGGACTGATTGCTCAGAGCTGACAAGAGGGCCGCTGCCTTTTGAGGGGTCTTATCCGAGTCGAAACTCAGTGCGGCCATTTCTTGAGCTGTGGCTGGCTTCCGGTTCGTACCTGCCTTGAGTGACACAATTCGCGTTATAATTTCGGTCGCGCTTATTCCGCGAAGAACGCTTGCGGCTTCATTGAGCAATTCTGCGGTGGCGTTGGGTGAGGAAAAATCGAAGCGTCGAGCAAAAGCAACCAAGTCCGTAAGATCCGCATTCTCTACCACCGACGCACCTTTGGTAAGCTGAGCGATTTGCTGTTGCCTCTGCCGGTTGCGGCTGCTGCAAATTATCAACGAGCTCTCGATGCTCATCGGCATACAATGTGTTGCGCCAAGAATTTTTTCAAAGTCCTGGTCTCCTGTGATAGGGACCCATTCCAACTCTGATGGAGCCGTAGTGAGGTCAATTTGGCCACCGCTCAGAAGTGTTGATCGCAAATCCAGTAGCCATTGGCCTAATGATCCTGCCCTGGCAAGGTTCCAGCGCCACGGTGTAGATAGCTCACTTACCAATGGGAAATCTCGAAGCACTTCAGCGTTCCAGTCTACCTGTGTGTCCCCAAAATCGAATATCCCTTGAAGGACATCGCCGAAAATGCAAGTCGGCAGCACTCTCGCAAGTTCACACACAATTCGGTGCTGTGCGCTCAGACAGTCTTGGTATTCATCGACTAGTAGCCGAGAGTAGTTTGCTGCAAGAAGGTTGTCGATATGACGTCCTTGCAGCAAACCGAGCGCAGCCTGCTTTATGGCTGGATAGTCAGTTCTTGGATTGGACAGCTCCAAAATGGATGGGTCTGCGGCGCTTCTTAGTGGAAACATGCCGACCAGTCTCATTGCCCACCCGTCGATGGTCGCGAGACGATAGCTAGATCGAGGAACATCGCCCTTGTCCAGCCTCTGTCGAAGCGCCGCAACCGCCGCATTCGTATGTGTCAAAACGAGGATTGGTTTCTCAGCCGTACAGCGCTTTAAAGTTTCCACAATTAGGTGGGTTTTTCCGCATCCAGCGGGAGCCTGTATGCATCCTCTTGATATTTGGAGAGGATCAGGTTCGGTCATTTTGACCCCAAGCCCAATTCATTAGATCTGTAGTGATTCCTGTTAAGCCAGCATCTAGCAGGGAGAAATTGGGAGCTAAAATACTCTTTGCTATGTGTTCGTATGGCGCAACCTTTTTGAACCAACCGGCTCCACTACGGGCTGCTTGCCCTAGTATGACTGCGGTTGCAGGTTGAAGTGTACCAGATTCTGCCCAAGCTTTTGCTTGAGCGAGATTGAATTGGTTTGTTGACGCGGTACAAATTTGCGCGTCAACCTTACCACCATTTGGCAACGAAACCGCATAATCCAACAATGCTGCAATTACCGGCCCAGCGGCACTCTGGAAAATCATATCTTCGAGAGCACATTGGTTCGGCCACTTGAATAACGTGCCCCCGCCATTAACAAAATTCTTTTCATCAGCGGCCTCTAGAGGCACGTCGCTATCCATGAAGATTGATACATTGTACCCAAGGCGAAGGAGCTCATTCGCTGGAGAAAGCACTTTCTTAGCTCCACCCCCGTCAACCAGCACAGTTCCTAGTGCGTCCATTGAGACGTTTCCACGTCCGCTACTATGCTGATCAAACCCTCTTATGAAGCCTATCTCAGATTTGCCTTCGCAAACGATTACTCGTTTCGCCAGAAATGCCTCCGGGTTACTTCTCAGCAAGCCCTGAGCACTCTCAGAAGCAGAATAGGCCTGGTGTTTTCCAGTGGTCTTGTCAACACGTAGCAACGTCAACTGGGTATGGTCTAGCTCTCTCAAAACAACTGGCGAATGTGTCGTTGCATAAACCTGTTGGTTGACCGACGTGTCCTTCGCACCCAGCGTGTTGAGCAGGCTTCGTATCCGATGCGGTTCCAGCCCCGTTTCCAACTCATCGACCAAGGCGATGCTGGCGGATGTTGCGACTTTTCTTGCCAAGCCGGCAATCAATATACGTTTTGACCCGGTACCCAAAGATGAAAGCGGTATGTTGTTCGCGTCATGCAGTGCAATCGCTCCCGTGCCAAACTTCACTGAGTTTGCATCGAGTAACGCGTGTACCGCCCCAGCCGTTGGTACGCCCAACTCATCTGCAGACTTCTTCACCGCATCGAGGCTGTCGGTCAGTTCCTTGTTTGCTGTACTGCCAAAGTCTGCACGGGCTTTTCGAGCAGCATCGGACAAATCCTCCGTTAGTGCCAGCTTCTCATCCGTTAGCCTTTCAAAGAGCGCACCACGTCGCCATGCGAGGTGCCAGTCGGGGTGATCTCCAAGTCGCAAAGGGGAGGAGGTTTGGCGATCCTCCCACCGTAGATTCCGCTCGATACCCTTAGCCTTCGCCCGCTTCGACAAAAGTGACCATTGTGGTTCTAGGTCTTTTTCAACCTTCAACCGGAGCACCAAAATTGTTTCTAATCCGTGGCCAGGCTCATCTTCAAATTTTCCTGTAGCGAGGTTGTACCCGCAAAAATAGTCGCCATAGGCATCCATTGAGAGAAGTGACGGTTCAAGAGCACCAAGTGCGACCAAGATCCTTATTGGTTTTCTGGTGTCGGTTTTATAAAAGTCGTAATCGGAAAACTGCGCGGAACGTCTCGCACCAAGACAGTAATCAATTGCATCCAACACAGTGGTCTTACCACTGTCTCCGACCCCAATCAGGCAATTCATGCCGTGGTTGGGCTTCCACGATAGCTCTTTTATCGATCTGAAGTTTTTAACGTTTAGATAGACAATGTTGGGCAAAATGTTGAGGTTCCCGAACCAGATTTTTCACAACCTAGCGGAGAAACCAAAGAAATATAAGACCTTATTTAATTCATGTGCTTACTGGTCGTGCGAATCAATTGAACGTCCGTTCTGTTCTATCCAGTGCGTAAATAGTTCTTGTGTATCGAAGGTCCGCTTCCCGCCCGTTATGTCGAGGCATACCATCACCTTAGCAGCAGCACCGGCATTTCCCCGCCTCGCACCTGTTGAAGAATGTCGATTAACTGAGGGGCTCCAATATCTCGACAGCATTCCCCCAAGACATCAGGTGCCATGCCATCTCGACCCAGCCGCTTGCCTTAAATTCCACGAGCAGGCTTCCATCGGCCATATCGGTCAGAACCTGCATTGGATGAAACACGCACTCGCGCGCCATACGTCGCGCGGTGCGCTCGTTCACAGTTAACTCGCTCATGATGTCGCGCAGGCTGATCCCACGATATCGCACCTTGGCCATTTCCGCGTGGCGCAGCAATTCCTAAGCTTGCACAAACGATATTGAATGGCTCCGCGACGTAAACGGCCGCCTTATGCCTCAAGCGGGTAAGATGCTGACTCTGAATACAAATTACCATGACCTCGTGATCGAGTCGCCTCAGCAAGTCGGAAGCCTTCCAAGCTTCGCTGCCGCGTCTCGAGGCACAGTCAAAATGCTGCTTTGCGTGGGCTTCACTCAGCAGGGCAGCCACCCAAATGAAAGGATCACTGACAATGGGACTTCCGCAACGCGTCTTCTACCATGTCCATGAAACAGCCGCACGATGGGGCTGTACGGTTTGTGATATTGCGGGCTGGACCACAATGGGAATGCTGAAGATCGTCACCGGCATACCACCGGTGCTTTGTGGTGAAGAAAGGGTTGCGGGCCTGATCAGCGTCGACCCGACGGACATCCTGCCCATGTTCAGACGCTACGGCACAGGACCACAGGAAGCCCGCGTTTTGCGCATCAAACAGCTTGGGGCACCGGATTGGCTTTATATCACGGCCCCCGAGGACGGCGTTCTCGTCTCGATCGGCGACATGATGATCCTGGGCCAAGATGTCCACAATTTCGAGATGACCAATGACCTGTTCGGGCGCGTTGCCGGTGGCGCTGGGCTCGACAATGGCGGTGATTACGACTGGGCCGGGATGAATGTCGAAATCACCCGCCGCGTCTTTGAGGAGGGATTGCCGAAGTCGCAGGGCGAATGGATCCGAGAGTTGCAGGACTGGTTCTCGTTGCGGTCGGAAGATGGCTCATTCCCTGATGAGAAAACCATTCGCCTGCGACTGGCGCCGGTCCTGAAGGCGCTGAAGTTCAAGCACCCGAAGCGTTGAGCAAGTTAGCGTTGGGGGCAAGGCGCGTCGGCAGGCTTTGACCCGTCATGCGCCTGCTCCTGTTGGGTGTTGTGCACAAGGCGCGGCTTTGGCTTGAATGCGCTGGCCACAGCACCCACTCCGGCGCGCAAGGGCGAGTCCATCAGATGCGCGTAGCGTTGCGTCGTCTGCATCTGGCTGTGCCCCAACAGCTTGCCAATCATCTCGAGCGACGCGCCTCCGCTGACCAGCAGCGAGGCGAAGGTATGGCGCAGGTCATGGATCCGTACATCTTCGATCCCGACCTCTTTCTGAATACGCGTCCAGAACCGGCGGATTTCCTGTACGGGCTGGCCTGGCACATCGCCGGGAAAGAGCCAGGGCGATCCTTTTACCACTGTGACACGCCGCTGGCGGACGATGGCAGCGGCCTCGTCGGAGATCGGCACACGGTGCACGCGGCGCTGCTTGGTCGTCGTGGCAGGCTTGGTCCAGCTCAGATGTTCGAGGTTGAAATTCTCAAAGCGCGCCTGCCGAACCTCGCCCACCCGTGCGCCTGTCAGCATACACAAACGAATGATGCCGGCCGCGCGGTCGTCCTGCGCCGCGTCGAGCGCCGTGGCGAGGCGTGAGATTTCGTCTTGGGACAGATAACGCTCGCGGGGTATCTCCATGCGGCGGCGGAAGCCCATGGCGGGGTTGTCATCGCGCCACCCCCATTTGACAGCATAGGCAAACATCTTGCGGATCACTTCGCCGACGCGGTTTGCACGCACCGGCGTGGGCTTGGCACCTTGCAGCTTTCGGGCGCGGTTGTTTGGCTTTTTCTTAGCCGGGCGTGCGCGCCCTTCGGCAATCTTGGTCAGGAGCACCTCAACATCATAGGCCGAGACCTCCGTGACCAGCATGTTGCCCCAGGCGGGATCGATGAACTTCTTCATCATGGAGCGCTGATCAGCCGCATTCACGGGTGCCAGATGCGGCAAATGCACCTCGACGTAGCGCTCGGTCAGGTCAGTGATGCGGGGCGCCTCACGGAGTGCGCCGCGTGCCGCCAGCGGGTCGCCACCTGCATCAATCTCGCGGCGCAATTCTTTCGCGCGTTGCCGCGCCGCCGTCACGCTCCATTCAGGCCAACGCCCAAAGGTCATCCGGCGCTGGCGTCCGGCGTAGCGATAGTCGAGGGTAAAGGCCCGGCCGCCGCCTCGATAAATACAGGCCGCGAACCCGCGCACTTCCGTGTCGAATATCTGATAGTCTCGCCCGTCTGCGGGAATGGCATCTCGCACGATCTTCTCGGTCAGCTTCTGTCTGTTTGGCATGTCCAATCCTTTCTCCTCGACCGTTCATCAGGCGTAGATCCTGACCTTTATCAAGCAAAGCATGCCGGCCGGGGTGGAAGGGTGGAACGGGGTGGCGTCGCGGAGACAGATCACGTCCACCCCCATGTTTTATTGACAATAACGCAATTGCAGAGCGCGCCGTGGTCGTGGTGCCAGAGACTGAGACCGCCAGGAACGGGCCATTTGTGCGTCCAGCCAAACATTATTCGGCTGCAGCAGCCGCACATCTTCAATGAAACAAGGGGGTGGAACGGGTTTTGCGGGGTTCCACCCCCGATTTGCACGCGAACGCGCGCGAATAAGGGGATTTACCCCAGAACACCGCTTAGGCCAGCAACAAGCGCACAATTGGAACTCTCCAACTCAAGTGGCTGATGGCGCGCAACACCCCAAAACATCAATAAAATATGGGGGTGGAACGGGTTTAGCGTTTCCATTCCACCCCGTTCCTCCCTTCCACCCTCACGTCTGTGCCTGAGTAGCCCTCGGAACTGGCCCGCATCGGGTCATCAAACTGGAGGGACATCATGCAATCGCACGAAAACGCCGAAACCATAGCAAAACCATCGGACGGCTTACTCGGCGGCTGGATCAGCCGGAGCGAGTTGGCGCTGCAACTGGGCGTGTCTGAGGACACCCTGCGACGCTGGGACGCCATGCGATCGGGCCCACCCTGTGTGCGTGCTGGGCGCAAGGTGTTCTACCGTCGCGCCACAGTCCTGGAATGGCTCGAAGATCAAGAGACCATTGGTCAGCGTCGTGGACGCCGAGGGGCACGCCGATGAGCATTCCCCTACCCTTCCGCAAGCCCAGTGCACGGGATCGCGCCCGCCAAGACTGGATCGAGGAGCGCCGGCGCGAAGCGCGCATGGTCGTGGCTGATGTGGCGCACCATTCTGATTATCTGGTGCGGCTGGCCTGCCATGTGCTGGTGCAACATGGTGAGACCTTCGAGGAGCGCGAGGACGCGCGCATTCTGCTGGTCGTGCTCGATGCCAAGACGCCCGGGCGTCTGCCCGCACCAGACCGGGAGGGGCGCACATGAAAAGACGCGGTACGCCTGAGGCAGACTTGCAGCGCGCCGTCGTGACCGCGCTCCGTTTCGCCCTCCCCAAGGGCGCCATCATCCATCACTGCGCCAATGAGGTGACCGAGGCGGGCCCGCGTGGGGCCAAGCGGCAAGCCATCCTCGTTGGCATGGGCGTCCATCCCGGCTTTGCCGATCTGATGGTACTTTGCGCTGGGCGCGTACTGTTCCTAGAGCTCAAATCCCTCAAGGGCCGGCTGAGCCCGTCGCAGAAGGCGTTTCGGGATGCTGCCCTCGCCCAGGGCTTCAACTGGGCACTGGTGCGCACTCTTGATGATGCGCTGGGCGCCTTGGCCGATCATGGGTTCACGACCCGTGTTGCTTCCCCAACTGGGAGGGTCGCGCCATGAGCCATGCCGCCACCAATTGGGCCATCCAGCAGCGCGGGCTGAAGCCCACGACAAAGATTGTGCTTTGGCATCTGTGTGACCGGTTCAACCCGGACTTCGGCTGCTTCCCAACACAGGAACGGCTCGCGCATGATTGCGAGATCGGGCGCGCGACGCTGAACCGCCATCTCGATGAGCTGGAGGCCGGCCGGTTGATCAAGCGCGTGCGCATCGTCGACACCAAGACCGGCCAGCAGCGGCCCACGCGGTATTTGTTGGGGTTCGAGTTCGACGATGGAAATGGTGCCCGACCGTCAAGCCCACGCCCTGATGGGAACACTGCTACGGGTGCAGGTGACACAGCCCCGCCCTGCCCCCCTGAGGACGCTTCAACCGCATTACAAAACACCACCAAAACTCCGTGTCTTGATTTGGGACACGGGCAAGACGCTGAAACGTCCTATGGCGACGAGGGTAAAACACTGTCAGTCCCTGCCACGCCGTGTCCCAAAACAGGACACGGGCCCGTGTCTCATTTTGGGCAAAACCCGTGTCTCAAAAATGGCGATTCCCGTGTCTCAAAATGGGACACTAACCCTGTAAGGGAACCTTTAAGTAAACCAGTAAAGGAGGAGGAGGACGCGCGAGCGCGCGAAACGGCTTTTGATGATTTTTTTGGAAAGCTGATCACGGCGCTGGGCTTCGATCCAGACGGGCCCCTTCCGGGCTGGTGGCAGGGCTGGCCGCCTCGGGAGCATGCTCAACGCTGGATCGATGACCTCGGGCTGACCGAGGCGGAAACCCTCGAGGCGGCCAAGGCGTCTCGACAGGAGCATCCCGAGCCTCCCGACGGGCCCAAGGCGCTGGATCGGGGCATGCAGCGCGCTGCCCGGCGCAAGGCGCAGCTCAAAGCAGCTTCGGATGTCTCAAAGGGCCAGGACGGCAAAGGGCGGCGGGGAAAGGCGGCTTCAGGGCCTGCGCCCAGCATCGATGAGCTCGCAGCCTTCTATGCAGACCGGGTGAAGGGCGATGGCTACTTGCCACCCAGCATGATCAGCACCGCCATGTGCCAAGCCATGCTGGAGCGCGGACTGGTGACCCATGACCAGCTGCGGATGCGGGGTGTGCTATGAGCAGAATTGATCGCAAGTTGCATACGCACCCGCTCGCCTCAACTCGCAAAGGCGGAACCCAATCACGTCACGGACGCCCAAAGCGCGTGATGACCGTGCAGCAGGCGTTGGAATGGGCCTTTCGCACCGAATGCGCTCAGCTGGAGCTGCCAGAACCGCCTGATCCCGAACGCGGCCAAGGGTTTGGGTTCGGCCTAGAATACGTGCTTATGCAGCGCGCCGCGCTGGGCTGCCAAATCGACGGCGGCCGGTACAAGATGGGCGACTACACCCATGAGGACGCAGAGGTGATCGCGGCCACTGTGGCCGGGATGCCAGATGATCTTGGCGGCAAGCGCACGGCAATACGCGTGGCCGAGCTCGCGCGCGCTGGGCTCACCCCGGACTGGATGCCGGGGGCGGTGCCGCGCTGTGTGCCGGTGGACATGAAGCGAAACCGGTATGGCGATCGTGCGGTGACCGAGGTGGTTGGGACCGAGCGCGTGCTGAGCCGCGGGAAGTGGCGGACGGTCGAGGTTAGGGCCTGTCCCGTTACTTACTCGCCCCATCCGGAGCAGATCGAGGCCGCGCGGCGGGCGTATGGCGAATGGTGGAAGGCGCTGGAATGGATACAACAGGGGCTACAGGTTGGAGAGATGCTACGCGAGATCGTGGTGGCTGAAGAGATGCCAAGGGCAACTCCTTGGGTGCCAACACCTGAGCAGGATAGCAGATGAGCAAGATGCTCATTTGCCATTTGGCACAAAAGATCTATATTAGCGCCAGAGGAGAAACCCATGCAATTCGCCACAGTTCAATCAATCACCGCACGCCCCGACCTTCCCGTCATCACTGACCAGGAAGCGGCGGCTTTGGCACGCACCACCGTCAACCTGTTCCGCGCCTGGGGCCTGACAGATAGCGAGGCGCGCGTTCTGCTGGGTGACATGGCTCAGCGAACCTGGGCACGATGGAAGACTGGCGACATTGGCCGGATCGACCGCGACCTGCGCGCCCGGATGGCGATCCTGATGGGCATTCACAAGGCGCTGCGTTATTTGTTTACAGAACCCTCCCGCGGTTATGCATGGGTCCGCAAGCCCAACGAGGCCTTCTACGGGCGCAGCGCATTGGACATCATGATGCGCGGTGAGATTACCGACCTGATCGATGTCCGGGCGTATCTTGATGCGGAACGGGGTGCCTGGTGAATGTGCCTGTCCGCCGCGTGACATGGTCACGCACTGTCCGCATCATCCGTTCCATATACCCACCCATCGATCTGTTCGAGGATATCGCCGACCCCGCGGATTGGGAGGCGCTGGCCTCGGCCGAGGCCAAATTTAACCCACGCCTCCGCGACAGCATCGGTGATCTTTCTCAAGTGCCAGTCGCGCGTCGTGTAAGCGGGCCAGGTGCCAGCTGGGTCATGGCGCCCTTCGTTCATTGCTCGCCCCTGAGGCCGGGCCGGTTCTCGGACGGCAGCTATGGCCTTTACTATGCAGGCGACCGTACCGAAGTGGCCATCGCCGAGACAATCCACCACCACGCTCGCTTCATGCGCACGACGAACGAGGCCCCCGGCTGGACGTCGCAATTCCGAGAACTAATCGGGTCCGTCGACACTGATCTGGACGACGCCACCGGCCAGCCCGATCTGCTGGACCCTGATCACTACCACGCCTCACAGGTTTTCGGGGCGGAACGGCGCGCGGCGGGATCGAATGGCATCACCTGGCCCAGCATCCGCCATCCTGAGGGCCAGTGCATCGCCGTCTTCTGGCCCGACGTGATCCCAATCCCAACACAGGGCGCACATTATGCATATCACTGGAATGGTGCGAGCGTTGACTACATCAAGACCTTGGAGACAGGCGAAGTTAAGCGTGTAACTCAAAATGGCTTGGGCTAACCTAAATTCTCATACGATAGGCCACCGACAGATATGGGCGGCCGAATTGACCAAGTCGATTTGGTAAGCTTATTGATGGCGCGCGGACTCAACCCGTGATCATTTAAAACACGGACGCCCGCTCCTCGTTGTGCCGGCAGTTTAGAAATATCAACGCTTGAAGAGGCGAGCCTGCATAGATGCCGAAGAAATCACTGAACAAGAAAAACCTTGTAGCCCTCGGGGCCGATACGCTGGCCGACCTGTTGCTTGACGCGGTGCAGGGCGATGCAGCTCGGAAGCGGCAGGTGCGGCGAGTGTTGTCAGCGGATCAGACCCCGCAAGAAGCCGCATCGGACATCCGCAAGCGGTTCGCATCGCTGCGCCGGGCGACGAGTTTCATCAGCAGGAAGGCGCAGCGAAGCCTTGCCAAGGAGTTGAATGATATCATCGCGCTGGTCGAGACCCAGATCGCGCCGGAGGAGCCCAACCTCGCATTCGACCTTCTCTGGTCACTTCTGGCCCTTTCTCCCAGCCTTCAGGAGCGCACAGACGACAGCAATGGCACCATCGGCAGCGTGATGCATTTCGCGATGAACGCCATTGAAAAACTTGCGCCAAAGTTGACTGTCAACTCCGACACTCTGGCAGATCAGGTCTTTGAGGCGCTTCTCGACAACGGCTATGGCGAGTATGACAACGCGATCAAGGCTCTAGCTCCGGCCATGGGCAATGACGGCCTCAGTCGCATGAAGTCCCGCGCGAATGCCTTCATGAACGCGCCAGTGACCGCCGAAGAGCGCGTGCGCTACGATGGCATCTATGGCATCCGCCAGTCGGTCGACGAGATCGCACGCGACAGCCGCAAGCGCACGCTTGAGAGGATGCTGCAGGATATCGCAGATTGTCAGGGCGATGTGGATGGATGGCTCGCCAAGTACACCGCCGAGCAACTGACATTCCACATTATCGCCCCCAAAGCGGCGCAACGACTTCTGGAAGCCGGGCGCGCAGACGACGCACTGATCGTCATCAAGAATTGCCTCGCAAAACAGGACGCCCGGGACAATTGGTTCGACAAACCGGAGCTGGACACAGCTCATTTTGCCTGCCTTGAAGCACTTGGGCGTGAGGACGAATTAAAGGCCGCGCTCTGGGACAGATTCGAGCGGCGTATGTGCAGCGAAACACTGCGGCGATATCTGACGCTTCTGCCCGATTTTGAAGATGAAGAAGCACTGGATCAGGCGAAAGCCAAAGTATTGAGGCATTCCGAACCCTACAGGGCGCTGGGCTTTTGTCTCGATTGGCCAGACATAGAGCTTGCCAGCAGACTGGTTCTCGCTCGCGGCGATGAATTCGACGGAAACGTATATGAAATGCTGACCCCGGCTGCAGAACGGCTGTCAGAAAATCATCCTCTCACCGCCGTTTTGCTCTGGCGCTCCATGATTACATTCGCCCTCGATGAAGCGCGTTCCAAACGCTATGGGCACGCGGCCCGCCACCTGACCTCTTGTGCCGCTGCTGACACACTGATCACCGATTATGGAAATTACCCAGACCATGAGGCGTTCCTCAATGATTTACGTACGCGACACGGCCGTAAAACCAGCTTTTGGAACAGATTCAATGATTAAGTCGGCGCTACGCGTCAAATCGTATTTTGGTTACACATGAGGCTGCCCTCAATTCTTTTGGCCGTCACTTCCACCGGCGACAGAGCCTGCCAACTGGGACAGAAACAGCCTGCAGGTTAGGGCAATGCTACGCGAGTTAGAGGTGCTGGAAGGAATGCCTAGGGTCAACCATGGACAAAAACACCAGCGCAGAAAGCCTGATGTACACTGACCGGGCCGCATTGACTTCCGTCGAATGAATGTATAAACGCAATGTATAAACAATCCAAATGAACAAGCAAAGAGCAAGCGAGCGCCATGGTGACCACAACCAACAAAATTAAGAAGATCGGAAACGGCCACTTCATACCCCTGTCGGCGGCAACTATGGACGCTTTGCAACTGCGCGCAGGGCAACAGGTTACACTTTCGACGGATAATGGCACATTAATCGTGCGTACCGTCGATGATGATTACGCCAAAACGCGCGAGGCAGCTGCTAAGGTCACCCAACGATATAGGCGTACCCTCGTTAAGCTTGGTCGCGAAGGCGAAACGGCGTGATCGCAGCAGGCAACGGGTACGCTTGGCCCAATGCCGATGCGATTTTGGACGAGACTTCAGCCTTCATGGAGACCATGGGGCATCGAATGGTCTTGAACGACCGTAATGCATTTGAAGCAGGCCTCGAACGGGCCAGCGCAGCCGCTGAATACCAGCCTGAAGCTAAGTTAGCCTATCTCGCCGCCTTGATGTACGATGGCATTGCGACGCGGCACGCGTTGATGGATGGGAATAAAAGGGCGGGTGCAATCGCCGCTTTAACCTTCATTGTAGTGAACGGGTCATTCCTGGATGTTTCCGAAAATGAACTCGAAGCCAAGTTACGAGCCCGTGTTGCGGGCCAGCTCAGCATCAACGACTTGGCGGGGTATTTCGAAGCCAATATCTATCCTGATATTGAGTGATTCAAACGGCAAAGCGTAGAGAGCGAGCAAGTTGAACCTTAGCGCTGTCAGCCAATCTCGCCAGCCAGCCCCCTCCCACGGTTCCTCCGCGGCCCTGTTCGTATACGGGGGGGCTTAGCGCGCAAGTTTCCTAGCGACTTGGATTTTCACCGGGGAATCCACCTTGAAGCCAACCTTAAAGGCTCCAGACAAAATACATCGAAATAACAAACGCTTGCACGTGCGTTAGAGATCCTGAAGGTGGATTTTACTATTTTAGTCAAGAATCCACCTAAGCCAGTTTTGGATCCACGGAATCCAGCTGGTAGCCACCGATCAAAAATGTGATTCCGATTCACATTTTGGATTGACATTTCTAGCCCCCTTGACGTACCCCTTGATCATCGAAGAATTGCGCTCGGAGGACACCCCTCGCGAGCGCTTGTGTTTTTCTGACATCGCGATCGTTGACGGGCCCATATCTTGGGGGCTTGGTTTCAACATGCGTCGCCCCTGCCCCGTGAGTTGCCCACCCCATGGATCTTGTATTTTCGCCGGGCCAGATCGAGCTCTGGCCGATCGAACAGCTGCGCCCTTATGCCAAGAACGCCAAAATCCACGGAGAGGCCCAGGTTGCGAAAATTGCCGCCAGCATGGCGAAGTTCGGCTGGACGGTGCCATGCTTGGTGGCAGACGACGGCGAGTTGATCGCCGGCCACGGGCGTGTGCTGGCTGCGGGCGCGCTGGGCCTGACCGAGGCCCCTGTCATCCGGCTCGGCCATCTCGATGAAGCAGAGCGGCGCGCCTACCGGATCGCCGATAACAAGCTGACCGAGCTCGGCGAATGGGACGAGGCGATGCTACGCGACGAGATCGCGGGGCTCTTAGCGGAAGACTTCGACCTCGATCTCTTGGGCTTCTCGGATGAAGATCTGGATGCCCTGCTGCAGGATCCAGGGAAGGTGGACGAAGATGGCGCCGTCGATGGTGAAGACGATATCCCTGAGCCCCCGGCCACGCCGGTGTCGCTAACCGGTGATCTTTGGCAGCTCGGGCCGCATCGGCTGATCTGCGGGGACAGCACCAGCGCCGATGTGGTTGGGCGCCTTTTGGGGAGCGTTACACCGCTCCTGATGGTGACCGACCCGCCCTACGGCGTCGAATATGATCCCTCCTGGCGCAATCAGGCTGGCGCTGCGAAGACCAAGCGCACCGGCAAGGTGCTGAACGATGACCGTGCGGACTGGCGCGAGGCCTGGTCACTCTTTCCTGGCGATGTTGCCTACATCTGGCATGGCGCGCTGCATGCGGCGACTGTGGCCGATAGCTTGGTGGGCGCGGGTTTCGCCATCAGGTCGCAGATCATCTGGGCCAAAGACAGGCTGGTGCTCAGCCGAGGGGATTATCACTGGCAGCATGAGCCCTGCTGGTATGCCGTGCGCGCCAAAGGCAAAGGCCATTGGGCCGGCGATCGCAAGCAGACCACACTCTGGCAGATCGCGAACAAGGATCAGGATGCCGAAACCGTGCACGGCACGCAAAAGCCCGTCGAATGCATGCGCCGCCCTATTCTGAACAACTCGAGCCCCGGCCAGGCGGTTTTCGAGCCCTTCATGGGATCGGGCACGACGCTCATTGCAGCCGAGACCACGGGGCGTACCTGCTACGGTGTGGAATTAAATCCGGTTTACGTTGATGTGGCCATCGAACGCTGGCAGGCCTTCACCGGTGAAGACGCCGTGTTGGCGGACAGCGGCGAGAGCTTCTCTGCGCTCAAATCCAAGCGGGTTGCAGCCTGATGCAATCGCGCCGCCGTTCACTGATCGAGGCAATCACCAATGTCGTGGTCGGCTATGCGCTGGCCGTGGTGACGCAAATCGTAGTGTTTCCTTGGTTCGGGCTGCAAGTCAGCCTTGGCGACAACCTTGCGATTGGCGCCCTGTTCGTGACGATATCGCTTGTCCGCAGCTATGCCCTGCGCCGGGTGTTCGAACGCTGGCGGTAAGTTTGCAGATCAAGCCGCGTCGAGCTTGTAAACAGTCCCCCGCTAGGGGTGTTTCTCGGACGTGATTGGCAGGCCCAGCTTCTTTTTGAGCGCGCCTGAAATCACACCTCTGGCCGTATGCGCTTGCCATGACGTGGCCTCGACGATCTCAGAAGTCGAGGCACCTTCAGGTCGCTGCAGCATTTCGATCAACAGGGCTTGCTTGGTGCCTTGTCGGATGGACGCCAGCTTCAGACCGGGAGTGTCGTCCGCCGCGACGCCAGCGGCCTTCTCCGCCGGCGCTGCCTTGCGGACATTGCTGACCGTGCTCGCCACAACAGGGTCGATGCCGATGGCCTCAAGCCCCGCCTCGGTGGCGATCAGCGTGGTGCCATGACCATCGCCGGTCTCGCGCCAGAGCGGCTCATTGCGGCGGAGGTTGGCCTCGACCTCTTCGAGCCAGCCGCGCTCGATCATCTTGGTGACGGTCATCTTGGCCGCAGCTCCAGAAAGCCCATCAGGCAGCGGCATGGCCAAGTTTCCGGGGCGGCTCGCTGCGCGCGTGAGGATGATGGTTTGGGTATCGGTAATCTTGGGCATGGGAGCCTCCGTAAGTTTGGGGTGATAATCTTGGGTCAGTCGGCATCTTCCATCGCTGCCGTGATCGCAAAATGCTGCACCCAGCCGGTGAGGTAAGGCAGGCCTGCAGGGATCCCTTCCTCACGCTGGGTGCGGCGGCTGATGCGCCAGTCCTGCCATTTGGCAATGGCGGCGGTGATCGCAGCCACGCTGTCGCAAGCACCGCTCTGCAAGGCATCCACCACATCATCGGCGAAATGCCGGCCCATCCGGCTATCGAGAAAGGCGCGGATGCCGATCATCTCGTCTTCGCTGTCACCGTGGGTTGCTTCCGCGATAAGGCTAAAGGCCAGGGCCCAGACCTCCGCGCTTGGGCGGTCGCGGCGCAGGCAATTGGTCACCGTGCCAAAGAAGCCGAAGGTTTCGTTTTGGCTGGGCAGCGTGATGAGGTTGGTCATGGCGTGGGCCTTTCAGGTGAGTTGCATCGTTTTGGTACGATCACAATCGCTCTGTGACGCCGATTAGCGTAGTAAAATCGCAGCAATTTCATTGCTTTATGATCACTGCATGGAGTCTGTCACATCGATCCAGATTCCATCCTGCCAGACATAGAGATGGCAAAGCTCGCAGGTGGGGCGCGCCAGGATCCGGGGCGGCCGCGGCGGCTCGAAACAGTCCAGCGCGTCGGGCCTGACCTGACGGATTTCCCGGGCAGCCAGAATGTCCTCGGGCGTCCAAGCGGCCAATGCGGGCAGCATTTGCGCCGGGTAGCCGTCAAAATGGACGTAAACGTGTGCCCATTCTTCGGGCCCGGTCTGGATAGCGATCTGTGCGCGGGTGCTCTCGTCGTCCGCGAAATCCCAGTCTCGCGCGCCACAGAATGGATGCTGCGCCCATCCCCCAAGATCCAGCCTCAGATCTTCATTGCCGTTTCCATAAGTAACACCTGCTCTTCCTCCGTGCCCAAAGCACACGGATGTTAACAATGCAGGTGGGTCAGTTTTAGATGATCATAACCCACCAAAGTGGGTCACTTTTGCATGCTGATTCACACCTCTGCATAAAAGAAAGTCGTGGCTCTTCGCGGGTTCCGAGCGCGGCGGTGAGCGAGCGGCCGCCATGTATACCCTCATCGTCACGGCCAAAATGAATGACATCGACCCACAGGCCTGGCTTGCCGATGTCCTCGCCCGACTGCCCGATATGCCCGTCTCGCGCATCCATGAGCTTCTGCCCTGGAATTGGAAGTCCCGGCCCCTCGCTGAGGCGGCATGATCATGCAGCTCAACAAGGTGTATTCCGTCAAGACCATCGACCGCGTTGCAGCCGAACTGGGCGAAACCGTCGATCGGATCTTCGATCTCGCCATCGATATGGAAACCGAAGATGGTGTGATCTGGGTCTACGGCCCGGGCGACGACAGCGTCATCGCCTTCACTCGGTTCGGGATCTAAAACCTGCAAGAGCTCATCGAAATGGACCGTGAGCACGCGCATTGACCTCGCTGTGGCCTACGCCGGATGCTTACGATATGGATGCGTGAAATGAAGCTACTGGTCTGCGGTAGTCCGGGGTATTTCACACCCGAATGGAAGTCAGGACGGACCGTCTGACGCCATAAACGCGCGACAGGTCTTCTCATCTATCACGGTGAAAAACGAACCGGCATATCCGCCCAGATTGAGCGCAACATGCGCGATGTTCGACCACAAGTCGTGGACTGACCAATCGGTGAAAAAGCGTTTCAAAGACGGCGCAGTGCCACGCGCAGCCCGTCACAGCAAGGGGATTGTCGTGGATTGTAAGTTCCATAGGGTCTGCCGGGTGGTGGGTGACATCCGCACTGCCGGCAAATGTCCAGGAATGATGGCAGATCGCCTTGAGCAGCATCAGGCCGGAAAGGCGGACGGGCAAGGCTCGCAAAATCCATTGCGCCAGTCGCGGTATACGGTGTGCGAGGATATATTCCCCGGTTCTGCGCCCTGACTCGTGGGCGATTTCAAGGGCAAGGCCGGGCGGTAGGTCGCGCGCGATGGTGGCATGCAGGCGCGCGGCCTGACTTGCGGGCACCATATCTTGCGGTGGGTGCTCAAGCAGCCCAAGCAGCCCCGCACCTTCAAATACACGCTCGACCGTATCCTGACCGCCCAAGGCGCGCAGGGCTTCGGCGCTTTGCAAAATGGCGTTGGGCCCGACGCGATTGATGCCCTTGAGGTGGCCCATGCCCTACTCCGCCGGGGCTTTATACTCCAATTGCTGATCGCCACCACCGCAGGCGCGCGTTTCAGCTTGAAGCGCGGCGATGCGGGCCTTCTCGGCCTTAACCTGCGCGCGAACGCTGGCTTTGCGCTCGGCGGCTTTGGCCTTACGGTCGGCCATCGCCTCCCAATCGGCCATCTGCGCATCGGCGATCTCGCGGCTATTGTCAAAGTGGAAATCCACCTTGTCTTTGGATTGCGGCCCCCAGTAGCCCACTTTTCCTAGGTCATAGAACGTCCGCGCAAAGCCTGCCTTGGCAAAGGCACGCAAGCAGCCCAGCAGGTATTTGCGCCGAAAGCCACGCCCGCGCCAAGGGTAATGGAACAGCGCCTTTATCATGTAGAAGCGCCGATAATTGTGCATCACGCGATCCAAAAGCGTGGCGCGATCCATGGCGTCAGGCTTCATGATCGGGGTTACGAAATTGTATCTCTCGAAATCGAACACCTCGACCTTATCGCGCAATTCCTGGAAAAGCGGCGTAAAAGGCCAAGGGGTATACATTGTCCAATTTGCCAAATCCGGGTTCCAATCGCGGGCGTAACGATAGGTTTCTTCCAAGGTCTCCTCGGTCTCGTTTTCAAGGCCGACAATGAACTGTGCCTCGGTAAAGATATCGGCCTCGCGCAGAAGGCGGATCGCCTCCTTGTTTTCCTCAACCTTGGTTTCCTTGTTGAACCGGTCCAGCTTGAGTTGTGCGGCCGCCTCGGTGCCAAGGCTGATATGGACAAGGCCCGCCTTCCGCCAAAGCGGCAGCATGTTCTTGTCGCGCTGGATGTCGGTCACGCGGGTGTTGATCCCCCATTTTACCCGGTCGGGCAGGCCCCGGCGGATCAACTCCTCGCAGAATTCTGTGAATTTCTTTTTGTTGATTGTGGGCTCCTCGTCGGCAAGGATGAAAAAGCCGACGCCATGAGTTTCCACCAGATCCTCGATTTCGTCGACCACCTTTTGCGGGTCGCGAACGCGATAGTCGCGCCAGAATTTCCACTGCGAACAGAATGAGCAGGTAAACGGGCAGCCGCGCGCAAGGCTGGGAATGGCCAACCGCGTATTGAGTGGAATGTAGATGTATTTTTCCCAATCAAGGATCGACCAATCGGGAACGATTCCGTCCAGATCCTTTACCGTTGGCGCCGCCGGAGTGGCCACGATTTCAGATTCATCTGTATAGGCGATGCCTTTGATTTTCTTGCGCTGTGTCTGCCAACGGCCATCTTCCACGGCGCGGACGAAATCAAGAAAGACCTCTTCGCCCTCACCGCGCACGATAGCATCGATATGCGGCGCTTCACTTAAGACTTGCTTGAACATGAAGGTGGCATGAACCCCGCCCAAAACGCTGATCGCCTTTGGCGCGGCTTGCTTGGCAAGCTCCAGCGCGCGTTCTGCCTTGTAGATCGAGGGGGTGATAGAGGTCGCGCCAACGATATCGGGTTTAAGCGCCTTGATACGCGCGAAAAGCTCCTCCTCGCCGATGTCGTGGGTCATCGCATCAATGAAATGAATGTCGGTGTATCCCGCCGCCTTGAGCGGGCCGGCAAGATAGGCCGCCCATGCAGGAGGCCAGTTGCCCGCGATTTCGGCACCGCCGGAGTGATAGTTCGGGTGTATCAGGACAAGTCGCATGGTGCCTCCTTTGGATGCCACCAACGTGACACAAATATTGTCCATTTTAATTGACACACATCAAAGTTGCAAAAATTGACACCCCTGCCGGTCAGGCAAATATCTGCTCTGCGTGCTGCTCTAGAGCGTGTCGCGTTTAATCGGTTTTGTATCCTGCTGCCTTGAAGAAGTTGTAGCATTCCTCGTCGGTGAAGAGGT
>NZ_JAAORB010000005.1 GCF_011601345.1 Roseovarius gahaiensis
ATATATGCCTCAAAAGCATGGAATCACAAAGCAAGCATCATGGGAATCCTGAATCTGATCAGGGGCGACACGCTCTAGAAATATTTGCGTAAGATGTTACCAACAATAGCATTTGACACTGTTAATTAACTTGAGTTGGAGATCGCAGAATGGACCTGGCCAAGGAGATTGCCATAGCAAAAAATCTTGAGTTTTTCGAACAATGCCTTGGCGGCGTAGCGGCACGGCATCTTTTTCTCGACGCTATCCGCTGCGCGGAAGCAAATCCGCCGCTGAGCGCAGCCGGGATAACCAGTATTTTATGTGGAATAGAGGGATCCCTCAGATACTGCATTCAAGAAACAGAAAATTCGACTGAACTTGACGATCTGGACAAAGGTCCAAACCTGAATCATCCGCTTCTCAAAAAGGCTAACGACCGAGGATTCGATATAGAAACACTAGCTTTCCCTTGTGAGTCTGGTTCAATGGAACAACTGGCATCATCAAAGCCAAACCCCAAAAATCCGCAAAGTTACTGCGGTATAGTTCTGTGGAGGAATGAATTCGCACATGGACAGCTTTTTCGATCAGCGTTTATGGCTGGCGATGAAATATTCAGTGACACCTACACCCTCGCGCCCGCCTTCAAAGAATTGATCACCATATCTTACCGGTTTTCTGAAGAAGTGCTCAGGTTTCGGCGGGCGTCCAATGCGCCAGCTCGACCACTGAATCCACTTGCCAATTAGTATCTTTTCTCACCGCCCCTTCCGCTTCACATTCCCACCCCTCTGCCCCGGCCGTCCGGCGGTTGAGCGGCCGCGGCCCTTGGTGGCCTCGGTGCTGGCCTTTTCCACCGCCTGTTGGCGCGCCAGCGGGTCGTCGTGGATGGCCAGATCGACGGCTTCCAGCCGTTTGACCTCATCGCGCAGGCGGGCGGCCTCTTCGAACTCAAGGTTCTCGGCGGCCTTGCGCATGTCGGTGCGCAGGCCGTCCAGATGGGCCTGAAGGTTGCTGCCCACCATCGGCGTGTCCACGGTCGCCGTCACGCGGTTCATATCCACATCGCCCTGATACAGCCCGGCCAGAATGTCATCGACATTCTTCTTAATGGTCGCGGGCGTGATGCCGTGTTCTTCGTTATAGGCGATCTGTTTGGCGCGGCGGCGGTCGGTTTCATCCATCGCCCGCTGCATCGAGCCGGTGATCTTGTCGGCATACATGATCACCCGCCCGTCCGAGTTGCGCGCAGCGCGTCCGATGGTCTGGATCAACGAGGTTTCCGAGCGCAAAAAACCCTCTTTATCCGCATCCAGAATGGCCACCAGCCCACATTCGGGAATGTCCAACCCCTCGCGCAGCAGGTTGATGCCGATCAGCACATCGAACGCCCCAAGGCGCAGGTCGCGCAAAATCTCGATCCGTTCGATGGTGTCGATATCCGAGTGCATATAGCGCACGCGGATGCCCTGTTCGTGCAGGTATTCCGTCAGGTCTTCGGCCATGCGTTTGGTCAGCGTGGTGCATAGGGTGCGATACCCCGCCGCCGAGACGCGCCGCACCTCGTCCAGCAGATCATCGACCTGCATTTCGACCGGGCGAATTTCGATAACGGGGTCCAGCAGGCCGGTGGGGCGGATCACCTGTTCGGTGAACACCCCGCCGGTCTGCTCGATCTCCCATTTGGCGGGGGTGGCCGAGACGAACACCGATTGCGGGCGCATGGCGTCCCATTCCTCGAACTTCAGCGGGCGGTTGTCCATGCAGCTTGGCAGGCGAAAGCCGTGTTCGGCCAATGTCATCTTGCGCCGGAAGTCGCCTTTGTACATGCCGCCGATCTGCGGCACGCTGACGTGGGATTCATCGGCAAAGACAATCGCGGTGTCGGGAATGAATTCGAATAGGGTCGGCGGCGGCTCGCCGGGGGCGCGGCCTGTCAGGTAGCGCGAGTAATTCTCGATCCCGTTGCAGACGCCCGTGGCCTCCAACATCTCGATATCGAAGTTCGTGCGTTGCTCCAGCCGCTGCGCCTCCAGCAGCTTGCCTTCGCCCACCAGCTGATCCAGCCGGGTGCGCAGCTCTTTCTTGATGCCGATGACGGCCTGCTGCATCGTCGGCTTGGGCGTGACGTAGTGCGAATTGGCATAGACGCGGATCTGTTCGAAACTGTTGGTTTTTTCGCCGGTCAGCGGGTCAAATTCACAAATCGATTCAAGCTCTTCGCCAAAAAAGCTCAGCTTCCAAGCGCGATCTTCAAGGTGCGCGGGCCAAATCTCAAGACTGTCGCCACGCACCCGGAAACTGCCGCGCTGAAAGCCGTGATCGTTGCGACGGTATTGTTGCGCCACCAGATCGGCCATCACCTTGCGCTGATCATATTCCCCGCCAACCTTAAGGTCTTGCGTCATCGCGCCGTAGGTTTCGACGCTGCCGATGCCGTAGATGCACGAGACCGAGGCGACAATGATCACATCGTCGCGTTCCAACAAAGCCCGCGTGGCCGAGTGGCGCATGCGGTCGATCTGTTCGTTGATCTGGCTTTCCTTCTCGATGAAGGTATCGCTGCGCGGCACATAGGCCTCGGGCTGGTAATAGTCGTAGTAGCTGACGAAATATTCGACGGCGTTATGGGGAAAAAACCCTTTGAATTCCCCGTAAAGCTGCGCCGCCAGTGTTTTGTTGGGGGCCAAAATGATCGCCGGGCGCTGCGTTTCCTCGATCACCTTGGCCATGGTGTAGGTCTTGCCGGTGCCGGTCGCGCCCAGCAACACCTGATCGCGCTCACCGTCCAGAACGGCCTGACTGATTTCGGCGATCGCGGTGGGCTGGTCGCCAGCTGGCGAAAAGTCGCTGACCATCTCAAAGCGCTTACCGCCCTCCAGCTTGGGGCGCGCCTTTACCTCGGGGGCGGGGCTGTGCAGCAGGGCTTCGGATGTGTCGGAATGGGCGTAGGGCATGGGATCCTGGGGGTTATCGGCGTTGCTGCACAGTTGATGTGTTTTCAGTCCGGTTCAAGGGGCAAAGCGGCCTGTTCCGTTCGGCGCGGTCGTGTCCGTCACGTTTTCCAGCAACGTCGCGTCGAACCATCAGCACGCTATGACATAGCGGCGTGTTCAGACCATACCGAGACGCCATACCACAGGCGGCGGGCGCCCCAATAAAACGCCCTGACAGACGGGTTCTGCCAGGGCCTGGGGTATCAGCCGCGCGGCACGCGCTATCTTTGTAACGCGCCGCAAGGCAATTTGCGCTGATGATTAAAAATCGAAAAGATCTTCCAAGAAGCCACCGCGCTTTTTGCGCTTGTAATCCCCCCGGTCAGCACTTTCGCGCCGCGCTTGCGGTGCAGTAGACGACGTATCGGCCTGCGGGGCTGACCGTTCGATGATCTTGTCCAATTCGCCCCGGTCCAGCCACACACCCCGACATTTCGGGCAGTAGTCAATTTCAACTCCGGCGCGGTCGGCCATGACCAGTTGTTCTCCGTCGATTGGGCATTGCATGTGGGCGGTCCTCCTGATTGCGTGTTGCCCCTTAAATGTGGGATCGCACTCGCCCTCTGCAAGAGGCGGGCAGACCAGATCGCGCATGGACAGATCACACCCGTCTGCGTCAGATCAACGGCACGAATGGAACGCCACAGCCTGCCACACCGGCCAACACCGCCAGCAGCACCGCCGCGCGCATCCTGCGTCTCAATTCGACGCCCCGGAAACGCTTAGGCCCAGCACCCGCCAGCTTTGCATTCCGCCGCGATAATAGAAAATCCGATCAGCCGGGTATCCTGCGGAGATCATGTTGCGAATGGCCGAGGGGCTTTGCCCGCACCATAGCCCGTTGCAAAACAGCGCCACAGGCCGCGCCTCGGTGCAATCCCAGCCGTCAAAGTCGATCTCGCATCCCAGATCCTCTAAACGGTCCACCACTTGCGTGTAAGGAATGTTGATCGCGCCGGGGATTGTGCCGCCCTCGAACCAGTCGGGGGTGCGGCTGTCGACGACGATGGCCTCTTCGTCGGCCAGCATGTCCAGCATTTCGATCTCACCGATGGTCGTAACGCCCGGCGCGGGCGTCATCGGCTGAATACAAAACGGCGGACAGGGCCGCGAGGTGCGCGCCCATTCGCCCGTCACCTCGTTGGTGGGGTCTTGAATGCGTTGAATTTCAACCGGCCCTGACGGCGTCTGAACCGTGACTGTTGGAATGTCGGAACGGATATTGACCGGCTCTTGCGCGGCCACAGGGGCCGCCAGCAGGCTGATTGCGGTTATGACAATTTGAATACGCATGGCGCCCTCCCTTTTGGTCAAAAGGCTAACACGGTTTCAAGATTACGCCCACCCCATCCAAACAATGATCGCCAATCCCATCAGGATCAGCCCGCTGACCACCCCGGCAAAACCGCCCCAGTTGCGCCGTGCCGTGCGGCCCAAGGCCAGACCGGCCCAAGCAAACAGGACCGAGCAGGTCAAGATTGTCAAAGCCAGCGCAAGCGGTGGCACGCCGCCCAACCCCATGCTGAAGCCGACAACCAGATTGTCCAATGACAAACCGGCCGACAGAACAACAAGACCGGTCCAACCTGTCAAATAATGTGCAAGATCCCGGCGCTCGGACCGGCTGCGCGCTGCGCTGACGATCGTCAGCCCACCCAAGGACATCAACACCAAAGGCCCAAGCCAGTTGGCATGGTCGGCGATCAACCGCGCGGCATGCTGCCCCAGCCACGCCCCGATCAAGGGTATGGTGAATTCAAACGCCCCGAACACCACCAGAATCCGCGGCCACAGCTGGCGTTGCGCAACACTGCCAAGCGCCAATGCAACAGCCGTGTTGTTTGCTGCGATGGCAATACCGATCAGCAGCAAGCGCAGCACCAAATCCGTCACCGATGGAACCTGTTAAGCGAATGGGCCTGCAAGGGCTTAGCGGATCACATGCACCGCGCATGCGGCATGCCGCACCACTTGCGAGGCGGTGCTGCCCAACAACAAATCCTGCATGCCCGGCCGATGGCTGGCAATGACGATACAATCGATACCGGATTGTTCCGCAAAATCCAGAATGGTGCGCCCGGAATGCCCGTCGATCACCTGCGATTCTGCATTGGGCAGGCTAGCGGCCATATCGCGCAGTTCAGTCTCGATCGCCTGACGGCTTTCCACAAGGTAATTGTCGGGCACATAAGAAATCGCGTAGCCGGGAATTTGCTCCATCACATGCAGCAGAGTCACCTTGCCGCTGTCACCGGCCAACAGGCGCGCCACGTTGATGGCGCCCGCTGAATCACGGTCTTCTTCGAACGATACGGGAACAAGAATGTTTTTGTACATTAGGAACCTCCGATTGTTAATAACTTACTTTGCCATAGTCTGACGTGTGCGTCATTGATACAGGTCAGGTGCTACGGGGCGTCGGTTGCCGCCTCGATCTGGCGCATGATCTCGGCCCCCCACTCACCGATCACCGGCAGAAATTCGATCTGGCTGATCGTCCATGCCAAGGCAGACAGGATCATCGACGCCCCCAGCAAGGTGCCCAGCGCAAATGCGGCACCACGCGCGAAATTGAACGCCAAAAGGCGCGGGATCGAATTGTGAATACGCACGAAACGATGCGCGTTCAAATGCGCCACCTCGGCGCGCAACGCCGCGATTTCGCTGGCCAGCGCGTCTTGCGCCTGTGCGCTGTTTTGATCTTTTAAGTCTCGCTTGTCGTCGTCAGTCAAAACAGGCCGCAACCTCATACATCACAGGCTCGAACGCCTTGCACATATCATTGATCTCGCGGTTGCGTTTGCGCATTTCATCACTGCGCAACATCGCTTGGTAATCCTCACGGCGTTCCCATTGCGAATAATTGGCAATCCGGGTCTGCGCATCGTTTACATGCAGGCCCGCCGCGATGAATCCGGGCTGTTTGGAAATAAACGCCTCGTAGGCATCTGTCAAAGCATCCAAAAGATCCTGACAGGTGCCGGGCGTCGCATCAAACGTGGTGATCACGGTCTGATAGCTGTTGTCGGTTTGAATTCTTGGCATGGTGCCCCCCTTATTGCACCCCAGCCTAGCATTCCTGCCGCTCAGCGCAAATTATTAGCAGGCGTCATGCCCGCGTTAACCCGCAATTTACCAAGACTAACGATTGTTAACCGGACGAGCAGACCGCCATCCACCCAGCCGGAGGGGCCATGCACCGCCTTATGATCCTGCTTTGCCTATGCAGCGTTGTCGCATCGTTTGCCGCGCGCACGGCCAATGCCGGGCTATGGCCGCGCGAGGCGGGCAAAACGTTTCTGTCGCTATCATGGGAGCGCGACCTGATGCGCGACATCGGCTATGCGACGGTGTATGCCGAATATGGCCTGTCCGACCGCCTGACGCTGGGGCTGGATATCGGTGCCGATCCTGACGGGCTGTCCAAGGCGATAGCCTTTGCGCGGTTTCCCTTTGGCCAGTCCCCCGGTGGAATGCGACTGGCGCTGGAAATGGGCACCGGCGTAACCGACAAGCGCCCGGTGATGCGCCCTGCGATGTCGTTTGGCCGTGGGATTGATATGGTCGGGCGATCCGGCTGGCTGACGCTGGATATCCGCGCCACCGTGTTTCAGGATACGTTTGACGCCGCGTGGGAAAGCGACCTGACACTGGGCCTGAATGCCACGGCGCGGGGCAAGGCGATCATGCAACTGCAAACCGGTCAGCCGGTCACAGGTGACGCGTATGTCAAGCTTGGCTCGTCTTGGGTGATGCAAGGCCCACCCGGCCGCCACATCGAATTCGGCGTGGTGACCGGGCTTAAAAACAGTGATGCGCTGGCGGCCAAGATCGCGCTTTGGCACGCGTTCTGATCGCCACCAGCGGCTGATTGGTGCCGATCAGAACGGATCGTCGATGCGCACTGTCACCATGACCGTTCCCTTCAACTCGCCTTCCCAACGCAGCACCGCCTGATCGTTATCCGGCCCCTGCTTGGCCTGATAATAGGGCGTCGCATAGACAATCGCATTGCTGTCATCGCGCAACGGCCCAGCGGCCAGCACCGCATCCACCCCTTGCACCCAAGCATTGAACGGCAGGCGCGGCCCTGCATCCACTGTCCACGCCTGCGCCGGCGTGGTCTGGGTGTGTTCAATGGTGATCGGGCTGGCCACCGTCCGGATCACGTTGTTGAACATGTTGTCGCGGAAGGTGACATTTTGAAAACGGTTGTAATCGAGATCGGCAAAGCTGGTGTCGATCCCCTCAACCCTCTCAATCGGGGTGCCGATGATGCGAAACGAATTGCCCGTGACCGTCAGGCCATTCAGAAAATGCCCCGCGCCATGCGGTTTGACCACGATATAGTTGAACCAAGATGCCACATGGCTGGCCAAAAACGTGTTGTCGGTCACACTCAGCTGGCTAAACGAAAACTCGTTGGAAAACTCCGGGGCCTGATCGTGTTCGTTCGACCACTCGATGAAACTGTTATCCACGTAATTGCCGTTGATCGTGCCACGGTTGTTCGTCCGGGTCAGCAACAGCCCCGCCATGCGCGGCGAATTTTGCAAGGTATCGCCCTGAAACCAGTGATTGCCGGTCAAAATCGTGCTTGATCCACCGACAACCGCGAAATGCCGGAAATGCACCGCGCGATTATTGCGCAGCTTGACGTCATTGGCATTGGCGTTGAGGGCAATGGATTGCCGATCTACCGCGGCCAGCGGGCTTTCGTTCGACAGAAACTGGCAACGGTCGATCAACATCCCCTGACACCCCTCGCCATGGCTGGTGATGCCGCGATCCTTGGGGCGGGTAATGAAGCAATCGCGCAAGGCAAAACCGCTGCCTTGCGGCGGCAACAAGATGCCGCTGCATTCGCCACTGCACTGGATCTCGATATCCGACAGGGTAAACCGGCCCAGATCGTCAAACCCGCTGAAATCCAGAATGTATTTGAACCGCTTGAAGGTGAACACCTGCGTGCCGTCCGCATCATATAACGGCGCGCTTAACTCAAGGCTTTGGGTGGCGGGGTTTTTGGCGCGCACATAGACCTCGCGGCCCACGCCGTTCCCTTCAACCAATGCGCCGACCGGCACATTGGCCACATTGGCCACCCCGGTCAGGCGCTTGGCGTCATTCGGTGAATAGCGGGCTTGCGAGGTGACAATTTCGGTGTCCCATGCCGGGCCGGAAAAGATCGAAAACTGCCCGTTGCGAATGACCCGGCGCTGGTTGAAAAACGTCCGATTGGCCAACGCCGCCTGCATGTCAATGGGGGCGCGCACCCCGATCAACCGCCCGCCCAGATCCAATGTCTCATGCCCCGCTGTATTCAACAGCGCTTGAAACGCCTTCTTGAACGCCAGTTCTTCGTCATCGTCAAAGGCGTCAATATAGGCGGGCAGATCGAAGTTCTTGGTCAGGCCAAGGATCTTGTCCTCGGGCATGACAACCGACCCTTCGAACCGCACCCGGTTTTGAAAGGTCACACTGTCGGCCAGATAGTAACTGCCCGCTGGCACCAACACCTCGCGCCCTGCTGCGGCGGCGTCGGCCAATTCAAAGGCTGCGGTGTCATCGGTCACGCCATCGACCTGTGCGCCGTAGTCGCGCACATCCACTAGGCTGATCATGTCGCGCAGGAACACATGGGTGACATCCTCGATCACAAGGTCGTCAATGCGTACTACGCCGCCGCTTGGGCCGGTCAGGTCCAACCCGAAATGCCCATAAAGGGCCTCGGTGCCCCAGACCATGTCAACGCCAGTGCGCGCGCCTGCCCCCACAATGGCGCTGACCTCGACCACCTGACCATAGCTGCTCAGGGCCACCGCTGGCCCGGTCTCGGCCACACCGGTCACATGCGCGCCGCCCGCGCCGCCGGCCCAACCCGCAATACGCACCGACGGCAAATTCCCCGAGATCGCCTTCACACGCGCCCGCACGCGCAGGTAACACCCCGGCAAAAGTGGCGTTTCGCCCATATAGCGCAGCTTTTGAACTGTATCGGCTTTTTGCAGTTCCAACGCGCCGCCAAAATCCTGATCCGCCGGAACAAAAGCGGCATTGAGCGCGTCCTCGTAGGTGTCTGCCCCCGGCGTCCCATCGCCGCTTGACCAGACCTCAAGCCCGCCTGCAAATTGAGGCGGCATGAAAACGATCCCATCGGTGATTGCCTTGTTCATCAATAATCCCTTTCCGCATCCCGGCCACAGCGGCTTGGATGTCATACGTCAGTGCAGGACAGGCGCGGCCCCCGCACCCGATGCGAAAGGGAGGTATCAACCAAGGATTAACGAGGCCCGACACCACCGTGACGGGCGTGACCACCAACCAAAGGCCAATCTGTCAGCTAAATGTTAGGAAAGCCTCAGGATCACACAGCCCCTGCCGGGGCGCGGCGCAGCCGGACACCGTTGATCTTCCAGCCTTCATCTGTCTGGATCATCTCGTAGTCTAGAATATGCAGCGCGCCCGCGCTGTCCCGCAGGATCACCGGCTGGACCGGGCGCGCTTTTGCGTCATCCATCGGTAGAAACGTCACCTCGTCAGGCCGCCAGACCATCGGATAGCTGTCGCGCACCATCTGGCCAAACCGCCCCGGCGTGCCGAAAAGCTGCTGGATCATTGGGCTGGCATGGGCGAACGCGCTGGTCAGGTCGTCGTTCAAAAACGCCTCGATCTGGTCCTCGATCACCGATTGGATTGCAGACTCGTTCGCACGTAAAGGCGCCGCCAGAACTGCAATCAACGCAATCACAGGGATCAAAGCTAAAAACCGGGACATCGCGCCGCCTCCTGTTCACGATCACGGCGAAAAGGTAGCGCGCCCCTGCCCCAAGTCCAACGCGGCTACTGCACCTGCAAGCCCTGCAAATAAGCTACCAGATCAGCCACCGGGGTCGAGGTGATCACCGGCTGGCCACTGTCCGTGCGCAGCGACGCGCCATCCCCATCAAAGAAATCGCCATAGATTGGCATTTCGCTGCCATGGGCCACCAACGGATCGCGCCCATCAATGCGCTTGACCACCCGCTCCATCGGGAAAGACCCGTCATTCCCCGCGCTCAGCGCGGTCAGGTCACTGGGCTGCACCGTCAGCACCGCCCGCATCCGGCCGTCTCCGGTGCCTGTCGCCCCGTGGCAGGCCGCACAATAGCGGTCGTAAATCGCTTCACCGGTCTGCGCATCGCCCTCTGCCATGGCCATACCGGCCGACAGCGCCAGAGCACTGGCCAAAACCGTTCTAGTAAAAATCCGGATCATCGTCATGCTCCCTATGTTAAGGCCTTTGTTTAGCCGCGCTGCACACTGGCCAAATAGCTGACCAGCGCAAGTAAAGCCCTTGGTGTGTCTATCACCGCTCCGGTGGCAGGGTCTTGCCACGCCACATGCGGCCCCTGCAGCAGCGGGCCGAATTGCGGCATTTCATGGAACCGGCCCGGATAGCCATGAATCCGCGCCATTGTTTCGGCATAGGGAAACACACCCCCGTTGCGCGCCGCAAGCCCCGTCAAGTCCGCCGGGCGCACCGACAGATCATCAGCCAAGGGGCCATCCCCGCGTGCGGCCCGACCGTGGCAACTGGTGCAATAGACCTCATACATGTCTGCCCCATGAGCCACACGCGCCATGTTGGTCGATGTGCTCGCATCAGCGGATTGCTCTGCCATGCAGCCCGCAAGGGGCAAAACGGCCAAGGCCGCAAAAATGATCCGCATCTGTTTATCCCGTCGCCTCTAATCGCCCTAGCAATCAAGACAGACCCCGCGCCACGGCGCATTGATCTGGATCAGCAGCCTAGCGGCGTGCGGGCCCCTACCAAGATCGCCGCAACTTGACCGAAGGGCCGCTGGTTGCCCCTGCGGCACAGCCCATGACCTGAATGTCCACAAACCCTAGAAGCCGTGAAGTCTCTTCGCCCACTGGAGACCGATAAACAGACCTTTGACGCGGGGAAGGATAAACAATGCCAGAACCGTTGCCAGAACCATCATCGACAGAGCGACCCAAAGCGGTCTGGGCTCGAAGAGGGAATAAACCACGCCAAACATCGGAAAGATGATCGCAACCACGACCATCAGGGTAAAATAAGCGGGCCCATCATCTACGCTTGCGTGATGAAGTTCCTGCCCACAACAATCGCATTTTTCTTTAACCTTAAGATAACCGCAAAGGATTTTTCCCGTCCCACAGGAGGGGCACTCCAACCGGAGACCTCTGAAAACTGCTTTTCGCGTATCGCGTTCTTCGTCTTTTGGCACGGCAACATCCTTCCTACTCGTGTCTGTGTATAGCTGTGACGCACCTCACCACAGCTTATGTGGGGCCTACGGTTGATCTTGTTGTGAAAAAACAGCGGTTCAGATCCCGTCCCCTTCTGGGCCGACCGCAACCCTCAAAACACCACTCTCAATCCAAAACCCGCACTGGCCACGTCCCCACCTTGGCGCGCATCTAGCGCAGCGTCAGACCCGAGATGCGCGCGGCGATCCGGCTGTCGGTGTCGTCACTGTCGCCTGATACGGCCAAGCCCACCAGCGATGTCAAAGGCCCGCCAAAGGCCTGCGCGTAATCGGCTTTCAGGTCAACCGCCTCGCGCGCCTCTCCGGTGCCTGACCCACGCAGCACGACGGTTTTGCCCCGCGCCCCCAAATAGGGACTGTCCAGCATGGCGCCACGGTTGTGCGCGCCGCCCCAGACATAGATCAGGACGCGCACCGCGTCATTGTCCAGTAAGCGGGTGATCTTGGCCCCCTTCAGACGCTCTGCATCCGCCTTGGGCAGAAACACGAAATACAGGGCAAGATTGCGGTCATCGCCGCCTTTCAGGCGCAAATCCGTTGGCGGCACGCTTTGCGACACCTGCCACGCCCACTGCGCCCCGGACGCACCCCAGCTCTGCTCGGGCAAGGCGTGATACAGCAGCGACACGCTCCCGTCCGAGGTCATATCCAGCGCGCCGCCCTTCTGCGTATAGTCATTACGCGAAAACAGCGAAAAGCGTTGATGAGTCCAGCCGCCATCGAACGATATGGCATTGGCCCAAACCGGGCTGGCAATACTGGCGGCGATGGTGACGGCACTCAGAAAACGACGCATGATAAACCCCTTTCAATCAGGTGTGCACCAACCATAGGCCGCGCTCAAATCATCTCTGCGTGATCAGGTCAGACCGGCCAGGGCGCGCACCTGCTGCCATACGGCATCGTCGAGGGTCACCGGATCTGTCGGCGCCTTGCCCTGCCCCGGCATGCGCGCGCCGCGCTCGGCATCCAGCGCCACGCCCGCCTCGACCTGCGCCAGACGGTCGAAAAACGCGCCCGACGCGTCCGGGTCCATCAACAGGTAATACTGGCCCAGATCATGCGGCGGCCCGTCCGGGGCCTTCAACGGCTTGACATCGCGGCTGACGACACCGCCGGTCAGGCCCGCCGCCAGAAGTTCAGCCATCAGGCCAAAGCCCCAACCTTTGTAGCCGCCCATCGACACCAGCGATCCGCCCAGCGCGGCCTCGGGGTCGGTGGTGGGCTGGCCGTCGGCATCCACGGCCCAACCTTCGGGAATGGCCTCGCCCGCCGCTTTGGCCATGGTGATCTTGCCCAGCGCCACGGTGGTGGTCGATTGATCGAACTGCATGGCGATCCCGCCCTTGCCATCCGGCACCGAAAAGGCAATCGGGTTGGTGCCGATCACCCGCGTCTTGCCCCCCGGAGGGGCCACGATGGGCGAGGCATTGGTTAGCCCCAGCCCGATCAACCCCGCACGCGCGATCTGTTCGGTGAAATAACCAAGGCTGGTGCAAGTGTGCGCGTGCCCCACCGCAAGGCTGGCCACGCCGCAATCGCGCGCGGCCTCCAGTGCCTCGGGCAGCCCTTTGGCAAAGGCAGGCTGTGCAAAGCCGAACTTCGCATCTACCTCAACCACACCGGGGCGCGGCCGCGTCACAACCGGTGCAACATCGCCTTTGACACGGCCGGTTTCCAGCTGCTTACAATAGCTTTCAAGATAATAGAGGCCGCAAATCTTGTTGCCGACACTTTCGGCCTTGCGCACCGCATCGGCCACGCAATCGGCCACCCATCCCGCCGCGCCATGGCGCACGAGAGCCGCTTTGGTGGTCTGTTCAATCTCATCCAGCGTGACGTCAGCCATATGTGCCCCGATCCTTTTTCCAGTGTCGCGGCACATTGGGCAGGGTCGCACTTCAGGTCAATTCAAACCTTCTGAAAATACATGCAATCCGGCTGAACCCATGAGCCAAGCGGTTTCGAAACCGCTTGGCTAAGGATTTTCGAAAATCCTTAGCCCAAGGTGATCGCTGTTTCACGACTCAGCCCCGACCGGCGCATTCACCCCGGCACGACCTGCCCCTGATCCAGACGCATGACCCGATCCATCCGGGCGGCCAGTTCAAGGTTATGGGTCGCAATCAGCGCTGAAAGTCCGGTGTCGCGCACCAACCCCAGAAGCGTGCCGAACACTTGCTCTGATGTCGCAGGGTCAAGGTTGCCCGTCGGCTCGTCAGCCAGCAGCAGACGCGGCTCATTGGCCAAGGCCCGGCAAAAGGCCACCCGCTGCTGTTCGCCGCCCGACATTGCCGAGGGGCGGTGATCGGCGCGCGCCCCGATCCCCACCCGCGCCAACAGATCGGCGGCACGCGTCTGTGCCTCGGCCTTGGGGATGCCATTGGCAAGCTGCGGCAACATGATGTTTTCCAGCGCCGTAAACTCGGGCAACAGATGGTGAAACTGGTAAATAAACCCCACCTCCTGTCGCCGCGCCACGGTGCGGCGGCGGTCGCTCAAGCCGGTGTAATCCGTGCCGCCGATACGCACCTGCCCGGTGTCGGGCGTGTCCAGCAGCCCGGCAATATGCAGCAAGGTCGATTTGCCTGCACCCGAGGGTGCCACCAGCGCCACCATTTCGCCCGGAGCCACCTGCAACGCGGTATCGTCCAGAACGCGCACCTCGGTCTCGCGGCCGGCATTGTAGGTCTTGCTGACCCCCTCCAGATCCAGCATGGCATCACTCATAGCGCAGCGCCTCCACCGGGTTCATCCGGGCCGCGCGCCGCGCCGGAAAGATCGTCACCACAAAGCTCAGCCCCAGCGACAGTGCCACCGCCGACATCACATCGCCGAACTGCAACTGCGCGGGCAGATGGTAAATGCCACGAATGGACGGATCCCACACCTGACCGCCCATCAGCATATTTATGAAACTGAAAATCGGGTCGATATAAATCGCAAACAGGCAGCCAAGGATCACGCCACAGACCGTGCCGATGATGCCGGTGAATGCCCCACAGATGAAAAACACCCGCAACACGGCGCCCTCGGTTAGGCCCATGGTGCGTAGGATGCCGATATCGCGCCCTTTGTTCTTGACCAGCATGATCAGCCCGCTGGTGACATTCATCGCCGCGATCAGCACGAGGATCGACAGGATCACGAACATCACGTTGTCCTCGACCTCAAGCGCGCGCAGAAAACCGCCGCTGGCATCCTTCCACGTCCAGATCTGCGCCCTGTCACCTGCCGCGCGCAACAAAGGCACGGTCATGTCGGCCACGCGATCTGGGTCGCTCAGCATCACTTCCAGCTCGTCGGCGCGGCCTTCACGGTTGAAAAAGCTCTGGGCCTCTTCAAACGGCAGGTAAACGCGCACCCGGTCGATGTCATAGCGCCCAGCACTGAAAATATAGACCACGTCATAGGCATTCACCCGCGGGCTGGTGCCAAAGGCGGTCTTAACCCCATTGGGTGAAATCAACCTGATCCTGTCGCCAACGCTGACACCCAGTTCACGCGCCACGCCCGAGCCGATGGCAATGCCCTGTTCGAAAGCGTCGATATCGCCGCGCCCCGTCTCGGGGTCGGCGATGCGGGGGATGGTCTTTAAATCCCCGGCGCGGATGCCGAACACCTGAACGCCCGCATTCTGCTGGCCCGCATTGGCCATCACCTGCCCTTTGACCAGCGGCGCCACCCGCGTCACGCCCGGCACGTCGCGCACGCGGTCTGCCATGGCGTCATATTCGGTGATCGTGCGGTCCAGACGCCCGGTCTGCTCGTCCACCTCACCCATGCTGTAAACAGTCACATGGGCATTGGCCCCAAGGATCGTGTCCACGAACTCGGCCCGAAACCCTGACCGCACCGACAAGGTGGCAATCAGCGCAAACACCGCCAGCGTGATCCCGATCAGGCTGATCCATGTCATGACACTCACGCCGCCCTCGGCTCGCTTGGCGCGCAAATAGCGCCATGCGATCATCCACTCAAACGGCGCGAAGGGCGCGGGTGTGCCTGCCATGTGTCTGCCTGTGCTCCGCCTTTAGGGCTCTGTTTGGCGCGGACAGTGCTGTCAAAGCCGTCCGGGGTCAAGGCCGTGCCCCTTCACATCCTAGCCAAAACATGCCGATACTGTTCCATCCATAGATTGCAAAGGACGTGATCAGTGCCAGCCGCCCTTCTTGTCGCGCTTTACCTTGCCGCCGCATTGCTGCCTTTGGGGCTGGCATGGGCGCAGGGCCTTGATCCGCGCAGCCCTTGGGATGAATTGGCCACAGGGCTGGTGATGGTGGCTCTGGCGATGATCCTGATCGAGTTTCTGCAACTGGGCCGGTTTCGCATCATCACCGCCCGCGTCGGCAGCGATGTGGTGATGCGCGCGCACCAATTTCTGGCCCGCGCGGCGTTGGCTTTCGTGATCCTGCACCCATTTTTCTACGTCTCGCCGATGGGGCCCGCCCCGGCATGGGACATGACCGGCCAGACAGTATTGGAATACCGCTGGCACGCGCTGTGGCCGGGCATCGCGGCATGGCTATTGCTGGGCGCGCTTGTTGCCATGGCCATCGGGCGTGACCTTTTGGGATACGGATACGAGATCTGGCGCGCGCTGCACGGTGCACTGGCGGTTCTGGTGGCCGGGCTTGGCGTTCTGCACGCCTTGCGCGCCGGCCGCTACAGCGCCGATCCGGGCTTGGCTTGGGTCTGGGGCGGCATGCTGGCCGTCGCCATCGCGGCGCTGCTTTATGTCTATGTGATTGCGCCGCTCTTGCGGCTGCGCCATCCGTGGCGCGTTGAGTCTGTGACACCTGCCGCAGAGCGCATTTGGCGCATCACCCTGCGCCCCGACAGCGACCGGCCATTCCCCTATCGCGCAGGGCAATTTGCATGGCTCAATATCGGGCACTCTCCGTTTTCCTTGAATGAAAACCCGTTTTCCATCGCCTCGGCCCCGGCACAAAGCGACAAGCTGGAATTCTTGATCAAGGAATTGGGCGACAGCACAAACCGCATCGGTCAGGTCCGGCCCGACACCCGCGCATGGACCGAAGGCCCGCACGGCCACCTGACCCTTGCCGCGCATGACCGCGCCCCGGGCATAGCCCTGATCGCCGGCGGCGTGGGCATCGCGCCGCTGTTGGGCATCCTGCGCCAACTGGCCGCTACAGATGATCCGCGGCCCGCCGTCCTGCTTTATGGCAACCGCGCGCAAAGCCAGATCGTTAGCGGTGACGAACTGGAACAGATCGCACAAACCCACGGCGCAGAGGTGCATCACGTCCTGTCAGACCCGCCGCCAGACTGGACGGGTGCGACCGGCTTGATCGACGGTGCCCTGTTGCGCCGCCATTTTGGCAGGCCCGCGCATCGCGACTGGCTATACGTCTTATGCGGGCCACCCGCGATGCTGCAAAGTGTTGAACACGCCCTGCTGGATATGGGCGTGTCCCCAGCCAACATACTGTCCGAGCAATTCACCTATGACTGACCCGTTCAACCAAAAAACCAGCAGCCAGCGCATTCTGCGCGCCGTGCTGCTGATCTGTGCGGGGCTGGCTGGCGCACTCATCGCGTTTGCGCTGCGCGGTGGCCTCTGATCGCGACTTCAGTGCTCGGATGGGTCCGCGTCGGCCTCGGCTTTGGTGGTGTGTTCTGTGCCCGCCTCATGCTCGGGCGGCGCATACATCGTGTAAAGCTTCAGCATACCCGATCCGGTGTTCACGAAGTTATGGAATTCGCCCGACGGCACGAAACTCAGATCACCGGCTTTGACCTTGGTTTCGATGTCGCCAATCTTGGCTTTGCCCTCACCCTCGACAAAAATCAGAACCTGATCATGGCCATCATGGGTTTCGGCGCCAATCTCCCCACCTTCGGGAATGGCCATCAGAACAACCTGCATCTTGTCGCCGGTCATCACCACCTTGCGAAACTCGTCGTTGGCTTTCGCCATCTCGACAATTGGCTGCGTGGTTTTCATCGTTTCGGTCATCTTCGCCCTCCTTCCGGACATGCGGCACACGCTTTGGCACCGCGTTTCGCATTCAGACTTTGACATATGAACGATGTGACGCGTTTAAACCCCCACACGCCAAAGCTGCGTCAGGCCGTCGCGGCAGATGGCGAGGGTTGCAAATTCTCAGGCCTGTGCGGACTTGCGTCGGCGCCGCAAGCGCGCCAGCCCACTGACCATGCCGACCAACACCCCGTATCCAGCAAGAAACCCCAATCCGGTCAAGATAAGACCGGCCTGAGACAAGGGCAGAGCTGGCTTGAAGTCAGCCCATGTTTTATGCGCCAACTCTAAATCCATTAAATGCTTTGCATTCAAAATCTTACCGGCCAAAGTTGATCCTTCAAGCGCGGCCAAATCGCGGCTCAAATCTTGGTGACGCTCTAGCACATACCCCATTGAAATCGCGCGTGCTTCGCCCATTCGGCCACCCGCGTGCAACGCCTCCAATGCCTCGTCCCGGTTCAGCCCCAGACCGGCCGCATCTGCATCAAACTGCGCCACGACCCCCGACAATTCGTCCACAGCACCTGAAAGACGCTGCGTATACTGTTGAGAATAATCAGGAAACTGCGACAAACCAGCCGCGCCGACCAAGCCGCCCGCGATAGCGATTGCCCTGAAAATCATCTGTCCTGCCTCGTTCTTTTTGCAGGCAGTATACCAATCTTACATCCAAGTATGGAAGGATCGTTTCGCCATCGGCTCGGGTCGTTCGGTGTGATGATGCGGCGTATAGATTTCCGCGATCTTTTCAACGGCTTGCTCGGGCGGCAATTCTTCGCTTGCCCCGGTGCGGCGGCAGGTCAGCTCGACCACACCGTTTTTCAATCCGCGTGGCCCGACGGTGATCCGCCATGGCAACCCGATCAGGTCTTGCGTTGCAAACTTGGCGCCCGCCCGGTCGCTGGTGTCGTCATACAGCGGCTCAAGGCCCAGCGCCTCGATGGATTTGTAAATCGCGTCGCAGGCCGCGTCGGCCTCGCTATCGCCTTGTTTGACGTTGACGATTCCCACATGGAACGGGGTCACGCCCTCGGGCCAGATGATGCCCTTGTCATCATGGCTGGCCTCGATGATCGCGCCCACAAGGCGGCTGACGCCTATTCCGTGACTGCCCATATGCACCGGCACCGGCTTGCCGTCCTTGCCCTGCACCGTTGCGCCCATCGCTTCGGAATACTTGGTGCCGAAATAGAAAATCTGCCCCACTTCGATGCCACGGCTTTTCATCCGCCGCGCCTCGGGCACCTCATTGAACTTGGCATCATCATGGGTTTCGTCGGTGCGGGCATAGGGTGTTGTCCATTCTTTCACGATGGACGCGCATTGATCCCAATCATCGTAATCGACTGATCTGTCACCCAATTTCAGATCGGTGATCGCACTGTCATAGAACACCTCCGACTCGCCGGTTTCGGCAAGCACCAGAAATTCATGGGTGTCGTCCCCGCCGATTGGCCCGCTGTCAGCGCGCATCGGAATCGCCTGCAGGCCCATCCGCTCGTAGGTGCGCAAATAGCTGACCATGTGGCGATTGTAAGCGTGCAGCGCGTCTTCTTTCGTCAGGTCAAAATTATACCCGTCCTTCATGAAAAACTCGCGCCCGCGCATCACGCCAAAGCGGGGCCGGATCTCATCGCGAAATTTCCATTGGATATGATAGAGCGTCAGCGGCAAATCCTTGTAGCTGCCCACATGGCTGCGGAAAATATCGGTGATCAGCTCTTCGTTGGTCGGGCCATACAGCAAGTCCCGTCCCTGACGGTCGGTGATGCGCAGCATTTCTTCGCCGTAATCGTCATACCGCCCGGACTCGCGCCAAAGATCTGCCGATTGCAAGGTCGGCATCAGCATCGGGGTGTGGCCCGCGCGAACCTGTTCCTCGTGCACGATGTTTTCCAGTTTGCGCAGCACCTTGAAGCCAAGGGGCAGCCAAGAATAAATCCCGGCGCTGGCCTGTTTGATCATGCCAGCGCGCAGCATCAGGCGGTGGCTGGCAATCTGTGCCTCGGCGGGCGTTTCTTTGAGAACCGGCAGAAAATAGCGGGACAGGCGCATGGTAAACCCTCGCGGCGATATGACGTTTTGCCCCGTTTATGGCTTTGCGCCTTGGCAGACAAGCCACCGCGCGCCGATTTCGCCGCGCCACCCTTGCAAGCGTTGCCCAGTTGGGCGATGTGTATGCATCACAACCACCCGAGGCGCACATGGCTTTGCCGGTCGGCACACAGATGAAATATTGGGGCATCGCTTCGACGGTGTTCCTGATCATGCTGTGGTTTCTGGGCGACGTGATCCTGCCCTTCGTGCTGGGTGGCGCGATTGCCTATTTCCTTGATCCGGTGGCGGACAGGCTGGAACGCTGGGGCGCCAGCCGCGCCGTGGCGGTTACCCTGATCACTCTGGTCGCGCTGCTGATTTTCGTGATCATGGCGCTTTTGGTGGTGCCGACGCTGATTCAGCAAACGATCAGCCTGTTCGACACCGCGCCGAAACTGTTCAACCAATTCCAGCAGGCGCTGACCGAACGCTTCCCGTCGCTTGTCGATGCCGACTCGACCCTGCGCAAATCGCTGATCGCAGTGGGGGAAACCATCCGCGACCGGGGCGGCCAAGTTCTGGAATCGGTGCTCAGTTCGGCGGCGGGGCTGATCAATATCGTGCTGTTGTTCGTCATCGTGCCGGTGGTGGCGTTTTACCTGCTCTATGACTGGGACCGCATGATCGCCCGCATCGACGATCTGCTGCCGCGCGATCACGCGCCGGTGATCCGGCAACTGGCGGGCGATATCGACAGGACGCTGGCCAGCTTTATCCGCGGCATGGGCACGGTTTGCCTGATCCTTGGCACATATTATGCCGTCGCGCTGATGCTGGTGGGGCTGCAATTTGGCCTTGTCGTCGGGGCCGTTGCCGGGCTGATCACCTTCATCCCTTACGTGGGCGCGGTTGTTGGCGGGGCACTGGCCATCGGACTGGCGCTGTTCCAATTCTGGGGGGATTGGCTGACGATCGGGCTGGTTGCCGGCATCTTCGTGCTAGGACAGGTGGCCGAGGGCAATTTCCTGACCCCCAAGCTGGTGGGCAGTTCTGTGGGCCTGCACCCTGTCTGGCTGATCTTCGCGCTGTCTGTGTTTGGTGCGCTATTTGGCTTTGTCGGGATGTTGGTGGCGGTTCCCGTGGCCGCCGCAATCGGCGTTCTGGCCCGCTTTGCGATCAGCCAATACACCAACAGCCGCCTCTATCGCGGCTTGTCGCAAACGGACGAATGATGGCCGAACAACTCATTTTCGACCTCCCCGTGCGCGAAGCACTGGGCCGCGAGGATTTCTTTGTCTCGCCCGCCAATGCCGAAGCTGTGGCGATGATCGAAGGCTGGCAAGACTGGCCCTCGCACAAGCTGGTGCTGACCGGCCCGCCCGGCGCGGGCAAAACACATCTGGTGCATGTCTGGGCAAAACTGTCGGGCGCACGCATTGTCCGGGCGGCTGATCTGACCAACGCGGATATCCCCGAGCTTGCCAGACACCACATCGCGGTTGAAGATTGCGACACCATCGCCGGACACCACTCCACCGAGGAAGCCCTGTTTCACCTGCATAATCTGGTCCTTGCCGAAGGTCGGTCGATCCTGTTCACTGCCACCAAGCCGGCCAATCTGTGGAACCTGTCGCTGCCCGATCTGGCCAGCCGGATGCAGGGCACCCCGGCCAGCCCCCTGCATGAACCCGATGATACGCTGCTTGGGGTGGTGATGCTGAAACTTCTGGCCGACCGGCAGGTGACGCCCACGCCCAATACCGTGCCCTATCTGGTGCGGCGCATCGACCGGTCTTTTGCCGCCGCGCGCGATGTCGTGGTTCGCCTGGATAGCATGGCCCTGTCATCGGGCCGGCCGATCAATCGCACATTGGCGGCAAAGCTGCTGGACAACTGACAAGCAGACCGGCACGATTGGTCACCGTTCCGTTACATGACATCGCCATAAGGCCCGTATGACACACGCAGATTTTCTCAAATCCCCGATGCCCGAACCCGTCGAGATTCCCGATCTGGACATGGCGGGGCCGGGCCGTTTTTATAATCGCGAACTCAGTTGGCTGGGCTTCAACTGGCGGGTTTTGGAAGAGGCCCAAAACCCCCGCGTTCCCCTGTTGGAGCGTTTGCGCTTTCTGTCGATCTCGGCCACCAATCTGGACGAGTTTTACAACGTGCGCGTTGCGGGCCTGCGCGAACTGGCCCATGCTGGCAACACAACACCCGCCGCCGACGGGCTGACGCCTGCTGAACAACTGGTTTTGATCAACGAAGACGCCCGCAAACTGCTTGAGGCGCAACAGGACACTTACGAAACCCTGCGCCGCGAGATGGAGGCCGAGAACATCTCGATCCTCGACAATGCGGGGCTGACGGCCGAAGACCGCGACCATCTGGCCGATGTGTTCATGCACAACGTGTTCCCGGTCCTGTCGCCCTTGGCGATTGATCCGGCGCACCCGTTCCCGTTCATTCCCAACCTTGGCTATTCGCTGGCGCTGCAACTGGAACGCAAATCCGACAAGCGCCCGTTGCAGGCGCTGTTGCCGATCCCGCAACAGATCGACCGCTTCGTCAGCCTGCCCGCCCCCGCAGGCACGCACAGGGTTATCCCGCTAGAGGAATTGCTGCTTGTCCATCTCGACAGCCTGTTTCCCGGTTACAAGCACAAGGGGCACTGTTCGTTCCGGGTGCTGCGCGACAGCGATCTGGAGGTTGAGGAAGAAGCCGAAGATCTGGTGCGCGAATTCGAGGTGGCCCTGAAACGCCGCCGCCGTGGCGAAGTGGTGCGAATGAAAATCTCGTCCGGTGCGCCCGAGGCCCTGCGCCGCGTGATCATGGATGAATTGCACGTCATCCCCGACGAGGTGGTCGAGGTCGAGGGCATGATTGGGCTGGCCGACCTCAAGGAACTGGTGCTGGACAGCCGCCCCGATCTGCTGTGGCCGTCCTTCACGCCGCGGGTGCCGGAACGGGTGCAGGATCATGACGGCGATATGTTGGCCGCGATCCGTCAAAAAGACATGCTGCTGCACCACCCGTATGAAACCTTCGACATGGTGGTGCGGTTTCTGCATCAGGCCGCGCGCGACCCCGATGTTGTGGCGATCAAACAAACGCTCTATCGCACATCCAAGGACAGCCCGATTGTCAGCGCATTGTGCGAGGCCGCCGAGGATGGCAAATCGGTCACCGCGCTTGTGGAACTCAAGGCGCGGTTCGACGAGGCCGCAAATATCCGCCAATCACGACGGTTAGAACGCTCGGGCGCGCATGTCGTCTATGGGTTCCTCGATCTGAAAACCCACGCCAAGATTTCTACCGTGGTGCGGCGCGAGGGTGATCAACTGGTCACGTACACCCATTATGGCACCGGCAATTACCACCCGATCACGGCCCGCATCTATACCGATCTTAGCCTGTTCACCTGCGATGCCTCGCTTGGCCGCGACGCGACCAAGGTATTCAACTACCTGTCGGGCTACGCACAGCCCGAAAAGCTGGAAAACTTGGCCTTTTCACCAATCACGCTCAAGCCCCGCCTGCTTGAAATGATCGCGAACGAGGCCGCAAATGCCCGCGCTGGCAAACCCGCCGTAATCTGGGCCAAGATGAACGCCCTGATCGACCCCGATGTGATCGACGCGCTTTATGCCGCCAGTCAGGCCGGGGTCAAAATCAGCCTCGTGGTCCGCGGCATTTGCGGGCTGCGCCCCGGCATCAAAGGCCTGAGCGAGAATATCCGCGTCAAATCCATCATCGGGCGGTTCTTGGAACATTCGCGTATTGTCTGTTTTGGCAACGGGGCCGATCTGCCCTCGAAAAAGGCGCGGGTTTATATCAGTTCCGCTGATTGGATGGGCCGCAACCTGAACCGACGCGTCGAAACGCTGGTCGAGATCGAAAATCCCACCGTCAAGGCGCAGATCGTCGGTCAGGTCATGGCCGCCAATATGGCCGACATCGCGCAAAGTTGGGTAATGGCCCCCGATGGCAGCTTTGCACGTGCAGAACCGCCCGAAGGCGCATTTGCCTTCAACTGTCACCGGTTCTTCATGGAAAATCCGTCTCTGTCGGGACGCGGAAGCGCAGGCGCCGGGGATGTGCCGAAATTGACCCATGCCGAAGATTGACGGCACCGCTCCGCTGTCGCATACAGAAGGTCCAAAGTGACCCGAGGGGCATATGGACGGCACCAACGATCCGGCGCAGGAAGATGGCGGGCCATTTGGCCGACCCCTGTTTGATAAACCCTCCGCCCGCGCGCTAAGCCGCGTCGGCGTGGTTGATGTCGGATCAAACTCGGTCCGGTTGGTGGTGTTTGACGGGGCCGCCCGCAGCCCGGCGTATTTCTACAACGAAAAGATCATGTGCGCGCTTGGCGCGGGCATGTCCGAAACCGGGCGGCTGAACCCAGAAGGCCGCGTGCGCGCGCTGGACGCGCTCAGGCGATTCAAGCTGTTGGGCGATGGGATGGGCACGGGCCCGCTGGTGGCGGTGGCCACAGCCGCCGTGCGCGATGCAGAAGACGGGCCAGACTTCCGCGCACAGGTGGAACGCGAAACTGGCATTCGCCTATGGGTGATCGACGGCCGCGAAGAGGCCCGGCTGTCGGCGCAAGGTGTTCTGTTGGGCTGGCCCGGATCGTATGGCTTGGTCTGCGATATCGGCGGATCGTCGATGGAACTGGCCGAGATCGACGGCGGCACGGTGGGCAATCGCATGTCCTCGTCGCTTGGCCCGCTGAAACTACGTGACCTCAAGGGCGGCAAGAAAGCCCGCAAGGCCGTAATCAAGGACACTGTGGCGCGGATGCGCACGGAACTGGGCGAACAGAAAAACCGCCTGTTTCTGGTTGGTGGTTCATGGCGGGCCATCGCCAAGATCGACATGGCGCGGCGCGGCTATCCGCTGCATGTGCTGCACGAATACCGCATGACCCCCAAGGCCGTGCGCGACACCGCGAAATACATCGCCAAAAACGATCTGGACGAGCTGCGCAACCGCGCGGGCGTATCATCGGCACGGGCCGTATTGGTGCCCTACGCGATCGAAGTGCTGCGCGAAGTCGTCCGCACCTTCAAACCGCGTGATATCGCGATATCCAGCTACGGCATCCGCGAGGGGCTGTTATACGAACAGATGCCCCAGCAATTGCGCGACCGTGATCCGCTGATCGAATCCTGTCGTTTTGCCGAATCCAAGGATGCCCGCCTGCCCGGCTTTGGCCGTGTGGTCTATGACTTCATCGAGCCGCTGTTCAAATCCGCCAAACCCGATCGCCGCCGGATCATCAAGGCGGCGTGTCTGCTGCATGATGTCAGTTGGCGCTCGCACCCCGATTACCGCGCAGCCGATTGCTTTGACAACGCCACGCGCGCCAATCTGGGCGGGCTCAAACATTCCGAACGGGTCTACCTTGGTTTGGCCTTGCTGCACCGCTATTCCAACAACCGTGAAGGCACGCGATTTGCCGATCTCTATGATCTGATCGACCCGCAGGATGCCCAACAGGCCGAAGTTCTGGGCAAAGCAATGCGTTTTGCCGCGATGCTCTGGTTGCGCGAAGATGCCAAGCTGGGCGAGATGCGCTGGTACCCCAAGAAAAAGATGCTGGAACTCAGGCTATCGCCGCAAGCGGCCGCGCTTTTCGGTGAAGTGGCCAAGGCGCGTTTTCAATCTCTGGCCGCCTCGCTATCGGCGGATACGTTGATCAAAACCGCGCGCAGCTGACGCTTAGATTTCAATCTCACCGTCGTCCAGTGGGGGCTGGTCCGGCGCGTCGGGGTCCAATGGTTCCTTGCGGCGCAGAATGATATCGCCATTGGGCAGCATTTCCGGCGGATGATAGACGCTGAGATCGTCGATCTTACCCATCAACTCGGCAAAGGCCGGGCCCATTTCCTCGACAAAGCGGCGCAATTCCGGCCCCATGGTTTCAGCCAACCCTTTGAGGTCTTCCATGGCTGGCTCCATCTCGCGCATGATTCCTTCCATAAACATCTGCGCGCCACGTTCCATCAATGATGTCCCCGACTTGTCTTGCTCCGCCTCTTGCGCGGATAGCGGCGAGGCAATGGACAAGACGGCGGCAGTGATCAGGGCAAAACGTGTCATGCAGGTAATATAAGCGCGGCTGACGACAATTTTAAGTCACAAATCAATATCCATTGTCACCGGAAAATGATCAGACGCAGTGATCAGCGCCGCGCGCAACTCTGGCACCTTCCAGCAGCCGGGGTCATCGAAGGGATGCCAGATTCGCCAGGCAGGTCGCCGCGCCGCCAAATCGGGCGAGACCATGATATAATCCAGCAACGCCTGTAAATAGCGCCCCTCATCCGCGAGGTAGAATCGCGCCGTGGTGTTCATCGCGCCAATCCGCCGGGTCAGCGCCCGGCTGGCGTGCGGATCGCTCAGACGCAACGCCCCCACATCCCCGTCGCCCATCACGATTTCCACCGATGAGCGTCCGAACAAATGTTCGTATTCATCCAGACCGGGGCCATCGTTGAGATCCCCCAAAACGATCAGCGGCTCCCCCGCGTGCAAATGCTCTTCGATGCGGCGGCGCAACCACACCGCTTGCGCCTGCTGCTTGCGCCGGTTTGCAATCGACATGCGCATCACCTGATCTCGGGTCCGTGCGCCATGTGGGGCCTTGGATTTCAAATGCGCCCCGATCATGCGAAACGTCTTGCCGCTCGCGGTTTCGCAGGCCAATTCCAGCGGCGGTTTGGAAAACTCCACCCGGTCTTGGGTGTCGTCGATATCCAAGTCGATCCGAAACACCCCATCAAAGCGCGGCGCGCTGTCATCAGTCTTGGCCGGCACCAACGCGCCCTGCGGATCGTGGCGGCACGAGAGCACATCAGGATCGTAAAGCAACGCGATTTCCTGCTGGGTGTCATTGGCAAACCCGATCACCGCCTTGCGCGCACGGATCTGGGCAAACGCGGCAAAGGTCTCTAGCGCGAGCACGCTGGCGCGGCGGCTGCTTTCGTCGGGCGCTTCGATCACCATCACAGCGTCGGCATCCAACGCGGTAAACACGATCCCCAAAGCCGCCAGTTGATCAGCGCGCGTCACGCCATGGCGGCCAGACAGGCCATCATCGGCCAGCAACTGCCCGCAATCATCGAACAAGGCGTTGAACCACTCGACATTATACGTGGCGATCCGCATGGGCCTCTTTCTGGCGGATCTCTTCCCAAGCGCGGTTGATATCAACCATCCGCTTTTCGGCCAGTTTAATCGCCTCTTGCGGCACGCCCCGCGCCATCATCTGGTCGGGGTGGCTGTCGCGCACATGCTGCTGCCACACTTTTTTGATCTGTCCCATCGACATATCGCGGGTCACCCCCAGAACAGCGTATGGGTCATGTTCGCTCTCGGCCACGAACCGGCTGTGCAGGCGGCGGAAATCGCCTTCGTCCAAGCCAAAGATCTCGGCCACCCGGCGCAGAAACGCATCCTCGCGCGGGTGATATTCCCCGTCGGCCATGGCGATATGAAACAGGCCTTCCATCAGATCGCATAACGTGCCGCTCTGATCACCAAACATGCGCTGGATACGGGCGGCGTAATCCTCAAACCCGGCCACATCCTGCCGGGCCAGATTGAACACCCTTGCGGCCCCGGCCTCATCCTCTTGGGCAATCTGGAACACCTCGCGAAAGACCGTCACCTCGTCGCGGGTCACCAACCCGTCGGCCTTGGCCATTTTCGCACCAAGCGCGATCACCGCAATGGTAAAGGCCACGCTGCGCTCGGGCGGGCTGCGCAGCTTGTCAAACACGGCGCTCAGCCCCTCGCCTTTGGCAAGGGCCGACACGGCCTCGGATATGCGGGTCCAGATCGACATGCGCAGCACCCTAGCCCCTTTCGCAGGGCTTGTCAGCGCGCGCTTAAAGAAGTTTTTGCATCAAGATCAGATCCAGCCAGCGGTCAAACTTCCAGCCCACCTGCGGCAACACGGCGACCTGCGCATATCCCAGCCGATCATGAAACGCGACGCCGCCGGGGTTTTCCCCGCTGACACCTGCAATCATCGAATGCATGCCCGCCGCGCGCGCGTGATCCTCAAGCGCCTGCATCAGCGCCCGGCCCACGCCGCGACCCCGCGCATCGGCAGCAAGGGCAATCGAATGCTCTGCGGTGCGCGCATATCCCGGACCGGCGCGGAACTGTTTGTAACTGGCAAAGCCCAACACCGCACCCGCCGCCTCTGCGACCAAGAAACCATGACCATTGGCCATAGTTTGCTCAACCTCGGCTGCCATATCCTGCAGGGTTTTTGGCTTTGAGTTAAAGCTGATTGCCGTCTCGCGGATCACCGGATTGATGATGTCGGCGATGGCCTGTGCATCGGCCAGTTGGGCCGCGCGCGGGGTCATTCCAGCACCCTTAGCCCTCCGGGCGTTGTGATTTCGGCGCGCAGGCCCGGCGCACCAGCCACAAATTGCACCCGATCATCACGCAACATCGGGCCCAAAGCAGTTGCCAAGGCACCGGCCTGCGGATGGCTGACACGCAAGCGCGCCAAGGCGCAGCCCGACGCCTGCAACCGCTGCGCGGGATGCTCCGCGCAATCCCATTGCATCAACGCCGGGAACACATTGTCGTAGGGCAAAAGACCCGTTTCAGGCACCGCCATACGCCAGGTCAGATCGCTCCGCGACAACGCCACAGGGTGCCCGGCCGCAGGAAACCGTTCGATCTCGGCCAACAGATCATCGCTGCGGCAAATCCAGTTGTTCAATTTTGGCGGTCCCTCGAACCGGTCCAGATTGAACCATCGCGCATGGCCCGGCGCAGGCGCGGTTGGGTCAATCGCGATCACTTCAAGATAGAGACCGTCATCGAACCCCAACAGCATGTTATGCGTGCCAAAATGCGCGTGTTGCCCACCGGGCTGAAGCCGCACGCCAAGGGCCTGCTCGACCGCCGCGCGCCCTTCCTCCAAGGTGCCAGCGGCAACCGCCAGATGATCCAATTGCAACATGTCGCTCTCCTATGCCATGCCCGTGGCCAGTCGCCACAAGGCCCAAAGCGCCACCAGAACCGTGGGCCAGAACGAGGCCGCAAACCCGACAACACGCAACATCGGCGACAGGTGATAGCCCACCCAAAACACCACGCGTGCCACGGCAAACCCTGCGCCAAGGGTCATGATCATGCCCGGCCCCTGCTCACCCAGCAAAACCGCCGCGGCAGGCCAGATGCACAGCGCCAGCACCACTTGCTCCAGCGTGTTTTGCAACACGCGCTGGTCCACGGCCGCTTTTCCGTGTAACGGCGCGCCGCGCATCGCGCTCTCATCGCCCAGCCTGCGGGTGGCCACACGCATCACCATCGCCGCCATGACCAAACCGGGCGCGAAAAACGCAGTCATGATCGTCGGCATCAGGGTGAAAACCGGCAACTCTACCACCCTCGCGGCCACCCATACCAAAACCACCGCCCACAAAAACCCCAGCCCCGAGGCCGCCATTGTCCGCGCACGCATGTCCATGCCCTGCCCCTTCATTGTTCCCAAAATACTCTGGGGGTGAATTGGCCAAAGGCCAAGAGGGGGCAACGCCCCCTCACAACCCTTTCCATCAGCCCCGCGCGTCGCGGATCAGGCGCAAAATATCCTGCGCCGCCTCGGGAATATTGGTGCCGGGGCCAAAGATCGCCTTGACCCCGGCCTTTTGCAGAAACGCGTAATCTTGCTGCGGGATCACGCCGCCACAGATCACGATGATATCGCCCGCATCCTTGGCTTTCAGCGCTTCGATCAATTGCGGGGCCAGCGTTTTGTGGCCAGCGGCCTGACTGGAAATCCCGATCACATGCACGTCGTTGTCCACCGCATCCTGCGCGGCCTCGTCCGGGGTCTGGAACAGCGGCCCCACATCCACGTCAAAGCCGATATCGGCAAAGGCCGTGGCGATCACCTTGGCCCCACGATCATGCCCGTCCTGACCCATCTTGACGACCAGCATCCGCGGGCGGCGGCCCTCGGCTTCGGCAAACTCTTCCACCGATTTCTGAATGGCGGCAAAGCCCTCATCGCCCTCATAGGCGGCACCGTAGACACCGGCCAGCGTTTTCACTTCGGCGCGATGCCGACCGAATTCCTTTTCCATCGCCATGCTGATTTCTCCAACCGAGGCACGCTGGCGCGCGGCCTCGACCGCCGCCTCCAGCAGATTGCCGCCCTCTTTGGCGCGGCGGGTCACGTCATCCAGGGCCGCCTGACAGGCCGCCTCGTCGCGGGTCGCGCGGATCTTTTCAAGCCGCGCTATTTGGCTTTCACGCACCTTGACGTTATCGACATCCAAAATATCAATCGGATCTTCTTGGTCCTTGCGGTATTTGTTGACCCCGACGATTACCTCGTCACCGCGGTCGATCATGGCCTGACGGGTGGCGGCGGTTTCTTCGATGCGCAGCTTGGGCATGCCGGATTCCACGGCCTTGGTCATGCCGCCCATCTCTTCGACCTCTTCCATCAACTCCCAGGCCTTTTCGGCAAGATCCGATGTGAGTTTTTCAACGTAATACGACCCGGCCAGCGGATCGATCACATTGGTCACGCCGGTTTCTTCCTGCAAGATCAACTGCGTATTGCGCGCGATCCGGGCGCTGAAATCGGTGGGCAGGGCAATCGCCTCGTCCAGGGCGTTGGTGTGCAGCGATTGTGTGCCGCCCAGAACCGCGCTCATCGCCTCGTATGCGGTGCGGACCACGTTGTTATATGGGTCCTGCTCCTGCAGGCTGACGCCACTTGTCTGGCAATGCGTGCGCAGCATCTTGGACTTTTCGCTTTTGGCCTCGAACTCCGTCATCACCCGGTGCCACAGCAGACGCGCCGCGCGCAGCTTGGCGGCTTCCATGAAGAAGTTCATCCCGATTGCAAAGAAGAACGACAGGCGCGGCGCGAAGCTGTCGACATCCATGCCCGCATCTATCGCCGCGCGCACATATTCGCGGCCATCGGCCAGCGTATAGGCCAGCTCTTGCACCAAGTTCGCGCCAGCCTCTTGCATGTGGTAGCCCGAAATCGAGATCGAGTTGAAGCGCGGCATCTCGTTGCTGGTATATTCAATGATATCGCTGATGATCCGCATCGACGGTTTGGGCGGATAAATATAGGTGTTGCGCACCATGAATTCCTTGAGGATGTCGTTCTGGATCGTGCCCGACAAAAGGCTTTTGTCATGGCCCTGTTCCTCGCCGGTGACGATAAAACTGGCCAAGATCGGGATCACCGCGCCGTTCATCGTCATCGACACGCTGACCTTGTCCAGCGGGATGCCGTCGAACAAAATCTTCATATCCTCGACGCTGTCGATCGCCACACCGGCCTTGCCGACATCGCCCACCACGCGCGGGTGATCGCTGTCGTAGCCGCGATGCGTCGCCAGATCAAAGGCCACTGACACCCCTTGCTGACCTGCGGCCAGATTGCGGCGGTAAAAGGCGTTCGAATCTTCGGCGGTCGAAAAGCCGGCATATTGCCGGATCGTCCAGGGACGCCCGGCATACATCGTGGCACGCGGCCCGCGCGTGAACGGTGCCTGTCCGGGGATCGAGCCCAGATGCGCCAGCCCCTCCACGTCCTCTTGCGTGTAAAGCGGCTCAACCTCGATGCCCTCAAGGGTTTTCCAGGTCAAATCGTCCAGCGGCCGGCCCTTAAGCTCGGACTCGGCAATCTTACGCCATTCGTCTTTCTTCGTCGTCATTTGAATGTCCTCTTGTCGTCTGACCGAGGGGCGGTTGTGTCCCCGCCTCTCCCGGTTCGGTTTCCTCGATCAATGTCGCCAGACCATCCGCCCCGGCCCGCAGCCAAAACAGATCATCTGCATAAGATTCGCGCAGGGCCGCAGTTTGCGCGGCATCAAACGGCTGCCAGCGCCCCTCTCCTTCGCCCAATCGCGCGGAATGTCCACCGCGTTCGGCCACAATGGCGCGCAGTGACTCGATGGTCGGGGCACGGTTCAGCCATGCCCGCGCATGTTTGCGCGGCATCTTTGCCTGCCCGGTGATGGCTTGCAGCTTGCGTTCGGGCTGCCCGCCGAACACTTCGTAGGGCAACACATGGATATCGGCGCCCGGACAAGCACAAGCCACATCTGCGATCACATCGCGCCAATGGCGTGGCGATGTGACCAGACGATCCAGATCATCGCGGCGTGGCACACGGTGCCCGCGCGCCACCGCAAAGGCCAGCGCCGAACCCCAATAGCTGTCTTGCGCGCGGATCGACAGAACCACACGCGTCACGCGTCGGCCAAAGGCCTGTGCAAACCGCGCCATGCGCTGCCCGGCGTCATCATATAGCGCGCTGTGCCGCAGGTTGCGGCGCGGCGCGCCAAGCATATTCTCATCACTGACCACCAGTTGCGCAATGCCGGTCTGTTCGGCCTTGGTCAACGCGATTGAAACCCGCCCCGTGGCCCGCGCCAATTGCTGTGCGGGCGCGCGCAGGCTGCCAGAGGCGGGCACGACCCCGGTCAACAATCCGTCACGGGTGCGCAACGGCCCCCAAACGCCGATCCCTGATTTGGCCAGCGTCTCGGCATTGCGCCGCAGGTAGTGCTGAAAACTGGTCGAGGCGGTCCTGTGCGCCCCAAGGTGCAGTATGATCTCCATGGTCTTGCTGGCCCCTTGCCGGATTGCCGCGCGGTGCGGGCTTGGAAAATTGATCACGCCCATGCTGCCCCCCGAAACCTGAGGATGCGCTTAACGTTAAAATTTTCCCGGCTCGCAGGGCATTCGGCCTTCGCAATTGCAGCAGACACGCCTATATCTTGCCAAACAGGTGAGATGATGCAGAAATTAATAGCCTTTATTATAATGACATTGATCGCCCTGCCCGCCATGGCGCAGGACGACCCGGATGATGTAGATCCTGTTGAGCCGCAGATCGTAGTGGATGCGGTTGACAGGGATTTGAGCGAATTTCTATGGATAAAAAGGCCAGTGATCGTTTTTGCTGACTCACCAGCCGACCCGCGGTACATCCAACAGATGGAGTACATCACCGACCGGCTGGATGCCCTTGACGCGCGCGACGTTGTGGTCTTGACCGATACAGACCCCGCCGCCGAAGGCAGTCTGCGCCAAGAGTTCAGGCCGCGTGGTTTCATGCTGATGCTTCTGGACAAGAACGGCACGATATACCTTAGAAAACCCATCCCTTGGGACGTTAGGGAAATCACCAGTTCCATTGACAAGCTCCCGTCCCGCCAACGCGAGATGCGCGAAGGCACGACAAGTTCCCCAAGCGACTGATGGATGCCAAACATCACCGCGCCCCCATCGCCACAACCAAAAGCCCCGTGACCGGATCTAGGATCATCAGGCTGCCGGCGTCTTGATCAAAGGCCAGCACCGCGCGCGGCTCATCAAGGGCATGGCGAAAGGCGCTGATCACTGTGTCATCCATACAGGCCCGCCCCTCAAGCGCGGCACGGCGCATCTGCATACCGGTATGGCGCTGTAGATTGACCATCGCCACCATGCCGCGATCCGGGCTTTGCGCGCTATCATCCAGCGCCACGCGCCCTGCCTGTTCCAATTGCACCCGCATTGCGCCGACCCCGAAAGCCACCGGCATCGGTGCCTTGATCGACGGGTCAACCAACCGAAAGGCCCCGGCGGCACAGGCCTGCGTGGAGTCAAAGCCCACAGTGTCACCCAGCGAAAACCACTGATTCAGCCGGTCGCGCAAGGCGGCCTCATCCTCTCGCACACAAGCCGCGGCAAGGCCGAGAGAGGCCAACGCCAGAAGCATCCCCCCCCTACGCCCGATATGTCCCGCGGCTTGTGGCATCCCCTTATTCGAACTCCATGATCACTTCGTCCACGGCAAGGCTGTCGCCGGGGCCGGCGTTGATCTTGGAGACGGTGCCCTTGCGTTCGGCCCGCAGGATGTTTTCCATTTTCATCGCCTCGACCGTGCACAATGCCTGACCTTCCTGCACCTCGTCGCCTTCGCCGACATTGATCGTCACGATCAAGCCGGGCATCGGGCACAGAAGCATTTTCGATGTATCAGGCGGAAGTTTCTCGGGCATTAATTCGGCCAATTCAGCCTGACGCGGTGTGCGCACATGCACCTTCAGGTCGGCGCCACGGCTGCGGATGCGGAAACCGCCGGACACTTTCCCGACCTTCAGCACCAGCGGATTGCCATCCACCGTCAGGCGGGCAAGGCTGTCGCCGGGTGTCCAATTGCTGGACACACGCAGGGTGGCGCCATCCTCGAAGCTGACTGTCGCGCCCTCACGGTCGGCGGCTACGGTCACGGCAAAGCGATGGCCTTGTAGGTTCACCACCCAATCCTCGCCGACGTGACGTTCATGGTTGTCCATCCGTCCCGACACACGGGTGCGGCGAATTTCGGCCACGCGGTGCATCGCGGCGCAACTGGCCGCGATCCGGCGCAGCGCATCCTCGGGCAGCTCGACCCCGTCAAACCCGTCGGGGTATTCTTCGGCGATAAAGGCCGTGGTCATATCGCCGGATACGAATTTCGGATGATCCATCACCGCGCTCAGGAACGGCAGGTTGTGACCGATGCCTTCGACCTCGAAGGCGTCCAGCGCATTGCGCATACCTTCGATCGCTTCCAGCCGGGTGTGCCCCCATGTGCATAGCTTGGCAATCATCGGGTCGTAATACATCGAAATCTCGCCGCCCTCGTAGACGCCTGTATCGTTGCGCACCACCGCGCCGTCGACATCCAATTCCTCGGGCGGGCGATAGCGCGTCAGGCGGCCAATCGACGGCAAAAAGCCGCGATAGGGGTCTTCGGCATAAAGGCGGCTTTCAATCGACCAGCCATTCAGCTGCACATCCGACTGCCCGAAGGACAGCTTTTCGCCTGCGGCCACGCGGATCATCTGTTCGACCAGATCAATCCCGGTGATCAGTTCGGTCACCGGATGTTCGACCTGCAAGCGGGTGTTCATTTCAAGGAAGTAAAAATTCTTGTCGCCATCGACGATGAATTCCACCGTCCCGGCGCTGGCATAGCCCACCGCATGCGCCAGCGCGAGCGACTGTTCGCCCATCGCCTTGCGCGTGGCGTCATCCAGAAACGGGCTGGGCGCTTCTTCGATGACCTTTTGGTTTCGCCGCTGAATCGAGCATTCACGCTCGTTCAGATAGACCCCGTTGCCGTGGCTGTCGCACAGCACCTGAATTTCGATATGGCGCGGCTGGGTGACGAATTTCTCAATGAATATCCGGTCATCACCGAAACTGCTGGCCGCCTCGTTTTTCGAGCTTTGAAACCCCTCGCGCGCCTCTTCGTCGTTCCAGGCAATCCGCATGCCCTTGCCACCGCCCCCGGCGCTGGCCTTGATCATCACCGGATAGCCGATCTCGTTCGAGATTTTCACCGCTTCGTCGGCGTCCTCGATCAGGCCCATGACCCCCGGAACGGTGCTGACATCAGCCTCTTGGGCGATTTTCTTGCTGGTGATCTTGTCGCCCATCGCCTCGATCGCGCCCTTGGGCGGCCCGATAAAGGCCACGCCTTCGGCTTCAAGCGCCTCGGCGAACTTGGGGTTTTCCGACAGAAAGCCGTAGCCGGGATGCACCGCCTCAGCGCCGGTCTGGCGGATGGCGTCCATCACCTTGTCGATCACGATATAGGATTCATTGGCCGGCGGCGGCCCAATATGCACCGCCTCGTCGGCCATTTGAACATGCAGCGCCTGCGCGTCAGCGTCCGAGTAAATCGCCACTGTCTGAATGCCCATCTTGCGGGCGGTCTTGATCACCCGGCAGGCAATCTCACCCCGGTTTGCGATCAGGATTTTCTTGAACATCTGTCGTCCCTTCTTCCGGTTCTTCCCCCCTTGGGGGTCACATCAAAAAAGCCACCGGCGCAGGACGCACCGATGGCTTTGCAACAATTGGTCTGTCTTCGCGCACGGGGCGCGAAACCGCGTGGGTCAGCGGCAGCGGCCCGGATAGGCCTTGCAATAGGCGACGTTGCCCGCAGCCCCGACAAGCGCGCCCGCGCCGATGCTACCGTTGAGCACCGCCGCTGTGCCCGCCCCGGCACCGGCGCCCAAAAGCGCCTGCTCGGGCAGGCTTTCGCCGCAGGCCGCAAGGCCCAACAGCCCAAGACCTGCCAAGATCGTGATGAAACGCTGTCGCATGTGTATCTGCCCTGTGATGTTTCCGGTTCAATCTGGCCGGAATCCTGAGGCAGTTCACGCGCCGCGTCAAAGCCAACGCCACGGGTGCCCCCCTGATCGGCAGCGCTCCGCGCAGGGCGGACACAGCACAAATCGCTGGCGTAGCTGAAAAAAATGGACGGCTCACACAGATCCGTGCAAAGCCGCCCATGAGGGGAAGGGTAACAATTAAGACGTCGCGTCTTAGCCCCGTGGGGGAGGGGCAACGTTACGAACACCGCCACCCTCGCGTCATCGGCGCGATAACCCAAGCCAGTCATGCGTTCGCGGCGCAAATTGGCAGGTCTTTGCGTATTTTCAGCCGCTGTCGGCGAAAATATGCCCGCGTCGGGCTGGGTATCCATGGGCGTCACGGGCATTACCAGCCGCCCTCGTCCAGCACGACATCGGGAAAATTCTCTCGGACCGCGTCAACGTCCAACTTCAGCAAAGCCTCGTAGCTGGCCGGATCAAACGGGTCTTCGGCGGCAATCACCTCGCGTTCGAACAGCCAACTCAGCCGCCCGGCATCCAGATTGCCCCGCTCAAAGGGTTGATCGCCAAAATGATCCCAAAGCGCCTGCAAAAAGGCCGTGTCCGCCCGGCGATCCGCCGGTTTGCGGTCGCGATAACGCTCGCGCCGGGTGATCGACGTCACCCCGCGCGGATTGGCGCGACGAATGACGAATTGAAAATCAGTGCCGGCCAGACGCCCCGGAAAGCCACGATGCTTCAACATGCGGCACCTGTTGCGGCGCCCATGTTTGAACGCAGTAAAGGCTGCGTATTGGATGACTGATGTTTGGAAACCCGATGGCCAAGTTCGGCCGCCTTGCGCAGAGGGGCAAGGCGCGGTGTCGATATGGCTTGGGCTGCTAACGTGTCACTCGGTGGGTCGGTGTCCTGCCCTGACCGCGCTTTGTTGGTGGGGACAGGCCAAAAGGCCTGCCCCGTGTAACCCGCAAGCGGATTACTTGTACTTACCGGTGTGGACCGGCTCTTGGCTGATGGGCTCGGGCTCGACGACCACGAACTCTTCTTCTGCCTGCTGGGCGCAAGCTGCAACGAATGCGACGAGACCGATGGCCACGATGCTCTTGATGCTGTTCGACATTTTATGTGTCTCCTGTCAATTGTAACGGGCACATGCAGCGAAAAACGCCCCATCTGCCCCAGTTCCGAGGTATGGGTTACTTGGGTGCAACCATCTGGCACCATAACGGAATTTCCAAGAAATGCATACGCAGCATGCGCAAACGCCCGCGTATGTGGCGTTAAAGCCTCAACCTGCGGGCGTGATTCCGCATGTGCAGCTACATCTTGTGGGCGCATTAGAACACCTCCCAAATGCAGGTGCCATTGTCTACGCTGTAGGCCTCGAACACCTGTTTCACCGACGGATCGATCACGCCGAACTCCGACTCGCGATCGGCCAGCGAAATCACCACTTGGCTGGGGGCCGGGCCGATATTGGACAGCCGCGGAATGGCGTAGTCGCTGCATAGATATTCCAGATCAGTCATGATTGTCTCAAAATCTTCCTCGCCGGTAAAATCCGGCGCCACGAATCGGAACCTGTACATCAGGCCCTGACCGGGCTCATTCCACAGCATGTCCTGCAACCGGGCTTCCAACCCCGAGGGCAGGACAAGGCGCTCCTCCTTCGCCTTGTCCTGCTCTGCCGCGGCGCCCTGACCAAGGGTCAGCGCCAGCAGCGCGGCAGGGATATGCAGGCGCGTTGCCATCGTCGGGCAAAACGCCCTACAGCGGGATGTTGTCGTGCTTCTTCCACGGCATCTTGCGATCCTTGTTGCGCAGCGCGGCAAAGGCGCGGCTGACACGCTTGCGGGTGCTGCGCGGCTGAATCACCTCGTCGATGAACCCGCGCTCGGCGGCGACGAAGGGATTGGCGAACCGATCCTCGTAATCCTGCGTGCGCTTGGTGATTTTCTCCTCGTCGCCCAATTCCGAGCGGTACAGGATTTCGGTTGCGCCCTTGGCCCCCATCACCGCCACTTCCGAGGTGGGCCACGCATAGTTGATATCGCCGCGAAGATGCTTTGACGACATCACCACATAAGCGCCGCCATAGGCCTTGCGGGTGATCACCGTGACCTTGGGCACCGTCGCCTCGCCATAGGCGAACAACAGCTTTGCACCATGCTTGATCACGCCATCATGCTCTTGCTTGGTGCCGGGCAAAAAGCCGGGGACATCCACCAGCGTCAGGATCGGGATATCAAAGCAATCGCAGAACCGCACGAACCGTGCCGCCTTGCGGCTGCTGTCGATATCCAGGCAGCCCGCCAGAACCATCGGCTGATTGGCCACGACACCCACGGTGCGCCCCTCAAGACGAATGAACCCGGTGATGATGTTCTTGGCGAAATCCTCTTGGATTTCGTAAAAATCCCCCTCATCGCCGATCTTGGTGATCAACTCTTTCATGTCATAGGGCATGTTGGGATTGGCGGGCACCAGCGTATCAAGGCTGGGCTCGGCGCGGTCGGGATCATCGAAGAACGGGCGCACCGGCACCGATTCACGATTGTTCAGCGGCAGGAAATCGACCAGACGGCGCACTTCGGCCATCGCCTCGACATCGTTCTCAAAGGCACCATCCGCGACCGAGCTTTTGCGCGTATGCGTGGAGGCCCCGCCCAACTCCTCGGCGGTGACGTGTTCGTTGGTCACGGTTTTCACAACGTCAGGGCCGGTCACGAACATGTATGAACTGTCGCGCACCATGAAGATAAAGTCGGTCATTGCGGGCGAATACACCGCGCCACCGGCGCACGGCCCAGTGATCACGCTGATCTGCGGCACCACGCCCGAGGCTTCGATGTTGCGCTGGAACACTTCGCCATAGCCGGCAAGGCTGTCGACGCCTTCTTGGATGCGCGCCCCGCCCGAATCGTTGATCCCGATCACCGGCGCGCCGTTCTGCATGGCCATATCCATGATCTTGCAGATTTTCATCGCATGGGTCGCGCTGACCGAGCCGCCCAGAACCGTGAAATCCTGACTGAACACATAGACCTGACGGCCATTGATCGTGCCCCAGCCGGTGACGACACCATCGCCATACGGGCGATTGTCTTCCATCCCAAAGTCGGTGCAGCGATGCGCCATGAACATGTCGAATTCTTCAAAGCTGTCTTCGTCCAGCAGCAGATCGATCCGCTCGCGGGCCGTCAGCTTGCCTTTGGAATGCTGCGCGTCGATCCGTTTCTGGCCGCCCCCGATGCGGGCCTCGCCGCGGCGATCCTCAAGTTCTTGAAGAATGTCTTTCATGTCGGTCCCCTTGCGATTTTGCGCGACCATAAGCAATGCCGCGCCATGGACAAAGGAAATTCGGGCAAATTTGCAAACCAAAGCAAATAAAGTTTTGCTAATCTGCAAAAGTGCAAATTTTTCCTGTCCCGCATCCACCATCACTGCGCCAACCCTATACGCCGGTCTGTGCGCCTATCTGTGCAACCTGCCACAGACCCTTGTGCATGGACAATCACCAATCGCGGGCCTACCCCTGTGCCATGACCAAGCCCTTACCCGTTCGATTTCTTGATCGCGCCACGCCACCGCATATCGCCACGCTGATCCTGCTAGCGGGTATTTCGGCGCTGGCGATGAACATTTTCCTGCCGTCCCTGCCCGGCATGGCGGCGGAATTCGGGGCCGAATACCGTGTGCTGCAACTGTCGGTGGCGCTTTATCTGGCGGTGAATGCGGCGTTGCAAATCGTCATGGGCCCCATCTCGGACCGGCTGGGCCGTCGTCCAGTCATCCTTGGCGGGCTGGTGATTTTTCTGCTGGCCACGCTGGGCTGCATCCTGTCCACCAACACGTTGATGTTCCTGAGTTTTCGCATGTTGCAAGCCACCGTCGTCGTGGCCATGGTGCTTAGCCGCGCCGTGGTGCGCGACATGGTCCCCGAGGCACAAGCCGCCAGCATGATCGGCTATGTCACCATGGGCATGGCCGTGGTGCCGATGATCGGCCCCGCGATCGGCGGTGTACTGGATCAGGCCTTTGGCTGGCGGTCAACCTTTTGGGCGTTGTTTGTGCTTGGGGCGCTGGTGCTGTGGCTGACATGGCGGGACCTTGGCGAAACCGCGCCGCGCACGGGCCAGACCCTACGCCAGCAAATCACCGATTATCCCGAGCTTCTGACTTCGCCGCGCTTTTGGGGCTATGCGCTGGCCTCGGCTTTGTCGTCGGGCGCGTTCTTTGCCTATCTCGGCGGTGCGCCCTTCGTGGGCGACCGGGTGTTTGGCCTCGATCCAGCGGTACTGGGCCTGTATTTCGGCGCGCCTGCCATCGGCTATATGCTGGGCAATTTCGTCTCGGGGCGGTTTTCAACCCGCATTGGGGTGAATCGGATGGTCCTTTGGGGCACTTTGATCAACGCAGGCGGTATCGGCGCGAATCTGGCATTGTTTTACGCAGGCTACGGCACGCCACTGACCTTCTTTGGGCTGATGACGCTGATGGGTCTCGGCAACGGCATGGTCATCCCCAACGCCACCGCAGGCGCGCTGTCGGTGCGTCCGCATCTGGCTGGCACGGCCAGCGGCCTGTCGGGTGCCTTGATGATCGGCGGCGGCGCAGCGCTGTCGGCCATGGCCGGGGCGTGGCTGACACCCGGGTCGGGCGCCTACCCGCTTTTGTGGATCATGCTCACAACCGCGATTGCGGCCGTGATCGCCATCCTGCTGGTGATCCGGCGCGAACGCCGACTTCCTATGCTGTAAGCGCTCAGCCCAGCAACAGCTTGGCCGCAATGACCCACATGGTCAGGCCCACCCCCGCATCCAGAACCCGCCAACTTGCGGGGCGTCGAAACAGCGGGGCCAACCCGCGCGCGCCAAACCCTAGTGCAAAGAAGAACGTGAAACTGGCCGTCACCGCGCCCGCGCCAAACGCCAGCGTGTCGTCATATTGCGCACTGACCGAGCCCAGCAAAACCACCGTGTCCAGATAGACATGCGGATTGAGCCATGTCAGCGCCAGACAGGTCAGCAGTGCCCGACGCAGACCGCCCGCAGCTGCACCCGCCTCCAGCACCTCACGGCCGCTCCACGCAGCGATGAAATTGCGCGCGCCATACCAAATCAGAAACGCCGCGCCACCATAACGCATCACCGTCTCAAGCCCCGGCACCGCCCGCGCCAGTGCGCCAAAGCCCAAGATGCCCGCCGTCACCAGAACCGCATCCGAGATCGCACAGACCAGCACCACGGGCAAAACATGCTCCCGCCGCAGCCCTTGCCGCAACACGAACGCATTCTGCGCCCCAATCGCCAGAATAAGCGAAAACCCCAAGGCGAATCCCGCCATCAATGCCTGCATGATACCTGCCCCGATCTTATCTGTCCGCTGCCCCAATAGGTGACGCTACAGCAGCGCGCGCCTATTTGCGTCCGATTAACCGCCAGAGATGGCGGGGACTATCCGGGAATCTGTGCATTCAGTCCTGCTATTTGGGCTGTCACCATGCATATGCCCGCAACCTCATGCGAAAACGGCGCCGGTCAGGGCGCCGCTTGTGATCAATCATGCGGACGTGTTCACTCGGCGGCCAGCTGGTCCATCACCTCATCGGACGCTTCGAAATTGGTGGTGACGCGCTGCACGTCGTCGTCATCTTCCAACGCTTCGATCAGCTTCATCAGCTTTTGCATGTTCTCAAAGTCCATGTCGGTGGTGGTGGTGGGCTTCCACACCAGCTTGGTCGAGGTGCTCTCGCCCAGTTCGGCCTCCAGCGCGGTCGAGACCTCGTTCAGATCGGTGTCGGCACACCAGATAACGTGGCCATCCTCGCCGCTTTCCACGTCTTCGGCCCCGGCCTCGATCGCGGCCATCATGATGGTGTCGGCATCGCCTGCCTCGGCCGGATAGCTGATCTCGCCCTTGCGCTCGAACATGAAACCGACACTACCCGTTTCACCCAGATTACCGCCGTTCTTGGTAAAGGTGGACCGCACGTTGCTGGCGGTGCGGTTGCGGTTGTCGGTCATCGCCTCGACAATCACCGCCACGCCGTTGGGGCCATACCCCTCATAGCGGATTTCTTCGTACTCTTCCCCATCGGCCGCGGTGGATTTTTTGATCGCGCGGTCGATCACGTCCTTTGGAACCGAGCTTGACTTGGCCTCTTTCACCGCCAAACGCAGGCGCGGGTTTTTCTCGGGGTCGGGATCACCCATTTTGGCAGCGACGGTTATCTCTTTGGAAAGCTTTGAAAAAAGCTTGGAGCGCGCAGCATCCTGACGCCCCTTGCGATGCTGAATATTTGCCCATTTTGAATGGCCGGCCATGCGTGTCTCCGATTTCAAGCTGCTTGATTTTGGCCTGATATAAGGCACGCCCGGCCCGCATCGCAACCCGCTTGCACAGCGCGGCGCAATCGGCTTGGCTGTCATCACACAACCGGAGCATAACATGACCCAAGACCAGATAATCCTTTTCGGCCTGTTCGGCACGGTATTCGGCCTGTTGATCTGGGGGCGCTACCGCTTTGATCTTGTGGCCTTTTCCGCGCTTTTAACGGCCGTTGTTCTGGGTGTCGTCAAGCCTGATGACGCTTTTGCGGGGTTCGGCCACCCGGCCACGATCATCGTGGCGCTGGTGCTGGTGGTCTCGGCGGGGTTGGTCAATGCAGGTGTGGTGCAAATGATCACCCGGTCGGTGGTGGACAGCAGCCGCAGCGTTCACGCGCATATCACCCTGATGGGCGGGGTCGGTGCGGTTTTATCGGGTTTTATCAACAATGTCGCGGCCTTGGCCTTGCTGATGCCGGTTGATTTACAAGCGGCCCGCAAGGCCAAACGTGCACCGGGCCTGACGCTGATGCCGCTCAGTTTTGCAACCATCCTTGGCGGCATGGTCACGCTAATCGGCACGCCCCCCAACATCATCATTGCTTCGATCCGGCAGGACAAACTGGGCGAACCTTTCCAGATGTTTGATTTTGCCCCGGTGGGTGCCGTCACGGCCCTTGCTGGCATGGCGTTTGTCGCGCTGGTTGGCTGGCGGCTGATCCCCAGCCGTGCCAGCAAGTATAATCCGTCGGATGCCCTGCAAGAAGCGTCGGCCTACCTGGCCGAACTGTGTATCCCCGAAGGCAATGACATCATCGGCCAACGCCTGTCTGAACTGGATGACGCCGCGACCAAAAGCGATGTGTCGGTCCTTGGGCTGATCCGCGACGGCAACCGCCGCTACGGCAGCTCGCGCAATGCGGTTTTGCAGGCCGACGACGTTTTGGTGCTGGAAGCGCACCCGGATGCGCTGGATGATTTCCGCGCAGCGCTTGACCTGACCTTTACCGATTCAGACCGTCGCGACGTAATCGAAGGCGAGAGCCAAGGCCTGACACTATCAGAAGCGGTGGTGCCGCGTGATGCGCGAATCGCGGGCACCAGTGCACAGGCGGTTGGGCTGCATTGGCGGCAACGCTCGGTCATTGTGGGTGTGTCCCGTCAGGGCCGCAAGGTCTCGGAGAACCTGCGCCGCACCAAGATCATGGCAGGGGATATCCTGTTGCTGTTGACCCCCGCCGACACCGGACCACAGGTGATCCGGTGGCTGGGTGCCCTGCCTTTGGCCGAACGGGGCTATTCTATCACGCAGCAAAACAAAAGTTGGCTGGCGATTGGCTTGTTCGCCGCAGCCGTGGCCGCCGCCACGGCCGGGATTTTTCCCCTGTCGATCGCCCTTGGCATCGTTGTCGTGGGATACGTGATCAGCGGCATTATCCCTCTGCGCGAACTTTACGATCAGATCGAATGGCCGGTGATCGTGTTGCTGGGCTCGCTGATTCCGTTGGGCGAGGCGCTGAACGACAGCGGCGGCACCGATCTTCTGGCCTCGCAGCTTGTGGGGCTGACCGGGGAGTTGCCGATCTGGGCCATTCTGGCGATCCTGATGGCGGTCACAATGACACTGTCGGATGTGCTCAACAACACCGCCACGGCGATTGTCGCGGCCCCGGTGGGGATCGAAATCGCCAACCGGCTGGACGTGGCCCCGGATGCGTTCCTGATGGCCGTGGCCGTGGGTGCCTCATCGGCCTTCCTGACCCCCATCGGACATAAGAACAACACGCTGATCCTTGGTCCCGGCGGCTATCGCTTTGGCGATTACTGGCGCATGGGCCTGCCGCTTGAGGCGATCGTGATCGCCGTGTCGGTGCCGATGATCATGCTGGTTTGGCCCCTGTAGGGTGCTGGACGTGGGAGTTAGCGCGCCTTTCGAAAAGCCGCCATTCGTGTGGGATACGGCAAAGCGCTGGTCAGAGCCCATGTTGGCCAATCTTGAGTTCATTGATGAAAACCTTTCGGCAGAAACCCAAGGCGCGGAATCAAGGCCGAAGGCCGCCGCGCCATCGGCGGGCCGCACCCACGGCCCGTCGCTGTCTCGGCTCGTGACAATTGATGAAGCGCGCGCTCTGTCCCGCATTCTTACCAGTTGAAGGCCCTTGCCCTGCTGGGCATTTATGGCAGATGCGGACCACGCCTTTTAGAGCCTGCCCCAAGAAGACTTGCCATAGTCTGGCGCTATCGCTCACGCACGCCACACACCTGCGCAAAGAGCGGCTGTTATCAGGTCGCGTATGTCTGGGCGCGACGACACGCGATCTGGCCCCGCCGCACACCATCTTTCATCAATCTGTCCCGATAATGCCGAAGCTTCGCCCAAATTCAGCGGTAGACCAACATCATGAGTGGTTTGCTTTATATCTTCGTCTGCGGTCTGGGCGTTTTGGCCGTCGTTCAAATGGTGCGATTTACACGCCGCCTTTTCCATCGCTCGGCCGCGATGGTGAACGCGAGTCTTGAGCAAGGCCTGATCAGCAGTGGCTTCCTCGCGAATACCGCGTATCTGGTCCTTTTTGCGCTTATTTTCCGTATCTGTCTGATCTGAGGGGGTCGCATGCTTTCAAAGAAAACCGGGGTGCCCTTCAGTCTGCCCAAAAATCCCCGCAACCTGAAATCCGCACAGTTCTTGGGATTTGCCGCCACCCCGCTGCTCTTGAGTGTCTTTTTCGGTGTCGCAATCTCGATGGTTGAGGGTCTGGGCCTCATTCTGATTTACGGAGCGTCAACCTGGCTTCTGACGCTGGGGCTGCGGGCCGAAGAGGCCTACAACGCGGCGCCTATCGCCCGGAAACCGAAGCTGCCTCTGAAACTGCTCGCGGCTGTGGTGATGGGCGGCGCGGTGGCCGTTACAGTCTATTTCCGCCACGGTCTATCGCTTGAGGCCGCATTGGTAGGCCTTGTCGCATCGGGGCTTTTCATAACCGCCTTCGGAATCGACCCTTTGAAAGACAAAAGCGTTTCCGGACCACTGGCGGAAGAAACGCTACGCGCCAACGATGTCGTCAGTCAGGCCAAGACCGTGTTGCATCAAATCCAAGATTGCATCGCCACCATTGGCGACACCGAGACGACAGCCGGTTTCATGGCCTTCCGGAACAGCGCGGAACGCCTGTTCGACATTTTGCACGAAGCGCCCGAGCGCCATCGGGAGATGCGCCGCCATTTGGGCGTGTATCTGGATGCAGCGCGCGACGCCACTGACCGCTTCTCGGTTCTTTATATGGCCTCCCAAGACCCTGAGACGAAGGCGCGGTATCTGTCCATGCTGGACGAGCTTAAAGGCCAATTCGACGCCCGTGCCAGAAAGTATCTGACCGATGAAAGATCAAAGCTGGATATCGAACTGGATGTGCTGCAAAGCCAGCTTGCATCGGACGTCGGCAAGATTTGACCGGGGCGCAGTCAACGCTTGGAAACCTACCGTCGCGTTTAGTGTACGCGGCCTGCGCCCGCATAAGCCCACACGTTGATCACAACGGCCAGATCAGCGGGATCAGCGCGCTGGACAGCAGGCCAACGCTCAGGTTCAGGGGGATGCCTACCTTCATAAAGTCGGTGAACTTGTAGCCCCCGGGGCCATAGACCAGCGTATTGGTCTGGTATCCGATCGGCGTGGCAAAACTGGCCGACGCCGCAACCATCACCGCCACCACCAAAGGCCGGGCATCAAAGCCCATGACATCAGCCAAGCCGATGGCAATCGGGGTGACCACCACCGCCACGGCGTTATTGCTGACCAATTCCGTCAAGACCGAGGTGAGCAGAAAGATCGCCCAGATGATCAAGGGCGGCGGCAAGACCTGCAAGATCGGGGCCAGTGCTTCGACGATCAAGCGCACCGCGCCCGACGATTCCAGCGCCGCACCGATGGCCAGCATCGCGAAAATCAGCGCCAATAGCCGCCCGTCAATGAAGGAAAACGCCTCGTCCGCATCAATGCAGCGCGTTACCAACACAAAGGCCACGGCGACCACCGCAAGGCCCAGAATCGGTGCCACGGCAAAGCCCGCCAAGGCGACGATCCCCGCCAGCGCCGCCACCGCCACCGGCGCGTGACCGCGCCGAAACGCCCGCGCCGAGGGTTTCGAGACATCCACAAGCTCCATCTCGCGCGACAGGCGCTGAATGTCTTCGGGCGCCCCTTCCAATAGCAGGGTGTCGCCCACGCGCACCACCAGATCATCCAGTTGGCGGCCGATATTCTGATTTCGACGATGCACCGCCAGCGGGTAAACCCCGAACCGACGCCGCAGCCGCATCGCGCCCAGTGTGCGCCCCACCATCCGGCAGCCGGGGGTGATCAATACCTCGACCGTCGTCGTCTCGACCGCCGACACCTGATCGACACGCTTGAGGCTTTTGTCACGCTGCAGGCTGAGCAATTCGGTCATCTGGGTCCGCAGAACGACCCGGTCGCCCACCTGCAACTCCACGCCCTTCAGGTTGCGCCGAAGGGATTGATCGCCGCGCACCACGTCGATCAGGCGCACGCCCTCGCGCTTGAACAGTTGCACGCCGGTCACTTCGCGCCCGATCAGGTTAGAATCCGGTGGAATCACCGCCTCGGTAAAGAACTTCATGCGCGAACGATCCGACAGCATATCGGCCATCGAGGCGCGGTCGGGCAGCAAATACGGCCCGATGAACCGCAGGTAAATCGCCCCCCAGATCACCAGAACAATCGCCAGCGGCGTGACCTCGAAAATGGTGAATGGCGCCATGCCATGGGTGCGCGCCACACCGTCGACCAGCAGGTTGGTCGAGGTGCCGATCAGCGTCAGCGTGCCCCCCAGAATGGCCGCGTAACTTAGCGGAATCAGCAGCTTGCTGGCCGACACGCCCAAAGTGCGGGCCAATTGCACAAAGACCGGGATCATGACCACGACAACCGGGGTGTTGTTCATGAAGGCCGATCCGATCAATACGGACACGAACAGCAGCACAATCGCCACCTTGGGGCGTTCTTTGGCCTCGCGGTCGGCCAGTGTTGTCAACGCATCCAGCGCCCCGGTGCGCACCAAGGCCCCCATAATGATGAACAGCATCACAATGGTCCACGGGGCCGGGTTCGACAGCACGGCCAGCGCCGCATCGTAAGGCAACACGCCCAAAGCCAGCAAAACCGCCGCACCAGTGATAGCGACCACTTCAGTGGGGTAGATCTCGCGAATAAACAGCGTGAACATCGCCGCCACAACCAGCAACGTGACAATCGCCTGCCCCGTTTGCGAAAACTCGAACAATTCCATTATTTTTATCCGTTGCCCCTTGGGTGCTACTCTTACTGCGCGGCGCAGTTTCGCCGATGACGCAAGATGCGGCAAGCACCATCACGAAACCTGCGCTCAGGGCATGGCCTGCTCCAGCCTGCCACCTTGGCGCACCATCCGACAGTGCAGCGCCTTGCCTGTTTTATCATCGGTTTCCACAAACAACCCCGACAGTGTGACATCGCCCATGGCAGGCTGGAATCGTCCTTTGCCCATGCCGGTGACAAAGCGGCGCATCGGCTCGGCCTTTTCCATCCCGATCACCGAGTTGTAATCGCCACACATGCCCGCATCGCTTTGATAGGCTGTGCCGCCCGGCAGAATCTGCGCATCCCCGGTGGGGATATGGGTATGGGTGCCGACAACCACGCTGGCGCGGCCATCACAAAAATGGCCCATGCCCATCTTTTCGCTGGTTGCCTCGCAATGCATGTCAATCAACGACGCCTGCACCGCGCCGCCCGGCGGATGGGCGCGCAGCACCGCGTCGGCGGCTGAAAACGGGTCATCGAAACAGCGCTTCATGAACACCTGCCCCAGCACCTGCGCCACCAGCACCTTGCGCCCGCGCCGATCGGAAAACACCCGGTGCCCGCGCCCCGGCGCCTCCTTGGCGTAATTGATCGGCCGGATCACGCGCGGCTCGGATTCTATAAATTGCAGCATGTCGCGCTGATCAAAGGCATGATCCCCCAGCGTCACGCAATCCGCACCCGCCTCAAGCAGACCCTTGGCGTGATCGCCCGTCAGGCCCATCCCGCCCGAGGCGTTCTCGCCATTGACCACAACGAAATCCAGACGCCATTCATCGCGTAGCTTGGGCAGGGTATCAGCCACCGCACGCCGCCCTGCCCGGCCCACGACATCGCCCAAAAATAGAAGTCTCATGATCTGCCTCGTAGGGGCACGCGCGCCGCTTGGCAAGGGCCACGCGACAGGCCGCACCTGCCCCGGCCCGTGCCGGAAGGACGACAAAACGCCGCTGCCAATTCCCCCGCGCAGGGACAAGCAGCGCTTGCCGCATGGCGTGAAATTGTTATGTATTGCCTACAAACGCGCGATAGATAACCACCATAGTGAGGTCGGAATGAGAACTCTTATCACAGCAACTGCCGCGCTTCTGGCGCTTGGTGCCCCGGCACTGGCCGAGGGCGACGCCGCCGCCGGCGAAAAAGAATATCGCCAATGCAAGGCGTGCCACATGATTCAATCGCCCGAAGGTGAATCAATCGTCCGGGGCGGGCGTGTCGGCCCCAACCTATACGGCGTGATTGGCCGTGCCGCAGGCTCGGTTGAGGATTACCGCTATTCCGACGCCCTGATGGCTAAGGCCGAGGAAGGTCTGGTTTGGGATGAAACCAACATCGTTGAATATGCCAAAGATCCCAACGGTTTCCTCGATGGTCGCAGCAAGATGACCTACAAACTGCGCAAAGGCGGCGAAGACATCGCAGCCTTCTTGGCGACATTCTCGGAATAAACATTTTACGTCAGACGGTTAACTGCAGCCGCGCGGGGGCAAACCCGCGCGGCTTTGCTGTTTCATGGCGCTCCAGTGCCGTCCGACGCGGCACGCTTGCACACGCCCCGGACATGGCACACCCGCTGACCGCGCAAGAGGGTGCGACAAATTTATTTGATCTGGGTCAAACTCTCGCATTGCCTGCCTGCCCCAGTCATTCTAAAACCTGAATGGACGGGGGTGCCGTCAGACAAGGCGTGCGCCCGGATTTTTTACCAGCAGGAGGCAGACAATGGCAGACGCAGCCATTCACGGCCACGAACACGAAGACCAGCGCGGGTTTTTCACCCGTTGGTTCATGTCCACCAACCACAAGGACATTGGACTTCTCTACTTGGTGACTTCGGCAATCGTTGGCCTGATCTCGGTGCTCTTTACCGTTTACATGCGGTTGGAGCTGATGGAACCCGGCGTTCAGTATATGTGCCTTGAAGGCGCACGCTTTACCGCCGCAGCCGCAGGCGAATGCACGCCAAACGGGCACCTTTGGAACGTCATGATCACCTACCACGGTGTGCTGATGATGTTCTTCGTGGTGATTCCGGCGCTGTTCGGCGGTTTTGGCAACTACTTCATGCCGCTGCAGATCGGCGCGCCTGACATGGCGTTCCCGCGCATGAACAACCTGAGCTATTGGATGTTTGTCGCCGGGACGGCGCTTGGTGTCGCCTCGTTGCTGGCGCCTGGCGGCAATGGCCAGCTTGGCTCGGGCGTCGGTTGGGTGCTGTACCCGCCGCTTTCGACCACCGAAACTGGTATTTCGATGGATTTGGCGATCTTTGCCGTGCACGTTTCGGGCGCCAGCTCGATCCTTGGCGCGATCAACATGATCACCACCTTCCTGAACATGCGCGCCCCGGGCATGACCCTGTTCAAGGTGCCGCTGTTCGCATGGTCGATCTTTGTCACATCGTGGCTGATCCTGCTGGCCCTGCCTGTTCTGGCCGGTGCCATCACCATGCTGCTGACCGACCGTAACTTTGGCACGACATTTTTCGATCCTGCCGGTGGCGGTGATCCGGTGCTCTACCAGCACATCCTGTGGTTCTTTGGTCACCCCGAAGTTTATATCATCATCCTTCCGGGCTTTGGCATCATCAGCCACGTCATCGCGACCTTCGCGCGCAAACCGATCTTTGGCTACTTGCCAATGGTCTGGGCGATTATCGCGATCGGTGTTCTGGGCTTCGTCGTCTGGGCGCACCACATGTACACCGTCGGTATGTCGCTGACCCAGCAGTCGTACTTCATGCTGGCTACGATGGTGATCGCGGTGCCAACAGGGGTGAAGGTGTTCAGCTGGATCGCCACGATGTGGGGCGGCTCGATCGAGTTCAAGACCCCCATGCTGTGGGCCTTCGGCTTCCTGTTCCTGTTCACCGTGGGCGGCGTCACCGGCGTTGTTCTCAGCCAGGCGGGCGTCGACCGGGCGTATCACGACACCTACTATGTGGTCGCACACTTCCACTATGTGATGAGCCTTGGGGCTGTGTTCGCGATCTTCGCGGGGATCTACTTCTACTTCCCCAAGATGACCGGCAGAATGTATCCTGAATGGGCTGGCAAGCTGCACTTTTGGGCGATGTTCATCGGCGCCAACTTGACCTTCTTCCCCCAGCACTTCTTGGGCCGTCAGGGCATGCCGCGCCGCTACATCGACTACCCCGAGGCCTTCGCGGTCTGGAACTACTGGTCGTCGATCGGGGCATTCCTCAGCTTCGCGTCCTTCGTGTTCTTCTTCGGCGTCGTCTTCTACTCGCTGTTCCGTGGTGCCCGCTCGACCGAGGCGAACCCGTGGAACGAATACGCCGACACGTTGGAGTGGACCCTGCCCAGCCCGCCGCCCGAACACACGTTCGAGCAGCTTCCCAAGCGGGAAGACTGGGACAAACAACCGGCCCACTAACCCTTACGGCTGATTAACAATAACCACAGGCCCCGGCACCCCGCCGGGGCTTGTTTGCGTTTATCCCTCTGGCGCGGGCCGCCACGCCAGAGGCGGACAAGCCCCCTGCCCTTGGCTGCCGCCCCTGCCCCGACCCCTGTCGCTTTCGCGCCTTCACGAGGCAGGTCCGCCATGCTAAGCCCCGCGCAACACAGCCACACGGAACACCGCGCCATGTCACACGAAATACGCCTTGCCTTTGCTCACCCGTCCGAGCGCGCGGATGCCACAGCTCCGGATGGTCCGCTTGATCGTATCTCGGTGCGCGACCATATCGTCGAGGTTGAGATCGGCGCGTTTCAGGCCGAACGCGGCGTCACGCAGCGGGTTTGCTTTAACGTCGTGGTCGAAGTGCGCCCCATCACCGACCCGCTTGACGACGATGTTGATCGCATCCTCAGCTATGACAAGGTGACCGAGGCCATCGCGGCAGAACTGGCCGAAGAACGGCTGAACCTTCTGGAAACACTGTCCGAACGGATCGCCGAACGCATCCTGTGGGAGCCCCAAGCGGTGCGCACCTTCGTGCGGATCGAAAAGCTTGATCGCGGCCCCGGTGCGCTTGGCGTGGAAATCGTGCGCTCGGTCGATGATCTTGCCACCAACCCCGTGGCCCATCACACCGACACCACCCCGCATCCGCATGTGGTGTTTCTGACCAATGCCGCAATCCGCTCACCCAATCTAGGCCGCTGGCTGGATCAATTGGAACAACGGGCCGAACCGGTGATTCTTTGTGTCGGCATGTCCGACACCGCCCCGCCGCGCACCGGCCATACCATGACCCAACGCCGCGTCGATCTGCTGGCCATCGAACAAAATGCTTGGGTTCTGGCCGGGCGCGATGACCGCTGCGTTGTCGTTAACACAAGGACCGAATTGGATTGGGCCATGAAAAACGGCCAGATCAGCGTTTGGGCGCCGTCCAAAATCGTGCTGGATGCGGTCGATGGCCCGTCAACCGGGCCAGATGATCCCGTGGCGCTTGCAGCATGGTTTTCGGGCCATATTGACGCCTCCGACCTTCTGTTGATCGGGGAAACCCCGCCCGCCTCGGGCGCGGATGTGCCAATTCTTGTGCAGGACATCGCGCAATCAGGGCTGTAAACCTGCGCAGCACTGGCTTGACCTTGCGCCTCATCCGTCAATAAAGGGACAACCCTGCGCAGATCGGAGCGTTTCATGGCCACCTATTACCGCCCTATTGCCCGCTATGACCATGCCCGGCCTGACGGCGCGCTGCCGCTTGCCGGTGGGCCGCTTTGGTTCGATACCGTGGAACTGCTGCGCCGTGATGCGCCGCCGCAGCTCAGCCCTGCACACAGCGCCCCGACCGAGGTTGTGGCGCGGTTGACCGCCCCGCGCGCCCCTGTGGCCGGGTTAGAGCTGTCCGAACCGCGCCTGATGGGCATTCTCAACGTCACCCCCGACAGTTTTTCCGATGGCGGCCTACATTTTGAACCCGCCTCGGCGCTGGCGCATACCCGCGACATGATCGGCGCAGGGGCGGCGATCATCGACGTGGGCGGCGAATCCACCCGGCCCGGCGCCTCGGAAATCCCGATTGACGAGGAAATCCGCCGCACCGCCCCGGTGATCGCGGCGATCCGCGCCGAAACCGACATCCCGATATCCATCGACACCCGCAAAGCGCCGGTGGCCCACGCCGCGCACGAGGCTGGTGCAAACCTGATCAATGATGTGGCAGGCTTCACCTTTGATCCCGACCTTGCGCCGTTTGCGGCGTCGGCCAGCCTGCCGGTTTGCGTGATGCATGCGCAAGGCACACCCGATATGATGCAGGTGGACCCGCGCTATGATAACGTGGCCCTTGATGTCTATGACTACCTGTCAGACCGTGTTGAGGTGCTGACCGCGCTTGGCATTCCACGTGATCAGATCATCGTCGATCCCGGTATCGGCTTTGGCAAAACGCTGGATCACAACCTGACGTTGTTACAGAATTTGTCGCTCTTCCACGCGCTTGGCTGCCCCATCCTGTTGGGCGCGTCGCGCAAGCGGTTCATCGGCACCATCGGCGGCGCCGAAGAGGCGCGCCACCGCGCCCCCGGCTCGATTGCCGTGGCCATTGCCGGCGTCGCCCAAGGCGTTCAGATGCTTCGGGTGCATGACGTGCGCGAAACCTCCGAGGCGCTGCGCCTGTGGCAATCCGCCACCTTGGGCCAACAGGGCAAGGACTGAATTTCGGATCGGTTCCGCCAAATGGACGAAAAAATGTAACTTTTGGCGGTTTTACGGCCAGATATGCAGCATTCGCATTGAGATTTTATAATTTACTGACGGCGAAACAGGCGGCTTAACGGGCCGTATTGGCTCAACCCCACACCGCAGAGGATCAGCGCCAATGCCGACAACAGGCTTGGCGGCAATGGTTCGGCCAAGACAAGCGCCCCCAGAACCACAGACCAGACCGGCACCTGATAGTTCACAAGGCTCATGAACACCGGGCCCGCCGAGCGGATCACCAACACCCGCAACAGGCTGGCCCCGGCGGTTGGCACCAGCCCCAGAAATAGCAATACATACAACGTGTTGCGGTCAGTTGACGGCGGTGGGCCTTCAATGGCCCAAGCGGCAAAAATCACGATCACGGCCCCGATCAGCAGCGTCACAGCATTTAGCCCTATCGAATCCACCTGCGGCAAGAGCCGCATTTGAACAGAACTGACCGCATAACACCCCGCCGCAGCGACACAGGCAGCACGGCCAAACCCCTCCAAAGATTGGCCAGTCGATGCAAAGGCCTGCCCACCGATCAAGATCACGACACCCAGAAAACCAATCACGAACCCCGCCACTTTGCGCGGCGTCAAAGACTCACCCGGAACCAAGAAATGCGCCAGCGGCAGCACCAGCAATGCCACGGCGGCCATCGACACGCCCGCAAATCCCGATGTCACATATTGCTGCCCCCAACTCAGCAACATGAAGGGCACGGCGGACGACAGCGCGCCAATGGCCACGATACGTATTACATCCATTTTTCCAAGGGGTTGCGCGAATAACTTAAAGCCACGCCAGCCCCAGATCGCCACCATCAGAAGTGTCGCAAATCCAATCCGCGCCGCGGCCAGCCAGAACGGGGTGATCCCACGCAGGGCCACTTCCATCACCATGAAGGTCGCGCCCCAGACCAAGCCAAGCGCGGCCACCATCACCCAACTTTTTCCGGTAATTTCTGGCACTTACGATACCCTTTTCGACCGCTCGAACGGAAAAGACCCCAGCCATGGGCCGGGGTCAATCCATGAAATCAAAGGCTGTTGGTCCCGATCAGTTCTTTTCTTGATCCACCAATTTACCGGCGCTGATCCACGGCATCATATCGCGCAGTTTCTTGCCCACTTCTTCGATCTGGTGCGCGTCGTTCATGCGGCGCGTGCCCTTGAAGAACGGCTGGCCAACCGCGTTTTCCTGCATGAAATCACGCACGAATTTACCGGTCTGAATATCGTGCAGGATCGCCTTCATCTCTTTCTTGGTCTGCTCGTAGGGCAGAACGCGCGGCCCGCTGACATATTCGCCATACTCGGCCGTGTTCGAGATCGAGTAGTTCATGTTCGCGATGCCGCCTTCGTAGATCAAATCAACGATCAGCTTCACCTCGTGCAAGCACTCAAAATACGCCATTTCAGGGGCGTAGCCCGCTTCGACCAGCGTCTCGAAACCCATGCGGATCAGTTCCACAACGCCACCGCACAGAACGGCCTGCTCGCCGAACAGGTCGGTTTCGCATTCTTCCTTGAAGTTGCTCTCGATGATGCCCGAACGGCCACCGCCGATGGCCGAGCAGTAGCTGAGGCCGATTTCCAAAGCCTTGCCCGACGCGTCGGTATCAACGGCCACAAGGCAGGGCACGCCGCCGCCTTTGACGTATTCGCCGCGCACGGTGTGGCCGGGGCCTTTGGGGGCCATCATGATCACGTCGACGCCTTCTTTCGGCTCGATCAGGCCGAAATGCACGTTCAGACCGTGGGCAAAGGCAATCGCCGCACCGGGTTTGATGTGATCATGCACGTATTTCTTGTAGGTCTCGGCCTGCAATTCGTCGGGCATGGTGAACATCATCACATCACACCATGCGGCGGCCTCGGAAATCTCTTTCACGTCAAGGCCTTCGGCCTGTGCTTTCTTGGCCGACGGCGAGCCGTCGCGTAGGGCAACACACAGGTTCTTGGCACCAGAGTCGCGCAGGTTCAGAGCGTGCGCGTGGCCTTGGCTGCCGTAGCCCAGAATGGCCACTTTCTTGTCTTTGATCAGGTTGATGTCGCAATCACGGTCATAATAAACGCGCATTGAGTTCTCCACTTCGGTTCAGGTTTCCAAGGTAGACTACCGTAAAGACGGAAATTAGGCGGTCATATCGGGTATATTTTCCAATATTTTAGCAGTATTCATTCTTTGTTTGCAATTTTGTGGAAATATCATGCTTGACGATGTGGACCTGCGCCTGCTGCGCCATTATCAACACGACGCCACCCTTGGCCCGGCCGATCTGGCCGATCTGGCCGGGCTGACCGTTGCGACCTGCGCCCGCCGACTGGACAAGTTACAGGCCGCCGGTGTCATTCGCGCCAACCGCGCGGTCATCAATTGGCGTGCGCTTGGGTATGAGGTTGAGGTATCGTTGCGGATCACACTGGACAAAACCCAGCCCCGGGCCTTCGACGATTTTCTAGACGCAGCCCGCAACGTGCCCGATGTCGTTGAAATTCAAACCTTTCTAGGACGGGTCGATCTGCGCCTGTCGGTCATCGCCCGCGACATGGCGCATTATCAACACATCTATCGCAGCGCTATTCTGACCCTGCCGCATATCGCGGATATCGAGGCACTGATGCATGTGGCGCGGATCAAATCGGACGAGGTGCTGCCCCTATGATCGAGCTGGATACAACCGACCGTCTGATCCTGCGCGCACTGGCCCAAAACGCCACGCAAAGCGCGTCGGCCCTTGGTCGCAAGCTGAACCTGTCGCAACCGGCCACATGGCGGCGCATCAAGCGCCTGCGCGAGATCGGCGTGATTGCGGGCCAGAAGCTTGATCTGGACAAGGAAAAGCTTGGCTTTGGCGTCACAGTGTTTCTGGGGGTCAAGCTGGCCACCAAGGGGCGTGTCAGCCTTGAGGATTTCGAGCGCGCGGTTTCAGCCATCCCCGAAGTGCAAACCGTCGAACATATCCTTGGCCTCTATGATTACCGCTTGCGGGTCGTGGCCCGCGACATATCAGATTTCGAACGGGTTTTGCGCCGCCGGATCATGACATTGCCGGGTGTCGGCGATGTCGAGGCCAATGTCCTGCTAAGCGAAGAGCGCCGCCCCGGCCCGATTGGGTAGGGTCGCCTATGGCCGGTATGCAAAGGTAGGCTTTGCCAAGCGTGCCGCGACAAGCTAGCAATTGTCTCAAATCGAATGGAGGAACCAGCGCATGACCGCTTTGCTTGATACTGTTGATCCCGATGGTTTGGAAGAATTCTCGGTGGTGTTCACCGACCGCTCGCTCAATCACATGAGCGAGAGCTTCCAACAGGTGATGCGTGACATCTCGGGGATGTTGAAAGACGTCTACAAGGCCGATGCCGTGGCCTTGATCCCCGGTGGCGGCAGCTATGCGATGGAGGCGGTTGCGCGCCAATTCGGCACCGATGCCCATGCGTTGATCGTGCGCAATGGCTGGTTTTCCTATCGCTGGAGCCAGATTTTCGACGCGGGTCAGTTTACTGCGGACACCACAGTGTGCATGGCGCGCCAAACCGGCAACGGCGCGCAAGCCCCCTTTGCCCCGGCCCCGATCGAGGAGGTCACCGCCAAAATCCGCGAGGCCAAACCCGATGTGGTGTTTGCCCCGCATGTGGAAACCTCGGCTGGCATCATCCTGCCCGATGATTACGTGACAGCCTTGGCAGATGCCGCGCACGAGGTGGGCGCGTTGATGGTGCTGGATTGCATCGCCTCGGGCTGCGCGTGGGTGGACATGCAGGCCACCGGCGTGGACGTGCTGATTTCCGCGCCGCAAAAGGGCTGGTCGGCCTCGCCCTCTGCCGGGTTGGTGATGATGTCGGCGCGCGCGGTCGCGCGTCTGGACACCACAAAATCCAACAGCTTTGCCATCGACCTGAAGAAATGGCACGACATCATGCAGGCCTATGAAAACGGCGGGCACGCCTATCATGCCACCATGCCCACCGATGCCTTGCGCGCGTTTCGCGACACCATGATCGAAACCCGCGATTACGGGTTTGAAAAGCTACGCGATGCCCAGTGGGAGCTTGGCAATGCCGTGCGCGCCATGCTGGCCGACAAGGGCGTGACATCCGTCGCTGCCGAAGGCTTTGGCGCACCGGGCGTTGTGGTTAGCTACACCGACGATCCCGACATTCAGAATGGCAGCAAATTTGCCGCCCAAGGTATGCAGATTGCCGCAGGTGTCCCGCTGGCCTGTGATGAGCCCGAAGGCTTTCGCACATTCCGTCTGGGGCTGTTCGGGCTGGACAAACTGTATGACGTGCCGGGAACGGTTAGCCGTTTGAAAACCGTTCTGGACAAAGTGCTTTAAAAGGCCCGCTCACCCGCCATGACAGGCGGGTTCGCAAGTTTGGCGCGCGCGGTGGTTTATCCGCGTGCGCCCAATCCAAGCTGCATCAGCGTTTTGCGCACCGGGGCCAGTGAATAAATCGCATTCAGCGTCATGGCGCGCGCATCGCGCAAGGGCTGCGCCTGCATCATCGACGCCCGGTTCAACACGTCGATGCCCCGCACCCGCGCTGAAACTTCCCAATGCCGGCGGCGGTGATATGCCTGAAGCATCTGCGCATCGCCCAAGCGCTCGGGCGCAGCCTCGGCCAATTCCAGAAGCACCCGCATATCCCCAAGTGACATGTTCAAGCCTTGCGCCCCGATGGGTGGCACGACATGGGCCGCCTCGGCCACAAGCGCCACGCGTTCGCTATACATCTGGTCCGCCTGCTGGCTGATGATGGGCCATGTGGTGCGTCGCGACGCCAGCGACAGCGGCCCAAACAATTGGCACGACCGCACGTTCATCGCGGCCTCAAAAGCGTCAACCGGCAAGGCGGCAAGGCGTTCGACCTCAGGGCCGTCTTCCATCCAGACGATAGCCGAACTGGGCCGCCCGTCGTAATCCGGCAAAGGCACCAAGGTGAACGGCCCGCCTGAGCGGTGAATTTCGGTCGAGACATTTTCATGCGGGATTGGGTGTGTGACAGCAAAGGCCAAGGCTTTTTGCCCGTAGCGCGTTGTTTTCACGCCAATTCCAGTGGCGTCGCGCACCGGTGAGTTGCGGCCATCGGCGGCGATCACAAGACGACAGCGCACCCGGCTGCCATCGGTCAGGCCAACGCGGGCCTCGGACTCGCGGGTGAACAAGGACGCAAATCCGGTGCCGGGCCGAAACTCAACGGTGTCGAGCGTCTGCAGATGCGCCACCATCTCGCGCCGTAGCAGCCAATTGGGCAGGTTCCAGCCAAACGGCTTGTCCGAGATGTCCGCAGCGTTGAATTCCTTGGTCAGGCGCGGTTCGGGGTTTGGGCCACCTGCGTCGACGATCCGCATGATCTGCAGGTCCTCGGCATGGGGGGCAAGCCGTGCCCACACGCCTGCCCTGTCCAACAGCGCCTGCGCGGGCTGCAAAAATGCCGTTGTCCGCAGGTCAGACCCTTCGGAATTACGCTCGGTTACCGGCGGCGTCGGATCGACGCACAGCACCGAAAATCCGGCACTGCCAAACACAGCCGCCGCCGTAAGACCGGCCACGCCGCCCCCCGAAACTACGATGTCGAACTCCGGTTTGGTCATTGCGCTGCCCTCCTGCGGTTCAACATAGGCCGCCTGCCGATAAGCGCCAGCAGATCGGCAGTGTCACCCCCGGGAAATCCAGATCAGCACAGCCATCATCACCGGAACCATTGCCACCGCCGGAATATAGAGACCAGGAACGCCCCACATCACAAAGCTGGCGGCCCATGCTGCGACCAGCACAATAACGGTCAGCAGAATCGGACCGGCCACCGCGATATCCGCGTCTTTGTCTGCGCTGGTGGTGTGGTTGTCTTCGGTTTTGGATGCGATACCCGTGTCGAGTGCTGTCATGATCTTTCCTTGGACGAATTAGAACTGTGCGTTATAAATATGACGCGACGCCATTCCACAAAGGCACATTTCGACGCATGCGACAGTTCAGACCAGTCGCGTCAGAAACTCGGCCAGATCATCGGTGTGGTGGTGGATATGATCGGTTGGCAAGGCCTCCGGGGACACATGTATCGTCCGCATTCCCAAGGCGTGCGGCGCACGCAGGTTGCGTGGATCATCCTCGAACATGGCGGCGCGCGCGGGCATCAGCCCATCACGCTGGAATATCGCCTCGAACGCCGCTTGTTCGGGTTTGGGCCGATAACCTGCATGTTCGACGCCATAGACCGCATCAAAAAGCCCCGACAGCCCGCGGCGGTCGATCACTTGTTCTGCATACGGGCCGCTGCCATTGGTGTAGACGATCTTGCGCCCCGGCAAACCATGGATGGCATTGCGCAGGTTGAGGTCGGGCAGCAACGCATCGAACGAAATATCATGCACCGCCACCAGATAGGGATCAGGATCAACGCCATGCTCGCGCATCAGCCCGGCAAGCGTGGTGCCATGTTGCCGCCAGTAGTGATCGCGCAAACGATCCGCTTCCACGTGGTCAACACGCAGCGCCGTCATGACGTATTGGGTCATGCGCTGTTCGATCTGATCGAACAGCCGCACCTGTGGTGGATAAAGCGTGTTGTCCAAATCGAACACCCAGCTGTCCACATGATCAAAGTATTGCTTCGGCATGGCCGCACCATAGGCTGGCGCGACGATGGGTGCAATCGTGTGACCCTTGATAACCGGCCCCTTCCCTGCTTAGTGTCGCCGGATCACATAACAGGGACAGGCCGTGCTTATGAAAACGCCGCAAAAAGATGCCTACACGTTGATCCTCGAAGCGATCGACATCGGGCTTTACAAACCCGGCGATCGCTTGGTCGAAAGCGATCTTGCAGAACGCTTTGGCGTATCGCGGACCCCGATCCGAGAGGCTTTGCAACGCCTTGAGACGCAATCGCTGCTGGCCCGTGACGGTCGCAGCCTGATCGTCGCCTCATTGGATCACAACCAACTGGCCGAGCTTTACGTTGTGCGCGCCGAGCTTGAGGGGTTGGCGGCCAACCTTGCCGCCCGCCATGCCACCGACGAAGAGGTGCGCGTATTGCGCGATATGGTCGAGGATGACCGGGCGCTGCTGAACGACCCGCAGGCCATGGCACGGGCCAACCGACGCTTTCACAAGCAGATTCATCTTGCCTCGCATAACCGGTTTTTGGTGCAACAACTGGATCTTGTGCATCGTTCGATGGCGTTGATGGCCACCACGTCGCTGGCCGCCCTTGGCCGCCCCGAGGATGCCTTGAAAGAGCATGACGCCATCGTCTCGGCGATCGAAGCGCGCGATGCGGCGGCTGCCGGCGAGGCTCTCAAGGCGCATATATCCAAGGCGTTCGTGACCCGGTTGAAGCTTGATTCAGGTGAGGTTTCCACCTTGGTCTGACGCGGTGGTTATAGGCCGCGCCTCAGGGTTCAAAGACAGGCCATGCGTGGTCTTGTCCCAAAAGAACGGCTTAAGCACCAATTCGTAAAGCGCCTTGTAAGCGGCAATGGCCCCAAGCGGCGCGTAGACGTGCATGGTCGGCACCCATGGCAATAAATGGCTATGCCGCGGCCCCCGGACGGCGGCGGCGTGGATCACGATGTTGACCACCTCGACCATCAAAAACAGGCTTCCAAAAGCGACAAGCACCTCACGCGCCAGAACTGCGTCCAACGGATGTGGCAGACCGAACAAAACCAGCCAGAACGACCACAGGAACGGCGCCAAAACAAACTGCGACAAGGCGGTGATGAAATGCGCCTGAAATCCCCAGAATTTCCATGCGCCCAACTGGCGATACAGCAGCAGCGGGCGGCGCATATGCACCAAGTATGTCGTCATATATCCTTTCAGCCAGCGTGAGCGCTGCTTGATCCATGGCCACAGGCGGCAATTGGCCTCTTCGCCGGTGACCGTGTGCAGCATCTCGGTGCGGTAGCCATGCCGCGCCAGCCGAAAGCCCAAATCGGCATCCTCGGTCACGTTATGGGCGTCCCATCCGCCCAGTTTTTCCAAGGCGTCACGCCGGAAATACAGCGTTGTTCCGCCAAGCGGAATGGCAAACCCAAGCTGCGCCATTCCCGGCAAAATTATCCGGAACCACGTGGCGTATTCGATGGTGAAACAGCGCGCGAGCCAGTTCTGACGCGGGTTATAATAGTCAAGGATACCCTGCACACAGACCATATTGTCCGGAGCCTGTTGAAAGCGCCGCGCCACCGCCGTGATCTGATCGGGGTCGGGCGCATCTTCGGCATCGAAAATGCCGATGATATCGCCCCGACAGAAATCAAGCGCATAGTTCATCGCCCGCGGCTTGGTGCGCGGCTGACCATCCGGCACGACAACTGCCCTGATCCATGGCGGAAGGTCGATTTGTGCCAAGGTCTGACGGGTCAGGTCGTCTTCCTCTTCAAGGACAAGCACAACATCCAGCAAGCATTTGGGATATGTCAGCCGTGAAAGCCGGGCAATCAGGTGGTGGGCGATTTCCGTCTCGCGGAACAGCGGCACCAAGACCGAAACTTTTGGCAATGGCACCCCGGCCTGCGGGGCCGGCGCCGATGGCAGCGCGGCGTCGCCTGTGGCCATCCGGGCAATGAAAGCTGCGGTTTTCATACCGGCGGAAATGATCAGCGTCAGGCTGGCCCATGCCACAAACACCCCGAACACGGCCACGGGAAACGCCAGTGAAAGCGCCAGCAATCCCGCCAGAAAAACCAAGGTAAAACCCAAGCGACGCCGGAAATTATCGCCCCATGTGCGACAGCTTTCCATGGCCGGAACGCGGTTTTGCGCGGCCTGTGTCAGGGTGTGTCGATACCGCTGCGCGATTGTGTCCTGCAACGCGGTGCGCGGTGCCAACAACACGCGCCTCTGTGTCGGGTCAGTCCCTTGCGGCAGGATATCCGCCACGTCAGACATTTGCATGGCACCATGGGTCAGAATGGCAGGCTGTCCGTCACGATCGGTGACGGGCAGAACGCCATGTCGGATCAACGGCTTGGGATCGGCTTGGCTTTGAAATTCGGGAAGGGTCTTCAAATCATCCGGTGACGCGGTGCGCGCGCCCAAACGTGCGGCATGGGCGGCAAGCAAAGACGTTTCATCACTCAGCCCTTCGGCTTGCAGGATGTCATCCAACGGCGCATCGCAATGGCGCTGCACGATCTGCGCAAGCTCTAGGTCCGACCGCGAGATCACGCCGCGTCGCACCAGATCGGTGCCGATGCTGGTTTTATCCGCTGCCGGGATACCACGGGGCACACCAAGCTGGCGCAGCTCTGAAATCCCCATGTGTCCCTCCTTGCCCTGATTGCCTGTTCAACAATGGGCAAGGAAGGTTAACCATCGGTAAATTAAAGGTTAACAAGAGGTTAAAGCGAGCAGTTTAGCCCGCCATCGAGGCCGCAAACCGCTCGAACAAGTAAAAGCTGTCTTGCGGGCCGGGGCTTGCTTCGGGGTGGTGCTGCACGGAAAATACCGGGCGATCCGTCATCCGCAATCCGCAATTTGATCCGTCAAACAGCGAGACATGGGTTTCCATCACGCCTTGGGGCAAACTCTGGCTGTCGACGGCAAAACCGTGATTCATCGAGGTAATTTCGACCTTGCCGGTCTCAATATCCTTGACCGGATGGTTCGCCCCATGATGGCCGTGGTTCATCTTGACGGTCTTTGCACCAAGCGCCAAGGCCAGCATTTGATGGCCCAGACAAATGCCGAACATCGGCAACCCCTTGTCCAGAACGCCGCTGATCATCGGAACGGCATATGCGCCGGTTGCCGCCGGGTCGCCCGGACCGTTCGACAGAAAAACCCCGTCGGGGTTAAGGGCCAGCACATCCTCGGCCGTGGCCGTGGCGGGCAAGACCGTCACATCACACCCTGCGCTTGCCAGACAGCGTAGGATATTGCGCTTTGCCCCGTAATCAATCGCCACAACCTTATGCTTGGCGTCGGTCTGTTTGACGTACCCTTCGGGCCACGCCCAGCGCATTTCATCCCACCGATAGGATTGTGCACAGGTCACGCGACGCGCCAAATCCATGCCTTCCAAGCCTGCAAAGGCCCGTGCCTTTTCGACCAGAGCGGCCGTATCGAAATTACCTTCGGGATCGTGGGCCAGCGCCACATGCGGCGCGCCCTGCTGACGGATCGCGCGGGTCAGGCGGCGGGTATCGACGCCGCCGATTGCAATGCGCCCGCGCTTGGCCATCCAGTCAGCCAGCGTTTCGGTTGCCCGCCAGTTGCTGGGGTCCGTCGGATCCCATTTCACGACCATGCCTTCGGCCACCGGTTCGGCGGTTTCGTCATCATCGGGGTTCACACCAACATTGCCGATATGCGGGAAGGTGAATGTCACCACTTGCCCTGCATAAGACGGGTCGGTCATGATTTCCTGATAGCCGGTCATCGCGGTGTTGAAACACAGCTCGGCGGTGGTGTCGCCGACCGCGCCAAAGCCTTTGCCGTAAAACAACGTGCCGTCGGCCAAGGCCAAGCAGGCGGTCGGTCGGTCTTGGGTCGCGTGGGCCATGGGACGAGTCTCCGGGTGTGGGCAAATTGGCGGATATGTATGAGCCTGCCCCGGTCGGGTCAAGGGACAAGATGAGCACGCCGCAAGGCCACAAAACAAGGCCATCGCGCACACCGTAAACCGGTTGTCAGAAAGATGCTAGTTCTGTAGGGTTCACGGCTTGTGACCACAGCATGGACTAAACCAGAATGGATTTGCGACAGCGCGTGAACACGGCCCTGAAACAGGCAATGAAAGACAAGGCGACAGCACGCCTTGCGACCTTGCGCTTGATAAACGCGGCAATCAAGGATCAGGATATCGCGCGGCGCGGCAGCGACGGCGAAGACGGCGTGACCGACACCGATATCCTTGCGATCCTTGGCAAGATGACCAAGCAGCGGCAAGAAAGCGTGCGCGCCTACGAAGAGGCCGGGCGACTGGATCTGGCCGACCGCGAGCGCCACGAGATTGCGGTGATCGAAGAATTCCTGCCGCGCCAGTTGACCGATAAGGAAACCGAGGCCGCGATTGATGCCGCGATTGCCGAGGTTGAGGCAAAATCAATCCGCGACATGGGCAAGATCATGGCCCGCCTGAAAGCAAAATATACCGGGCAGATGGATTTTGGCGCTGTCGGCCCCAAAATCAAAGACAAGCTGAGCTGACCAGCGGGCAAACCCCCTGTTATGTCACGGGGCGGTTTGCGTTGGCGACCTTGAGCGCATCCACGATTTCGCCATACAGCGCTTTACGTTCGTCCTCGGACAGGAATGCGCCGATTTCGACTTCGCGGTCAGAGCCGCGCAAGGTGATGTAATGGGCAACCGGCCCCCCGGTGGGGTGCATATGTGCGCGGGCCCAATAACTCAGGCAATCCCACTCCTGACGCGCACCGCCGGGATTGGTGCGCACCAGATGGGTTTGATCGGGGTCAATCGACAGTTCCTCAGTCATATCCGCATCGCGATAGGATTTTTCCAACGCCCACCAGATCGCCGCAACAGCGAGCAGCAAAAACGGCAGCAACGCCCATAACACGACGGTGCCCAGCAACGGGTAAAGCGGCACTGTGATCAACGCGAATGTTGCCAGAATGAACGCGGCAAACCCTTTACGCGGCAAAGACCTGTGCGGCCACAGCCTCAGGCGCGCGGCCTGTTTTTCATCGGGGTCTGTTGTCCATTCATACGGCATGACGCGATATTAGCGCAGTCGCATCAGGTGAAAAGCCTTAACGATAAAAATAGCGCGGAAGGCCTGTAAGCCGGATTCTGTCCATCCCGAACCGTGGTCCGGGACTGGATGACCATTCCTCTGGGCACCGTGTTGCCACGGCACCTCAAGCTGCCAACCCGGATCGCTGGGGCAAGACGTCCCTGCGGGCGGTATCTTGGAATGATCCAAGACCTGCCCCCGCGCGCGATCCCTATTCGGCATTGCTCCTGGTGGGGCTTGCCATGCCGGCGCTGTTACCAGCCCCGCGGTGGGCTCTTACCCCACCGTTTCACCCTTACCGCGACAGGCACGGCGGTTTGTTTTCTGTGGCGCTTTCCCTCGGGTTTCCCCGGCCGGGCGTTACCCGGCACCATTGCCTTGTGGAGTCCGGACTTTCCTCGGGGTGCCAAGCACCTCGCGGCCATCCAGCCTTCCGCGCAGTGCTATCTAGGCATCGTTGGTGTCGTGGTCAACGGGATAACGCGCGGCCAGATCCGCCATCAGGGCGCGATCCGTGTCATCCAACGGGCCATAGGCCCACGGCCGAAATCGCTGACGAAAGGCTTTCAAGATCAAATCCGTGGCCTGCGCGCTGTTATCGGGGTCGGTTGCATATCCAAAGCGGCGCGCGTTTTGCACGAAATCCCCGCGCGCGGCGCTGGCCTTGGGCCAAACTGAAAGCCCCAGACGGGCCAGACGGCCCCAATCAAACCGTGGTCCCGGATCGCATTTGCGTGCCGGGGCCATGTCGGAATGCGCAATCACACGCTCGGGCGGGATGCGCCAACGGGTCCTGATGCCGCCCATCAACGCCTCAAGCGCGCGCATCTGCGGGTCGGGAAACGGGTGGTGGCCGGTATTGTCCAACTCGATCCCGATCGAACGCGAATTGACATCGCAGACGTCGCCCCACCGCCCTGCCCCGGCATGCCACGCGCGGCTGCCCTCCTCCACCATCTGCCAGATGGTGCCACAGGTGCCGATCAGATAGTGGGCAGACACTTCGGCGGCAGGGTCACATAGACGCTGCAACGCGGCCTCTGCACTGCACATGGCGGTATAATGCAGCACGATCAGATCGGGCATGGCCCCGTCACGGCGCGGCCCATGATTGGGCGACGGGTGCCAGGTTGCGTTAACCCTGTCAGCCACCGATTGCTTTGCGGAAGGGGCGCGGATCCCATCCGCAGGCATACCCATCCCCATCCGGATCAACACCCAAACGATCCCGCTGCGGTCCGCCCTTTGCCATAAACGCGATTTGCGCCTGATCGGGCGAGGCGTATTTCGCACAAGCGCGTTGGAATCTGGTGTCCTTGTTAAACCCCGGGCGTCTGAACACCTGCGTGCCAATCGGATGAGTGCTTTCCAGCGCGTATTGCACGATGTTCGGCGCGGCATTGCCCGAGCGTTGCGGCAACGCCTGTGGTTGAACGACCTGATACTGGGCGCGGTTACGGGCAATCAGCGCCGCATCGCTTTCGATGCTACGCTCGCCGCTGACCGCATCGAAATTCGTTTCCTCGGAAATCCCGGTTGTGGATGTCACGGTTTGCGGTGCGGGATTGTCCGGGCTGGCATGCACCACCGGCTGGCCCGAATTGCCGTCGCGTTCGGCCAAAGCCGCCCGCGTTTCAGCCGCCAGATCGGAGGCGTCACCGGGTAGAGCCGTTACAGCCGCGCCGTCCAGAGTTTCAGAGGACACCGCATTCGGGGCAGGAACAGCGGCACCAGTCAATTGTGCCTCGCGCGCCTGTCTTTGCGCCTCAAATTCGGTATAGTCACCGAACCCGACACCCCCGCCGCTGTCCGGAATCGACGGAGAACAGGCCGTCAAGGCCACAACGGCCGTCATACCAAGAATAAACCGCATCTGCATTGTCCTGCCATCTTTCAATCTAAGCGGCTGCTTACCACCATTTTTCGGGCTTGGCTATAAACCCGGCGGCTTGCTCCAGCGCATAGGCCGTATTCAGCAAATCCCCCTCTTCCCATGGACGTCCGATCAGTTGCAGGCCCAAGGGCAAGCCCTGTTTATCGACGCCGGCCGGCACCGAGATGCCCGGCAGCCCGGCAAGGTTGACGGTAACGGTAAACACGTCGTTCAGATACATCTGCACCGGATCGGCATCGGTCATTTCGCCCAACCCGAAGGCTGCGGACGGTGTGGCCGGTGTCAGGATCGCATCGACGCCATCGGCGAACACCTGTTCAAAATCGCGCTTGATCAAGGTGCGCACTTTGCGGGCCCGGTTGTAATAGGCGTCGTAAAAGCCCGCCGACAGCACATAGGTGCCCACCATCACGCGGCGCTTGACCTCGTCGCCGAAGCCTTCGGCGCGAGTTTTCTCATACATTTCGGTGATGCCGTCGCCTTGCTCCAGCTTGGCGCGGTGGCCGTAGCGCACCCCGTCATAGCGTGCGAGGTTCGAGGACGCCTCGGCCGGTGCGATAACGTAATAAGCGGGCAGCGCATATTTCGTATGCGGCAAGGAAATATCGCGAATTTCCGCGCCCGCATCTTTCAGCATGGCAGTGCCATCGGCCCACAGCTTTTCGATCTCATCGGGCGTGCCGTCCATGCGATATTCGCGCGGGATGCCGATAACTTTGCCCTTGATATCGCCCGTCAGCATGGCCTCGAAATCCGGAACGGGAATGTCAGCCGATGTCGAATCCTTGGGGTCATGGCCGCACATCGCCTCAAGCATGATCGCGGCATCGCGCACGTCCTTGGTCATCGGCCCAGCCTGATCCAAAGATGATGCAAACGCCACGATGCCCCAACGCGAACAGCGCCCATAGGTCGGCTTGATCCCGGTGATGCCTGTGAACGCGGCAGGTTGCCGGATGGATCCGCCGGTGTCGGTGCCCGTGGCCGCAAGGCACAGATCGGCGGCCACCGCACTGGCCGACCCGCCCGACGACCCGCCGGGCGTCAGGTGCCGGTCATCCACTTTCCACGGGTTCACGGCGTTGCCGTAAACGCTGGTCTCGTTCGAGCTGCCCATGGCAAATTCATCCATGTTCAGCTTGCCCAGCATCACGGCACCCGCGTCGAACAGGTTTTGCGTGACTGTCGATTCATACTCGGGCTTGAAGCCATCCAAGACGCCACTGGCCGCCTGACTGGCCACGCCCTTGGTGCAAAACAGATCTTTGATGCCAAGGGGGATACCGCACATCGCAGGCGCGTCGCCGCCCTTGATCCGCTCATCGGCAGCGTTGGCCTGTTCGCGCGCCACATCGGGCGTATTGTGGACAAAAGCGTTCAACGCGCCGGCACTGTCGATTTCCGACAGGCAGCCTTCGGTCAATTCAAGGCTGGTCACGTCGCCCTTGCGCAGCGCGTCACGTGCGGCGGCGATGGTCAGTTTGCTAAGCTCGGTCATTATTCCACCACCTTCGGCACGGCAAAGAACCCTTCGCGCGCATCCGGCGCATTCGACAGCACCGTGTCGGCCATGCCGCCTTCGGTCACCACATCTTCGCGCCGCTTCAGGCGCATGGGCGTCACGCCGGTCATCGGCTCAACCCCTTCGACATCAACCTCAGCCAGTTGTTCGATAAAGCCGAGGATATCGTTGAATTCCTGCGCCAAAGCCGGCAACGCGTCATCCTCAACCCGGATGCGCGCCAGCTTGGCCACTTTCGCGGCGGTGTCCTTGTCGATCGACATGCATCAATCTCCGGTTTTTGCAATCGCACCAGCGTTTAGCGCCCGGACACGGACGGCGCAAGCATATGGCGGCCCTTTTCCTGCGCTGTCAGCCTGCTAGGGTGGCATCAAACGAAGATAGGGAGACTGACATGAAACTCACATGGCTTGGACACGCGTCTTTCCGGCTTGAGATCGGCGGGTTGGTCCTGTTGATCGACCCTTGGCTGACGGGCAACCCGATGCTGGAACCCGATCAGCATCCAGCCGCCACCGAGGGGGCCACACATATCCTGCTGACCCATGCGCATTTCGACCATGCAGGCGACTTGCCCCGGCTGGCAAAGGAACTCGGCGTTCCGGTGGTCGGCCAGTTCGATCTGATGGCCTATTGGGAAGAACATGAGGGCCTTGAAACCGTGGGCTTCAACAAAGGCGGCACCGTCGATCTGGATGGCGTCAAGGTGACGATGGTGAACGCCGTGCATTCCAATTCGATCGGATCAGACACCGGGCCGCATGTGGTGGGCACCGAATGCGGCTACATGATCGCGGGCGAAGGTCATACGATTTACTTGTCCGGCGATACCGACGTGATGGCCGATATGAAAATCTTCAACGATCTGCACGCACCCGATATCGGCATCCTGTGCGCGGGCGGGCATTTCACGATGGACATGCGGCGCGCGGCCTATGCGGCCAAAACGTTCTTTGAGTTCAAAACGCTCATCCCCTGCCACTACAAGACCTTCCCGATCCTTGAACAGTCCGCCCAAGAACTGATCGACGCCCTGCCCGGTGTCGATGTGATCGAGCCTGAGGTGATGCGCGCGATCGAGCTTTAAGCCCCCATGTCGCGGCGGTCTTGGAAGAACGTCTTTAGCAGGGTTTCGGCCTCATGCGCCGCGATACCGTCATAGATTTCGGGCGCATGGTGACATTGCGGGTGGCTGAACACCCGCGCGCCATGCGCCACCCCGCCTGATTTCGGGTCGGACGCCGCGTAATACAGTCGCGCGATCCGGGCCGCTGATATCGCCGTGGCGCACATCGCGCAGGGTTCCAGCGTGACGTAAAGGGAATAGCCTGGCAAACGCTCGCTTTGGGCGGCGGCGCAGGCGGCGCGGATCACCAATATCTCGGCATGGGCTGTTGGGTCATGCAATTCGCGGGTGCGATTGCCCGCCTGCGCTACCACCTGCCCCCGCGCATCCACCAGCACGGCCCCCACAGGCACCTCGCCCCGGTCGGCGGCCTTGCGCGCCTCGTCAAGCGCGGTCTGCATGTGGCTGGTAAACGTCATGATACCGTCATGCCGTGCGATCCCGGCTTTCGCAAGGGCCGGCTTTGCGTTAAGCGACTGGTCATGGATAAGACACAGAATACAGGCGACCGGATCGCCAAGGTAATCGCACGCGCCGGTGTGGCCAGCCGCCGCGAGGCCGAGCGCATGATCGAATCGGGCCGCGTTGCCGTGAACGGCAAGAAGATCGAACGCGCGGCGCTGAATGTCACCGACAAGGACAAGATCACCGTCGATGGCCGCGACCTGCAAGCCCCCGAGCCGCCGCGCCTTTGGCTGTATCACAAGCCCACGGGCCTTGTGACCACCAACCGCGATGAACAAGGCCGCACAACCATTTTTGACGAACTGCCCGAAGACCTGCCGCGCGTCATGACCGTGGGGCGGCTTGACCTGAACTCAGAAGGCCTGCTGCTGCTGACCAATGATGGTGCGCTCAAGCGCAAGCTGGAGTTGCCCTCAACCGGATGGCTGCGCAAATACCGGGTGCGGATCAAGGGCCGCCCAACCGATGCCACCTTTGAACCGCTGCGCAAAGGGCTTGTGGTTGATGGCGAAAAGTTCCAGCCCATGACAGTGACGCTGGATCGTCAGCAAGGCGCGAACGCATGGGTCACGGTGGGCATCCGCGAAGGCCGCAACCGCGAAATCCGCCGCGCGATGGAGGCCGTGGGCCTAAGCGTCAATCGACTGATCCGGGTCTCTTACGGGCCGTTCCAGTTGGGCAATCTCAAAACCGGCGCGGTCGAAGAAATTCGCCCCCGCATCCTACGCGATCAATTGGGGATGACCGAGGAAAAAGAGACCGCGAAACCCGCCAAACCAAAGCCACAGCGCACCCGGCGCAAACGCTAAGGCAGGCGTGTCAGGCTTGGCCGGAATGCGGGGCGGTCAAGACTGCGCATTTTCGCGAACACCCGGCGCTTTGTGCACCGTTCTGGACGCGTTGGACACCTAGCCTTCAAGCCGGAAGGGATTGCTCCAAGCCCTTTTGCCTGCGGCATCCACCACCGTGACACGCAGCCAAGGGGAGTTGCGAAACCGATCCAAAGGCACCCGCCCCCGGGTCATGGATGTGCCGTGTATGGCCGTCGCCGCTTGGCCCTTGCCTTGAAGGATAATCGACGAGACCGCGGTGCTCTCCACATGAACGGCGCTTTCATCGACGGTAATGCCGCGTATCTCTGGCCCTTGCGAGCTGTAGAAATCGCCGCGCTTGAGCGCGCTCAACAGCAGGTCAGGCTCGTTGGCCTCAGCCTTGACCATAACCCAGCCGCCGAAATGGTCGGGCTCGGTGAAATGCGCATCATCGGTGGCGATGATGGTCAGGTCGCGCCCTTCGGACAAGAGCAGGTCAAGAACATGCCCGCCGCCTTCGCGGTCACAGCCAATGGCGCAGCCGTGGTTGTAAATTTCGACCGAATGCGCCGCCGTGATCGACCGGGCATCGGCCAGCGTCAGGCCTGACCAATGCGGATGGGCAATGGACACAAACGCCCCGGCATCGCGGGCACGCTGCGCCAGTTCGGGGCCGGTTTCCTGCCCTTCGACCGCGTGAAAGCCCGGTGCGTTGGGGGGTGCAAAATCTTCGGGCAGTCCTACGGCCAGAATGTGCCAAAGTTCACCATTTTCCATCGCGCCAGAGTGCAGTTCGGCCCCCGGGATGGTGGTGAATCGATCATCGCGAAAGGTTTTGGTTTCGGCGATGGGATAGCCATAAAAGCCGATGAAATGATCGGTCAAAGAGATGAAATCATAGCCCTCGGCCTTGTAGCGGCGGCACACCTCAACCGGGGCAAGGCAGCCGTCTGACAGGTTGGAATGGGTGTGCAGATTACCGCGCCAGAACCGGCCCGGAGCAGAAAAGGCAGATAAAACCATGGCTTGGCTCCTTGGGTATTTTTCACACCTGCCTAAGCCCTGTGAGAAACGAATTTGTGACAAAACTGTCGTGAAGACACGCTATGCAAACGCATGGACACCAAAAGGCTTCAAAACGCGATCGCACGGCAAGACTGGGCAGACGCAAACGCCATATTGGCGCCTGTGACGGCGACTGATTCAGCGCACCCGGCGATGCTGTATAATCACGGCAAGGTTCTGATGGAGCTGGGCCAGATGCAGGCCGCAACCGCGCTTTTGCACCGCGCTGTGCAGCACGCGCCCGGCCATGCTGCGGCTTGGTTCGAACTGGGTCGCGCGGCAGTGTCGCAGGAAGATTTTGCAACGGCCATGTCAGGATTTTCGCGGGCGCTGGAACTGACACCGGATGACATCGACGCACGGCGCAACTTGGGCCGTGTCAGCTTGCGGATCGGGGCGTATGACACGGCCTATACCGCGTGGTCGCCGCTGCGCGGCGACCACGAGGCCGATCTTGCGCTTTATCGCATCGCCGCCGAAACGGGTGATCCGAATGTCAAAGCGCTTCGCCGCGCCCTGATGGAAAGCCACCCCAACCCGGCGGCGGTGATCAAAACGCTGGTCCGCGTGTCCAAAGGCGCGATTCCACTGAAACTTTAGTTCAGAACAAACCCGTTGGCAGCCGTTTCCGCCGCGCGCAGGAACATCAGGCGACAGGCCTTTTGTTGGGTGGGCGATTCAAAACCCAAGTGCTGCGCGCGGGCGCATTTGATCAAAAAGGCCGACGGCAGCGCAAACTCGGCGGTGCACCAGCTTTCGTCCAGCCCTGTCGGATAGTCGCTCATCATCCAATCCGTGCAGGCCGCGCGGCGGGCGTTGTAGGGGTCAGGCGTGGCGGCTTTGGGCACGTCGGCTGATAGCGCGCCGCCCAAGACAGTAATGAATATGGCCAGAAGCCCCCGGATAGCCTTGCTCCGTTTTGTGCGTTTACAAAAACGTCACATACCAGAGCCGGCCCTGTAAAGACTTATCCGTCGCGGTCTCGTGCCCGGAACCGTTTCCGATAGACCCCGCGGTCCTCGCTCAGCGCGCGTTGCACATCGCGGTTGCGGGCGATGTCATCGCCGCTCATTTCGCCGATCTCAAGCCCCTGCCCGCCACGCGGAACGGCGATAACCTGCGCCACCGGCGTGCCCTTGGGCAGCGTGCCTTGGAAAGACGGATCGGTCCAGAGCGCCGGGAAATGCACATAGCCATCGCGAAAAAGATCGCCGTCGACAACGCCTGATAGGCTGCGGAACGGCAGGTCTTCACGGTTGAGCGGATGGGTGAAGAGCAAAGACCAGCCTTCCGGCACCTCAAGGGTCCAGAAATTCATGAACTTCACCACCGCATTGCAGGTCAGCCGAAGGGGCAGGCCGCTGGCCTGTTCCGGCACATGCAGCCCAACCGGCGCGCGCGAGATCAGCGCATCCTCTAGAATCGGTGGATCCCAATCCCAAGCGATCTCGCCATCTGCGATATGCAGATCGGTGGCCAGCGGAACGATCACACCGGTGGCCAGCGCATCAATCATCGGCGGGCAGTGTTTCAGCGTGCGCACCGCCACGCCACCAAGGCTGGCGGCGTCGACTTCGGACGGCATGCTGCGCAGCCATTCCGGCAAAGCCGCCGCTGCGGGCACGGGTGGCGGTAGGATCGACCGCAACTGCGGATGGCACCGCGCGCGGATCACAGCTTGGCCTCGCGCCGCGCCAAAACCGTGTGGACGGTGGCCGCCAGAACCGTCAGGGCGATGATCACCGTGCCGACCGCGTTGATCACCGGCGGGTGGCCATTGGGGTTGCGCGCCATGGCACCGATCTCGGTGGCAAAGGTGCAGGCCCCGCCCTTGGCAAACATCGTGGTGTTATAATTTTCCATGGATGCCATGAAAGCGATGACCCCCGCCGAGACCAGCGCCGGGAAGAGATACGGCAAGGTCAGCCGCCGAAAGACCCGGAATGGCGTCGCGCCAAGGTCCAGCGCGGCCTCTTCCAGTTCGATCGGTTGGCGTTGCAGTCGCGCCATCAGGATCAACATCGGGTATCCGGCAACAAAGGTGGTTTGCGCCATAATGATGGTGAAAAGCCCGGCATTGACCCCCAGCCGCCCCCAGAACACCAGCGCCGACAGGCCCAGAACGATGCCGGGCGCCAGCATCGGTGACAGCAGCACCCACCACAACAGCCCATTGGCCCGGCTGCGCCAGCGGGTCAGCAGAACCGCCCCGGCAAGCCCAAGGATCAGCGACAGCGGCACCACGAACGCCGCAATATACAGCGAATTGCCGAAACAGCCGACAAAGCGATCCCGGTCCAGCGCCCGCAGCACAGGGTCGGCGCGCATCTCGGCCTCGGGCATCCAGAAATAGGCGTACCACTTGCCGGTCAGACCCTCCCATTGGGTAACGGACGGCGGCGACGTGTCGTTGACGCTCGACAGCACCATCAGCAAAAGCGGCGCGAACATGAAGATCAGGAAGGCCCATGTATAGGCGGTCAACAAGCGTTGCGATGTCATTGCACCCTCGCAAAGTCTTTTAGCCGCGTGCGCATGAGCCACATGAACAGCCCCACGAGCACGAAACAGACCACCGTATAGGCCAAGCTGTAGGCGGCGCCGACATTGGAATTCTGGCTTTCGAAAAACTTGTTATAGATCGTTTGGCTGAACCATTCGGCCTGCAGCCCACGGCTGATGATCCGTGGCACGGAAAACGCCCCGGCGGACAGCATGAAGGTGGCGATTGCGCCCACGGCGATGCCCGGTTTGGAGTGCGGGATGATGATCCGCCAATGCACCCGCCAGGTGCTTGCACCCAGATCCTTGGCCGCCTCGATCTGGTTTCTGTCCAGCGTGCTCATCACGTTGTAGATCGGGAACACCATGAAAAGCACATAGGTGTACACGATCACCACGAAGACAGTGCCGGGGAACCGTTTGAACTGCACGGGCGCGTCGATCAGGTAGAGCCATTGCAGCAGGCCATTGAGCAGCCCGTTATTGTCGATGATCACGGTCCACGCATAGACCCGCATCAGTTCGACAATGGCATAGGGAATGACCAGCCCAAGAAACAGCCAAACGGCACGTTCGGGCGTGGTGGCCAGCGCCACCTTGTAGGCCATCGGGTAGCACAGGATCAGCGCCAGCCCGGTGGCGGCGATGGCAAAGGCCAGCGTGCGGGCCAAGGTGATCAGGCCGATGCGTTCAAAGACTTTGCCATCCTCTTCGAAGCGCAGCCCGACAAGCCCCATAAGCTTTTTCGACAATTTGGCGTCTTCGATGATCTTTTGCTCGGGCGACAGCGGGATCATCCGCGCCGCCACCAGCCAGCCGAAATTCTCCAAAGTATACGGGTTGGCCTGCGCCTCCCGCTCTTTCAGATCGCTGTAGAGCGTTTTGGCCATCTGGGAAATCTCGGCGGCTGTGCGCTTTTGTGAGTCGATAGGATCACGGTCGGAAACGGCCAACGCAGGCAGGCCGTAGGTGGTATCAAGATAGGCCGTGGCCTCGCCCCGGTCACGCACCAACGCGACATGCGTATTGGCCCTGTCGCACTGCAGGATATAGGGCCGCGTCGCGCCCGCCTGGGTGGCCCCACCCGCAGACGGCACCGCCAAACCAGTGGCCGAGGGAACAGACATCCCCGAGGCCGAGGGCACAGCCATGCCCGCGCCCGACGCGTCGGCGTCCGGCGCGGCGTCTTGGATTTCCAACACCGAAATGCAGGTCTGCGCATCGCGCGACAGAGTCAGCGCCACCGAACTGTCCAAGGCCCGTTTTGGCGCCGTCATCGCCCGTTCCAGCATCGTCAGCTGGGGCAAGATGATCAGCACGAGCCCCCAAACCAGAACCGCCCCGAAGAAGAACGCGGTCAGCGGCCCGCCATAGCCTTTCAACAGCGACTTCATTAGGCCACCATCTCTTGACCGGTGCGCGCCAGCGGCCCGGCGGGCAGGATGACAGCGCGCCCTGAGGGAAACCCGATCTCGGCCGCCCCGTCGGCGGGAATCGCAACCTGCCCGTCATTGGTGACATGCACTGCCAACTCGATCCCTTGCGCGTCGAAAAACAAGTTCAGAAACGCCCCTTCAAGGTCGCGCCGCATCAAACGCGCGGACAAGCCGTTTTCGGTATGGCCCAAGCGCATGGCCTCGGGCCGCACGAACAGCATCGCGGCATCCCCGGCCCCCAGATCAATGGGATTGCGGGCGCGGAACCGGCCAAGCGCGGTGTCGATCTCGGCCAAGTCGCCATTCACGGCCACGACCCGACCATCAATCCGGTTGGCCTCTCCGACGAAAGAGGCGGCAAAGGCGGTTGCGGGCGCGGAATACACCTCGTCGCCGGTGCCAACCTGCTCGATCCGTCCCTCGTTCATCACCGCGATCCGGTCCGACATGGTCAGCGCCTCGCCCTGATCATGGGTGATGTAGATAAAGGTCACGCCGGTCTGGCGTTGAATGGCGCGCAGTTCGGCGCGCATATGCTGTCGCAATTTCAGGTCCAGCGCCGAAAGCGGCTCATCAAGCAGCAGAACGGCGGGCTCCACGGCCAGCGCGCGGGCGATGGCCACCCTCTGGCGTTGTCCGCCCGACAGCTCGCTCGGCGTCTTGTCGGCCTGATCGCCAAGCGCCACCAGATCAAGAAGTTTCTCGGCCCGCGCCCGGCGTGCGCGCCGCGACAGGCCACGCGCCTCCAGTCCGAAGGCGACGTTCTCCCAGATCTTCATCAAGGGGAACAGCGCAAGGTTTTGGAAAATCAACGCCGTGGGGCGTGCATTTGGCCCGATACCGACCATGTCTTGCCCGCCAATCAGAACGCGCCCGCCGGACGGCTCGATAAACCCCGACACGGCACGCAGGATCGTTGTTTTGCCGCAGCCCGACGGCCCGAGAATGGAAAAGAACTCGCCCGCTTGAACGGTCAGGTCCGTGGGATGCACGGCCCTGAAGCCATTGGGATAGGTGATCGACACATTGTCGAGCGTGACGTCGTTGCCGCGCATTTTGCCCCCGAAAACAAAAGAAAAATGGAGAGAGGCGCAGACGCCTCCCTCGCGTTTTTCACGTTAAGTCACGCCTGAAAATCAGGCGTTCGTGATGATCTCGACGAACTCATTGCGGATCGGGGCAAAGAACGGCGTGTCCGCCTGCCACCACCACATGTTGCCCAGAACCTCGGCGGTGTAGACCTCGTTGAACTGGCGTTTGAAGTCGTCCGAGGCAAACTCAGCCGCCCCGACAACGGCCGAGTTGTAGCCGGTGTTGTTGGCGAACATACCACCCGTTTCAGGCTGCAGCATGAAGTTCATGAAGGCCACCGCTTGCTCGGGGTTCTCGGCCTGCTTGAGCATGCCAAAGCTGTCGAGCCACGTGATGATGCCTTCCTTGGGCGCGCGATACACAAAGTCAGCGTTTTCGCGGTTCAAAAGCAGACCAGTGGTATCCCAGGTTTGACCAATGACACAGCCAGCATCCTTGAACGCGGCGGTTGCTTCGGTGGCGTTGTTCCAGAAGGCCCCGAAATTTTCCTTGCGTTCGATCATCCAACCGGCGACGCCCCCCCAGACACGGCGGGCCTCTTCTTCGGATTTGTAGACATCCAGCATCCGGTTCGACGGCACTTCGCCGATGGCATCAAGGTAAAGACCCGTTCCCATGATCACGGATTTCTGGCGGAAGGCGGCGGCGCCCTTGGCCTCGTCGCGCCACAGATCGCCATAGCTCAGGTCGGCATCCGTAATGTTAAGCTTGACGCGGTTCAGGGTCAGACCCTCGGTGCCCCAGTCGAAGGGCAGCAAGATCTGCTGGCCGTTATGCACACCGCCCAACGTGGCGCTGTCGCGCAGGAAGGACGGGATCACGTTGTCGATCTTCACCTCTGCGGGCACTTCGGCAAAGAAGCTGTCGCCGTTGTCGTCGATGTATCCAGCCGCGTTGGTGATCGACGGGAACACGATGTCAAAGCCCTTGCCGCCATTGGCGCGGATGGTCGATTCGGCCTCGTCGTTCGAACCGAACGTGGTCAACTCAAGCTTGATACCAGTATCGGCCTCAAATTTTTCGGCGATATTGGGCTGAATGTAGTCCTGCCAAGCCAGAACCTTGACGCTGCCCGAAGAGGCAAGAGCATCGGTGGCGCGCAAGATCATCGGCGCGGCAAGCGCGGCGGCACCCATCTTGATGGCAGTACGACGATTGGTGTTCATGATAGCAACCTCGTTGTCAGTTTTTGGCCCGGTCCGGGCTCTGCCGGGTGGCTACCAACGGCCCGATTCATCAAGATGACGCTTTTGCTACAAGGCTGTGACAATTCAAGCCGTGGCCATTGTCTCGGGCGGGTTATCCCACAGCTCGCGCAACAGCAAAGCCGCGCCCATCCGCCCGCAAGGCACCGATTTTGAAGACAAAAAACCAGACTTTCACGGCCTGTCGCGCGTGCAGCGGCGTTGGACGGTTGCGGTGCTGCCCCTAGCCTGCGCCGTCGCTTGCGCTCCATTTCTTGCGGTAGCTGCGCGGCGACATGCCAAAGCGCTTTCGAAACCGGGTGGCCATTTGCGAGGCGCTGTTGAACCCTGTTGCGGCGGCGATCTGGGCCACGCTGAGATCGGTTTCGTTCAACAGCGCATGGGCCCGTGAAATCCGCAGCTCGATATAGAATTGCGCCGGGGTGCTACCGACATGGGCGGTAAACAGCCGCTCAAGCTGACGGCGCGAGATGCCGACCTGTTCGGCGATGTCCTCAATCGGCTGGGGGGCCTCAAGGCTGTCATTCATCGCATGCATCGCGGCGATCAGGTGGGCGTTGCGGCTGCTGAGCGCAAAGGAAAACGCCGACTTCTGTTTGCGATCCTGAAAGTTCGAGCGCACATGCAGGCACATATCGGCCACGATGGTCGCCAGATCGCCGCCATGGTCGCGTTCGATCAGGTCCAGCATCATGTCGGTTGCGGCGCTGCCGCCACCGCAGGTCACCAAAGGGCCGTCGATTTCATAGAGCGCGCCGGTTGGTTCGAGATCCAGAAATTTTTCTGCGAACGCGGGCTGGTTTTCCCAATGCAGCGTAAAGCGACGCCCTTGCAACAGGCCCGCTTGCGCCAAGGCGAAGGCACCGGTGCAAATGCCGCCGACACGACACCCGAACGCGCGTTGACGCCGCACCCATTGCACCGCGCGGCGGCTGGCGGTGGTCGTGGGTTCGATCCCCGCGCAAACAAACGCCAACGCATCGCGGGGCACATCGACAAGCCCGCTATCGGGCGTGATATGCACGCCGCTGGAACAGGTCACCGGGCCGCCATCTTCGGTCATGACATACCAGCGATACAGTTCGCGCCCCGCCACCTGATTGGCCACGCGCAGCGGCTCGACCGCCGAGGTGAAGGCCAAAAGCGTCAGCTTGGGCAGCAACAAGAAATACACGTCACGCGGTGGCCCATCATAGGCCACGGTGAAACTGGCCGCCCCGCGGGGCACAAAAGATCGCGCTGTCATCAGGCCGTCATAGCATTGTCGCTAAAGCGGGGTAAGGTCGAAACAACGCCACCGCGCCGCCCACCAACCCGGCGACAGGCAATGCGCCGCCCGGCCCAAACTTCCCCCTAGCAAGCCGGGGCTTCATCGCCTAAGTTCTTTTTGTCTTAACAAGGTCCGGGGGCCTTATGACTGTTACAGGGTTGCAGAAACTGGCGTTTTTCCTGCTGGTGTTACTGATTTTCTACGTGTCCATCGCAGGGGGCGCGTAATGGCGCAGCGTTATGGCGGAAAACACAGCCCCGATGGCGCGCCTGCCGGTGCCAATGCAGCCCCGAACACCGGGCCGTATCGCGGCGCCAAGCGCACCAAGGCCGGGGGCCGGGTAAACCTGTTGTTTCTGGCGCCTTTGCCGCTGATCTGGAAGGCGTTCACATCCGACCCGGTGATGATGGCGCTGTATCTGGCCGCACTGGGCCTGTTGATCTTGGCCGCGTGGCTGACCCGAGAGGGCATTCTGGCGCAAGAAGCCTATGAGGCGCGCAAGGTGGCGCGCCGCCCCGCCCTGCCGCGCAAAATCGTCGGATCACTGGCCACAGGCGCGGGCCTGTTCGTGGCCGGGCTCGCAGGCTTTGGCCTGATCGAGGCCGGGATCTTTGCCATTTTGGGCGCTGTCATCCATTCCTTTGCCTTCGGTCTGGACCCGCTAAGCGACAAGGGCGTGGATGGCGTGGATATGTTCCAGACCGACCGTGTGGCGCGCGCCGTGGACGAGGCCGAACAGCACCTGACCGCCATGTCAGAGGCCATCAAGCGCGCCGGCGACCGACAGATCGAGGCCCGCGTCGAGCAATTCAAGACCACCGCGCGCGAATTGTTTCGCACCGTCGAAGAAGACCCGCGCGACCTGACCGCGGCGCGCAAGTACCTGTCGGTTTATTTGCTGGGCGCGCGCGATGCGACCGTGAAGTTCGCCGATATCTATGGTCGCAACCGCGATTCGCAGGCCAAGGCCGATTACGTCGCATTGCTGGATGATCTGTCGGGCAACTTTGCCGCGCGCACCGAAAAGCTGCTGCGCGATGACCGCAGCGATTTGGACATTGAAATTGGCGTTCTGCGTGACCGCCTGCAACGTGAGGGCATCCGCCCGGACAGCAACAACGAGTGAGGAATTACCATGTCGGACACCACACGCCAGAAAGCCGAGGCCGCGCTGGCCGATGTCGAAGAAGTAAGCCGCGCCATCCTGCCGCAACCGGCCGAGGCCAACGCCATCGTGCCACTTGAACAGGCCGACGCGACAGCCAGCGGCGAAATTCGCAAGCGCATGGACGAGATCGACATGACCGACAGCAATTCGATCGTATCCTTTGGATCGGCCGCACAGGCGGAATTGCAGGAAATCTCGCAATCCATGTTGCAGGGCGTGCGCAACAAGGATGTCGGCCCGGCAGGCGATAGCCTGCGCGGCATCGTCACGACGATCCGTGGCTTTTCAGTGTCGGAACTGGATGTCCGGCGCGAGCGTAAATGGTGGGAAAAGCTATTGGGCCGCGCAGCCCCCTTTGCCAAGTTCACCGCGCGGTTTGAAACCGTTCAGGGCCAGATCGACAAGATCACCGATGATCTGCTGCATCACGAACATACGCTGCTAAAAGACATCAAGTCGCTGGACCTGCTGTATGAAAAGACACTACAATTTTATGATGAGCTGGCGCTTTATATCGCGGCGGGCGAAGAAAAGCTGAAAGAGCTGGACGATACGCATATCCCCGCAAAAGAGGCCGAAATGCAGGCCGCGCCCGAGGGCGATCAGGTTATGAAAGCGCAGGAATTGCGCGATCTGCGCGCCGCCCGCGATGATCTGGAACGCCGGGTGCATGACCTGAAACTGACCCGTCAGGTGACGATGCAATCGTTGCCGTCGATCCGCTTGGTGCAGGAAAATGACAAAAGCCTTGTGACCAAGATCAACTCGACCCTCGTGAACACCGTGCCACTTTGGGAAACGCAACTGGCGCAGGCGGTCACGATCCAGCGCTCGGCGCAGGCCGCAGCGGCGGTGCGCGATGCCAACGATCTGACCAATGAATTGCTGACCTCGAACGCAGAGAACCTGCGCGAAAGCAACAAGATGATCCGCGAAGAAATGGAGCGCGGCGTGTTTGACATCGAAGCCGTTAAAAAGGCCAATGCCGATCTGATCGGCACCATCGAGGAAAGCCTTCAGATCGCCGATGAAGGCAAGGCCAAACGCGCCGCCGCCGAACAGGATTTGAAGAAAATGGAGACCGATCTGCGCGACACGCTGGCCGCCGCCAAGTCTCGCAAGGATGGCGTCGGCGACACCGCCGGCACATCCGTGCCAAAGGCCTGAGCCGAGCGATGCGCGTGCGGCGGCTCTCTCGGCACTGCGCAACAGGGCTAGCGTTGCTGGCCCTGTCCGCCTGCGTGACAGCCAACGCACCGCCCCAGACCAAACCGCAGGCGCGGCCCGCCGATGTGGCGATGCCCGACGCCCCAATCGATGCTGGCCCGTCGCGCGCCAGTCAGGCCATGACCCGGTATTACTCCGCCGTGCAGGCCGATCTTTTGGCCCAAGGGCTGCTGCGGACCGATGGCGGCGGGGCCGACACGCCCTATACCGACACCGACGTGATCCGCAATTTCGAGCGGATCGCGTTTTACGACGAATACGAACGCAACGCGGGTTTGCGCCGATCCAACGGCAGGCCGGTGGGTTTACGGAAATGGACAGGCCCGGTGCGCATCGCCGTGGAATTCGGTGACAGCGTCCCCGAAGCACAGCGCCCGATGGATCGTGACATGGTCAGTGACTATGCCAAGCGGCTAGCACAAGTGACGGGCCATCCCATCGCAACCGGGCGCCGCAACCCGAATTTTCACGTGCTGATCATGGGCGAAGATGATCGCGCGCAGGCCGTTGACCGGATTCGCCAGATCGTGCCCAATATCAACTCGGCGTCGATTGCGCTGTTTCGCACCCTGCCCCGGACAATTCATTGCCTTGTGGTTGCATTCTCATCGTCGGAAAACGATCACAGCTATGGGCGTGCGATTGCCTTAATCCGGGCCGAACACCCCAAACTGATGCGCCAATCCTGTGTTCACGAAGAAGTGGCGCAGGGGCTTGGACTGGCCAACGATAGCCCCCATGCACGGCCGTCGATCTTTAACGACGACGACGAGTTTGCCTTGCTCACCTCGCTTGACGAAGAATTGCTAAGCCTGCTTTACACCCCGGACCTCAAACCCGGCATGTACCCCGACGAGGCGCTGCCCATCGCGCGGCGCATCCTGACCGGGACCGATGGGTCCATCTGAAACCACAAGACGCCCCCAAGGAGACCTGCATGATGGGTATTTTCGATTTTCTGACCGGCGAGTTCATCGACGTCATCCATTGGGTCGATGACACCCGCGATACCATGGTCTGGCGGTTCGAACGCGAAGGCCATGAAATCAAGTATGGCGCCAAGCTGACCGTGCGCGAAGGACAATCGGCGGTGTTCGTCCATGAGGGGCAGTTGGCCGATGTCTTCACCCCCGGCCTTTATATGTTGGAAACCAACAACATGCCGGTGCTGACGACGCTGAACCACTGGGATCATGGGTTCAAATCGCCGTTCAAATCCGAGATTTATTTCGTCAACACCACGCGGTTCAGCAATCTGAAATGGGGCACCAAGAACCCGATCATGCTGCGCGATCCCGAGTTTGGCCCCACCCGCCTGCGCGCCTTTGGCAGTTACACGGTCAAGGTGGCCGATCCGGCGCGGTTCCTGTCGGAAATCGTGGGCACAGATGGCGAGTTTACGATGGACGAGATCAGCTATCAGATCCGCAACATCATCGTGCAGGCATTTTCGCGGATCATCGCGGGCAGCGGAATCCCTGTGCTGGACATGGCCGCCAACACCGCCGATCTGGGCAAGCTGGTGGCCGCCGAGATTTCCAAGGTGGTGGCCGAATACGGCCTGACCATTCCGGAATTCTATATCGAGAACATCTCACTTCCGCCCGCTGTGGAAGAGGCGTTGGACAAGCGCACCTCGGCGGGGCTGGCAGGGGATCTGGGCAAATTCACCCAGTATTCCGCCGCCGAAGCGATGACAGCCGCGGCCAAGAACCCGTCCGGCGGGGCCGGCATCGGTGCCGGGCTTGGCATGGGGATGGGCATGGCCATGGCGCAGCAGATGGCCAACCAACAAGGGCCATGGGGCGGATCGTCTCAGGCCGATCAAGCCGCCCCGCCGCCCCCGCCGGTGGAACATGTCTGGCACATCGCCGAGGGTGGCGAAACCAAAGGGCCGTTTTCCAAGGCCGCCATGGGGCGCATGGCCAGCGATGGTAACCTGACCCGCGATACCTATGTCTGGACGGCGGGCCAAGATGGCTGGCTGCGGGCCGAAGATGTGGCCGAGCTGGCGCAACTGTTCACGGTTTTGCCGCCACCGCCGCCCGGCGCGTGACCACTGGGCGGCCCGCCATCCGCACGCCCTGCTGTTTGTTGTCCTTAGCCAAGGCCGGTTTCGTTCATGCCCCTGCCCGACACACACGCGCCCATCGAAGAACATCGCTTTCCCTGCGATCAATGCGGGGCGGACTATCGGTTTGATCCCAAGGCCGGGCGCTTGCTGTGTGATCACTGCGGCCATTCCGAAGACGTGGCGCAAGCGGGCCCTTGGCAAAGTTCCATTCGTGAATTGGATTTCCGCCGCGCCTTGGCCCATGACCTGCCCGAGCAGGACATCGAAGAAACCCGCGTTGCCACCTGCCCCAATTGCGCCGCGCAAGTCGAGTTTGACCAGACCCTGCATGCCAAGGAATGTCCGTTTTGCGCCACGCCGGTGGTCACGGATACCGGCACCCACCGGCATATCAAGCCCAAGGGCCTGTTGCCCTTCGCGCTAAGCGAAGACAGCGCCCGGCAGGCGATGACGGATTGGCTGGGCGGTTTGTGGTTCGCGCCCGGCGGATTGCAGGACTATGCCCGCAAGGGGCGCAAGATGCAGGGCATCTACGTGCCCTACTGGACCTTTGATGCCGACACACGGTCGGCCTATCGCGGTGAACGCGGCACGGTTTACTATGAAACCCGCACCGTCACCCGCAATGGCAAGCGCGAACGCGTGCGCGTGGCCAAGGTGCGGTGGCGGGCGGTGTCGGGCCGGGTGGCGCGGTTTTTCGACGATGTGCTGGTGCTGGCCTCGCGCAGCCTGCCCAAGCGCTTCACCGATGGGTTGGAGCCGTGGGATTTGTCGGCGCTTGAGCCCTACAACCCTGAATATCTGGCGGGCTTCCGCGCCGAGGGCTACGCGGTTGAATTGGACGACGGCTTTGCCGAGGCGCGGCAGATCATGGATCGGGTGATTGCCCGAGACGTGCGGTTTGATATTGGCGGCGACCGGCAGCGTATCCACGATATCCAGACCGAGATGGGCAATATCACCTTCAAGCATATCCTGCTGCCTGTCTGGCTGGCGGCTTACAAATATCGCGGCCAGACCTATCGCTTTGTGGTCAATGGCCGCACGGGCCGGGTGCAGGGTGAACGGCCATGGTCGGCTTGGAAAATCACACTTGCGGTTCTGGGTGCGCTGCTGATCGGTGGCGCAATCGGCTATGTGATCGCGCGCGAACAAGGGGTTTTGTGAGTGTGCGACACCTCGCGCGCGCTATCCGTGCCGCGCGCGTCACCTCGAAGCGTTGTGCGACGGTCCGGAGGCGAGGTGCCGCATGATCGCGCGACCAAGGCGCGCCTTAGGTTTTTTGGATCGCAACCTTCTTGGCCTCACCCACGGCGCTGCCACGCTTGGGCACAGATAAGGTCAGCACGCCGTCTTTCAGGTGCGCCTCGATCTTGTCGCCATCGGCATCGGCCGGCAGGCGGAACGTGCGGCTGAACGACCCGTATTGGCGTTCCGAGAAGAACCACGTATCGCCTTTTTCCTCGCGTTCGTGCGTTTTTTCGCCCGTCACGGTTACCACGCCGTCATGCACCGACACGTCGATGTCCTTTTCAGCCACGCCGGGCAGTTCGATGGAAATGTTATACGCGTTAGCGTTCGACGAGGCATCCGACGCGGGGGCAACCAAATCGGCGACGCGTTGCCCGAAATTGCGCATTGGTTCATACACAGACGGCCAGAAGCCGGTTTGCGATTTCTCAACCATAGTGCCAACTCCTTTTTTTATTTCAGGCGGTGACAATGCCGCAACCTGCATCACTGCGCATTGACTTGCGTCAATCGCTTGGCCCATGCACATAGGGTCACTCTGACAAAAGGAGCCGCCAATGCGAGCCTTGTTGCAACGTGTCGCCCATGCCTCGGTCACCGTCGATGGGCAGGTGATTGGCCAGACAGGTCCGGGCCTTTTGGTGTTGGTCTGCGCCATGCAGGGCGATACCGAAGCGCAGGCCGATCAATTGGCGACCAAGATCGCCAAGCTGCGGATTTTCACTGATGAGGCGGGCAAGATGAACCGCTCAGTGCGCGATATCGGCGGCACGGCGCTTGTCGTCAGTCAGTTTACCTTGGCCGCCGACACAAGCCGCGGCAATCGGCCCGGATTTTCCACCGCAGCCGCCCCGGATGAGGGCAAGCGCCTGTATGAATATTTCGCGGCACAACTGGCCGCGCAGGGTGTGCCAGTAGAAACCGGGCAATTCGGCGCCGACATGAAGGTCGAGCTGTTGAACGACGGCCCGGTGACGATCTGGATGGAAAGCTGACGGCTAGCGCAACAGCGCATCCTCGAACGGAAACTGTGACAACAGGTCAACCCCGGTGTCGGTGACCAGCACTTGTTGCTCCAGCTTCACGCCTTCGCGGCCGCCCTCTTCGCCGATATAGCTTTCGACACAAAGCGTCATGCCGGGCAGGATTTCCCCATCGTAGCCCGCATCGGGAAAATCCCCGTGGTGATAAAGATAGGGATATTCCCCGGTCATCCCACAGCCATGCGCCGACAGGTAATAGCGGTTGGCATAATATTTGTCGGGGATGTCCCATGCCGCGTTCGCATAGTCACGAAAGGACATGCCGGGGCGCAAAATGCCCATATTGTACTGCACTTGTTCATGCGCCACTTTGTACAGCTCACGCTGCGTTTCGGTTGGCGCATCGGGCCCGGAATGGAAGGTGCGCGAAAAATCGGCGTAGTAGCCGTGGCAGCCCACGACATCGGTATCAAGCGCGATCAATTGGTTTTCCCCGATCACATTGTTCGAGGTTTCCTGAAACCAAGGGTTCGTGCGCTCCCCAGCATTCAGCAGGCGGGTTTCCACATAATCGCCGTTCTGCGCGATAACGGATTGGTGCAGGACAGACCACAGTTCAGCTTCGGTCAGGCCGGGGCGGATGGCGTCGCGCAGCTTGCCAACCCCAACCTCGGTTGCGCGGAGCGAGGCGATGACGCATTTCATTTCCTCAGGCGATTTGATCGCGCGGGCCATCTCCACCGGCTCTTGCGCATCGACGATGTGCAGCCCTTGATCGCGCAGGGCAAGGGCGCTGCCGGCGTTCAGCCGCTCCAGCCCCACGGTGGCCCCTGTGCCGACCAAACCGGCAATCAGATCGGCCATGTCAGCGGCCCATGCGCGTTCGCGTTCCGCGATATGCGGGCCTGCGGCCACGAAACTGGCGGTTTTGGCCGGGCGCACCTCGTCCACGGTTTCAAACCCATCGGCCAGATGCAGACAGCCGGTGAATTCGAACAAGATCGACCGATCAGCCGTCAGCAACAGGTAGCGCGAGGGCGCATTGCGCATGGAAAACACCTGCATGTTGCGGGTGCCGGTGGCATAGCGGATGTTCACCGGGTCGCTAAGGATCACCGCACCAATACCCCGCTTGGCCATTTCCTGTCGCACACGGCCCTGCCGATAGAGGCGGACGGCGCGTAGGTCGATGCCTTCGTTCTCGGGGGTGCGTTCAAGCCGCGCCAAGCCATCCAAATCGCTGCGTTCGGCGTGCCAGTCAAGTTCGGGCATGTCTGATCCTTTGCATTCCGTCAGGCGATTTATTTATCACTCATCCCACAAGGAAAACCTTGGAAATTCTTACTCCATTGCATAACTTTTGGTTATGTCAATCAAACGCAATTCCCTGCCCCCGCTGGATACGCTGTTATTTTTCGACAGCGTGATGCGGCATGGCAGTTTCACCCAAGCCGCAAGCGAATTGCACGTCACGCAGGCGGCTGTAAGCAAACGCATTCGCCAGCTTGAAGATTGGCTGGGTGTCGCGCTTTTCATTCGCGACAAACCCAGACTGACGCCCACAGCGGCGGCCGACAGCCTGTTTGAAAAAGTGGGCGTGACGCTGGAGTTTCTGGCTCAAGGGCTAGAGGCCGTGCGCGCGCCGGATGATCCGCCGGTGACCCTTGCCGCCATGGGGGCGGTTTCGATGTTCTGGTTGCAGCCCCGGTTGCGCGCGTTTGCCTTGGGGGAAACCGCCTGCCCGATCAACCTGACCACCACCGACCACCCGCGCGACCTGACCGCGCCTTCGCATGATTTGACGGTGCTTTATGGTGACGGCCAGTTTCCGGGCCGCCGGGCACAATTGCTGTTTTCTGAAACGTTGGTCGCCATGGCCGCACCGGGGGCGGATCACGCGCAGGCGCCATTGCTGACCTATCCGCTGCGCGGCCCCGACTGGATCGGCTGGGACAAATGGCACGCACAAACCGCGCATCGCGCATTGGCGCACCATCCGCGCCTGCCCTGCGCCAGCTATGCGCAATCGGTCGGGCGGGCGTTGCAAGGCGACGGGATCGTTCTGGGAAGCCTGCCCTTGCTGGAAGACGAGGTCAGGCAAGGCACATTGGCCGCGTTGCCCGGGCCGCGGCTGGACACCGGCAAAGGCTATTATCTGACCATGCCACAAGGCCGCGTGGCCAGCGATAATGCCAGCCGTCTATGGGCCTTTCTGGCCGCATAGGCCAAGGGCATCACGGCTCGCGGAAGGCTTCGCGCGATTTATAAAGCGGCTTGAGCAGGTATTGCAGCACGGTTTTCTGTCCGGTGTGCAATTCGGCCTGCGCCTGCATGCCGGGGCGGATTTCGATGCTGGACTGGCGCGGCGTCAGCGCCGTCATATCCACCCGCAAAGTCACCTGGTAATGCGGGTTTCCATCCGGATCGCGGGCATTTTCATCCTTGAAGGTATCAGCCGAGATAAAATCCACCACCCCCTTGAGCGTGCCATAGATCGTGTAATAATAGGCCGACAGCTTGATTGTCGCCTCTTGGCCACGGCGGATATTGGCGATGTTCTCAGGCGCAACGCGGGCCTCCACGAACATTTCCTCGTCCAGCGGGATGATTTCCAAAATCTGTTCACCGGGGCGCACGACACCGCCGATGGTGGTGACGTTCAGGTTGTTGACGATGCCGCGCATTGGGCTGGTCAGGACAGTGCGGTTCAGTTGGTCCTGACTGGCCTTGAGGTTCTGTTTCAACGTGGCCAGTTCGCTAAGCGTTTCGGAATACGCCTGCGCGCGGTCCAATTCGGTTTGCGTCACGACCTCGTCATAGCGTTTTTGTGCTTCGGCATGGTCCTTGCGGGCGCGGGTGACTTCGATCAGGGCCACGACGTTTTTCTTCAAAAGATTTTCCATCAGCTTGCGTTCTTCCGCCGCTTGATGAAGCACCTCTTTCGCACCTTCACTTCGCTTGACGTAATCGGCTTGCCGCGCCTTCAGCAGCGCCTTTTCCGAGGCGACCATTTCAGGGCTGCGTTTGGCCAGATCGTCTGGCACGGTAAAATCAAACTGCCCGGCCAATTCGGCCTCAAGCCGCAGGCGGCGGACGTCCAGGGCGTTGATCTGATCGTGCAGTTCCTCGACCGAGGATTTGAACTGCGTGCCGTGCAGGCGGGCCAGCGTATCGCCACGCTCGACGATATCGCCTTCTTGAACCATCAACTGGGCCAAAATACCGCCTTCAAGGTTCTGAATGATCTGTGGCCGCGAGGATGAAACGAACTCGCCATCGGCACGGACAATTTCATCAACCCAGGCAAACGCCGCCCAAAGGATAAACAGCCACACCGTCACGGCGCATAGCCAAATGGTCAGGCTGGGACCACGCAAACGATCATTCAGTTGCGCGACAAGGGCGGTTGCACCGGTGGCTATGATCATGACCCTCCGGTCGGGGCTTGGGCGATATGCGCCAAAACCTGATCGCGCGGGCCGTCCACGGCCATGCGCCCATTTTGCAAGATCATCGTGCGATCGGTCAGTTGCAAGATCGGCACGCGGTGTGTGGCGATCACCGCTGTGCGCCCCTCAAGCCACGTTTCCAGACGACTGACCAATGTCCGCTCCAGCGTTTGATCCAGTGCTGCCGTGGGTTCATCCAGCAGGCAAATGCGCGGGTCTTGCAGCCACAAACGCGCCCAACCAATCGACTGGCGCTGCCCTTGGCTCAGCCCCTGCCCGCCATCGCGAATTTCCAGATCCAGCCCCTTGGGATGCGATTTGACAAACGGGCCAAGCCCGGCGAAATCCAACGCCCGCATCAACCGGTCATCATCGCGTTCCAGAAGCGTCAGGTTCAGGTTTTCACGCAAGCTGCCGGTGAACAGGCGCACATCTTGGCCCAGATAGCCCACCAAACGGCGCAGATCGCGGGCCTCGATCTGGTTCATGTCGGTGCCGTCCAGCATAATCCGGCCCTTGGCTGGCGCATAAAGCCCCGACAAAAGCTTGAGAAACGTGGATTTGCCCGACCCGTTGGCTCCCAGAATGGCCAGTTTCTGCCCCGGCTGAATGGCCAGTGCCGGGATGTCCACAACCGGTGCCGCCCCTTCGTCATAGCCAAACTGCACCTCGCGCAACTCGAACCCGCCCGCTAGCGTTTCGCGCCGCAGATAGGCGCGATCTTCGGCGCTGTCTTGTTCGGCCATGGCGATTTGATCCATTCCGGTCAGGGCCGATTTGACATTGCTCCAGCGGGCCATCGTCCCGGCCAATTGCGTCAGCGGGGCCAATGTGCGGCTGGTCAGGATCGACACGGCAATGATCGACCCCACGGTGAATTCGCCCGCAAACACCAGATAGGTGCCCATGATAATCGCGGCCACATAGGTGGCCTGTTGCACACCTTGGCTCCAGAACGTCAGGGTCGAGGCCAGTTTGCGCTGCTCACTGGATTTCATCGCCTGAAGCGTGGTCAGTTCCCGCCACAACCGGCGAAAGCGGTCTTCGGCACGTTGGGTTTTCAAGGTGTCCAGCTCGAATATCGCCTCGTGCAACAGGCGCGAGGATTTCGAGGATGCGCCTTGGGTTTCCTGCGTCAGGCGGATCATCTTTTTTTGCAGGAAAAACCCCGGCAGAACCATCAAGATCGCGCCGAACACCAGCACCCAGACGACGTTCCCGGCAATCGACGCCACCAACAGCAGGAACACGAAAATAAACGGCACATCCGCCAAGCTGCCGATGGTCGAGGCGGTAAAGAATTCCCGAACCGAGCCAAACTCCCGCATGGCCGAGAACAACTGGCTTGGCGCGCGGCCCGCCACCTCGGAGCGCATGCCAAGCAAGCGGTTCATCAAAAGGCTCTGCACGTTCAGTTCAATCTGCCGCCCGGCCCCGTCCATCAAACGCGCGCGCGCAATTTTCAGGAACGCCTCCATCATCAGGGCCAGACCGGCCCCACCGGCCAACACCCAAAGGGTGGCCTGCGATTGATGCGGGATCACCCTGTCGTAGACCTGCAAGGCAAACAAGGCCACCGCCACGGCCAGAAGGTTGGCCACAAAAGACCCCAGAACCACTTCGCCGAAATGACGGCGAAAGCCCGCGAACTGGCTCCAGAACCAATGTGGCGCGGCGGTGTCTTCGGTATGGGCCTTTGATATCGTCCCAAGCGGGGCTTCGGCGCGGACGATGATGCCGGTAAAATAGGGCTCGAACTCCGACAAGGGCACGGTCGCGCGGTTGTCGGTGCAGGTGGGATCATAGATCACCAGATCACCGCGGTCCTGTTGCAGCACCAAAATGAACTGCCCGCTGGTCATTTGCGCCAAGGCGGGCCAGTGATCGCCCAGACACTGCGACACGCTTTCCACTTCGGTCAGCAGACCAACAGCGGCCAAACCATCGGCCAAGGCCTGCGGTTGCGGCTGATCCCCGGTGACATCGCTGGACATCATCGCCTCAAGGATATCACGCGCCATCACCTCTTGCCCAAGGATCGCGGCATAGGTCGCCCCCAGCTTGGCGCGCGCCTCGGCACGTTCGCCAAACCGCGAATTGATCTGCGGCTCGGGCGGCGGGGTTTGCACGGCGTTTGCCACGCGTGGGGTCTCGGGGGCCGTGTCGGAATTGGACACGGCGCGCAACCGGCGGCGCACACCGCTGGTGATCGACAGGGCTGTGGGCGCTTTGCTCAAATGCTGCCCCCGTCCGCCAGCAGACCAAGGTGGCGCGCAATCTCAAGCCGCGTCTTGGCCAGTTCATATTTCAGGTCCAGATGCGCTGTCTGACGCGCGGCAAAGGTTTCATACATGCCGACCACATCCATCACCTGCCGCTGACCGGCCTTGTATTGGCGTTGGAACAAATCAAGATTTGCCTTGGCTTGCGCGGCCAATGTGCTGGCCTCGGTCACCTGCCGCGACAGGGCGTTGCGGCGGCTGTCAAGGCGGCGCAGCTTGCGCTCGGCATCTTCGCGGGCTTGGCCCACCCGGCGTTCGGCGGCATCGCGCGCGGCGGCTGTCGCTTTCAGGTTATCGCCCGTTCCAAGGCCCAGCAATTGATCGGACGAGATGTTCAACCCGATGTTGGAGCCGTTTTCATCCACCGAGCCGCCTGCGGTCAATCCCGGCAAAAGGCCCGCGCGGTCAATCTTGGCCTGCGCGATATCGCGTTCCTTTTCCGCCTCGGCCCGCAAAACCTGAAGCGGCTTGGCGTTCCCGGTCTCCGGCATCAGATCGGTCAGGCCCTGCACCCCGTCCAAGGGCTGTGCCGACATCGCGTTCAACTCGGAAAAAGCTGCGGCCTCGGCCTCCTGCTGCGCGGCAAGGGTCGAGCGTATCTCAGAGAGCTTCTGGCGCAGCACGTTCAAGTCAGACATATCCGACACGCCGCCTTTGACGCGCTCGTTCATCACCCACTCGAAATGCTGCATGTCTTTCAGCGTCTGTCGTTCAAGCGTGCTGCGGTCGCGCGCTTTCATGGCGTCCAGATACAGCCCAAGCGCCGTCAGAACACGGTCATTGGTATCCTCGGACAGTGTCACGGCGGCGACTTCGACATCGGCCTTGGCAAAAGCGCGTTCGGCCTTTTTACGGCCATTGTCGAACAGAACCTGTTCCACCACCAACTGAGTCACCAGATCACCAAGGCTGGTCAGACTGATATCCGGCCCGATGCGCGGCAACCAGTTTTTTGAGGCCGCCTTGGCGCGCAAGCGGGCGCTGCGCAATTCGGCCTCGGACGGGCGGCTATAGGCGGCAAGAACGGGCTGCGCGACGCGGTCATAGGCACTGTCAGTGGGCAAAATGCTGCGGCGCGATTGCAATGCGGTGATAACCGTCGATTGCGCCGCCTCTTTTTGGCGCGCGGTCAGGTCTGCATCGGGTGATTTTGACAAAAACCGCGACACCTGTCCGCCTTCGGCGGTCTGTGCACCGTCGCCAAGCGACATGCACCCCGACAGGCCCAACACCGCCAACAGGCCGAGTGCCCTTTTTGTTGATCCGTCCCACTGCCCCATGACTGCCCCTTGACCGGTAGCTTGTTATCTTTTGGCCACGCCCGGACAAATGCCCGCGCGCGGCCCGATCACGTATCAGGTGACGATGTCGATATCCTCGTCGACCACGATCGTCGCATCATCGCCAAGGCTGTAGATGTCGAAGCCCGCAGGCTCATCCGCCGAACCGGTCACCGGTTGCGCGCCGTCGATCGTCAGCTTGTCGTCGCCACCGCCACGAACCGTCAGCGTGTCGCTGTTGTCGGACAGGGCCAGCAATTGCTCTTCGGTGATCGTCAACTCGCCACTGGCGCCACGCGAACTCAGGTCAATGGTTTCCACATTGAAGCCATTCAGCGCCGGGTTGGCCAGATCAACATCGGTGGCGTTCACCTCGTCAAGGACCAAGTATGTGGACGAGGCATTGCCTGCTTGATCTGTCGATGTCACCAAAAGCTGCGAGCCATCGGGGATCGGGGCTGAGTTGCCGGACCCGTCAACGAAGGTGTGATAGGTTTGCGAACCGACCGGTGTGCCCGTGACCTCCAGCGGGGTCACGCCACCTTCGTCGATCTGGTGGAACGACACGGTGTCGCCCGTCGCGTCTGTGCCGACCACGCTGTAGCCGCCGTCCAACTCTTCGCCGACAAAGCGCACCAAGGGCTCTCCGGGCGCGACCATATCATAGGCGACCTGCCCTGTGGCCGTGCCGGGATTGCCGTAGTGTCGGTCGCGCGGATGGTCATCTGTGCGGTGCCCTCGTCATTGGGAATATCACCGCGCGGCACGGTGATCGACCATGCGCCCGTGCTGTCACCGGTGGCGAGATATGTTTCGCCAAAGATATCCACCTCAACCTCCGAGCCCGGCTCGACCGTGCCGGTCAGTTCCAGACCGTCGCGCGCCGCGTCGAGATTGGCAAAGCCGTTGACCGCCCCCACCGTTTCACCTTGGGCAAGGTTCTTGACCTCGGTGTCGATCAACACACGGCCGTCGATGTTGTCGAGGTTGCCAACCGGGTCTTGGACCCGGACGATCATATCCGCCTCACGGGTGCCACCGGGTATCACGCCGCCATCAAACACCGCCGTCCAGTCACCGCTGTCTTGATCCACGGAAACACGCGCCGGAACGCCGTCAATCTCGACCCAGACTTGCGAGCCGGGTTCGACCGTGCCGGTCAATTCGAACCCACCATCGGCAAGGCTTTGATTGATGACGTTCATGCCATCGGCTGTCATCGGCATGCCGGTGGGCGCAGCCATCGACAAATCATCAACCAGCGTGTCCACCTTCAGCATATGGCTAAGGGAATAGCTGTTGTCATGCTCGTCGGTGATCGTGGCGGTCAGTTCCGGGTTGTGATCGCCGGGCACCAGATCGGCTGTATCGTAGAATTGCTGCCATTCGCCGGTGGTCTGATCGGCCTGCACTGTGTAATCGACATCACCCAAGGTGACGACGACGGACGCGCCGGGATCGGCGGTGCCGGTGACCATCACACCATCTTCATAGACTTCATGATTGATCACGCCATTATTGCCAACCGCGTCGCCGTTCAGGGTCAGGCTGCCGGCTTCGGTATCCACCTCGACGGCTTGGGTTAGTGTCCGGGTGTTGCCGGCGGTGTCTTGCGCGATGATCTGCACATCCTGCGTATACTCGCCCGGCGGAATCTGATTGCCGTCAAAGCTGGCGGTCCATGTCCCGTCGGCGTTCACCTGCGCTTCGACCACCTCGTCAAAGAATTTGAGCGTGACGGTCGATTGCCCATCCTCGACCGTGCCGGTCAGGGTGAAGCCATCGGAAATTTCGCTGCTGTTGATCACGCCGTCCGAACCGCCGATCTCTGCCTGATGGCTGAAATCGCGCACTTCAAGATCGACACGGATAGTTTCCGATGTCTCGGTTACGTTGCCGGCATCGTCCACCGTGCGCGCCGTGACGGTGGCGTCGTATTGTGTGTCGGGCAAGGCGTAAGGGTCAAACTCGGCCTCCCACGACCCATCGTCAACGGCCGTAACAGTTGTGCTTTGGTCACCCATCGACACAACAACGGTCGCGCCCGGTTCGGACATGCCTGTCACGACAAGGCCCTCGTCATCGGCCCAATCCTTGTTGACCAGCCCGTTGTCGCCGACCTGATCGGCGTTGATCTGCAAATCATTGTAGATCGTATCGATGGAAATGGTCTCGGTGATCGTGGAGCTATTGCCGAACCCATCGGTTGACACGATCGTGACGTCTTTGTCGTAATCGCCCTCTTCCAGATCGTCGGGATCAAACTCAACCCGCCACGTGCCATCCTCACCGACTTGGACAGTCTCTGTCACCTCGTCGATGGTCACCTCGACAGTCGCGCCAACCTCACCCGTGCCAGCAATTTCCACACCGTCGCGGAAATCGTCATCATTCACGATATGTCCGTTCGACACCAAACCATCGGTCACCCCGACGTCGGGCGCGGTGGTGTCAATAGTGATGGACGGCCCGTCCAGCGTGGTTTCCGTGCCATCAGGCTCGGTCACGGTCGCGCTGACATCGTATTCGCCATCCTCGGGGAAGTCGTCCCCTTCAAAGGTCGCCTCCCACTCGCCGTCATCATTCGCGGATGTATCGACAGTCTTGTCACCGATGCTCACCTCGATATCCGAGCCCGGCTCGGCCTCGCCGGTGATGGTGATCGACGGATCCGAGGCATCATCGCCGCCAATCACGATTGGGGCGTCTTCGTTCACGACAGGCTCGATCCGCGGAGGCCCGCCAATGATGCCGCCACCGACACCGCCGCTGCCGCTTCCGTCGCTGCCACCTGCCAGCAACGAGGTCGCCGCCAAACCAGCCACACCAACACCGGCCGCGCCCAACAGGCCCGAACCACCCAAGCCAAGCAGCCCTGCACCAAGCATCGACACCTCGTCGCCGCCCGCCGCGCCAGCCGGTCCGGCCACGTCCGTGCTCTCAAGGAAAATCAGCTCATCAGACGGGCTCCACTTGCCCCATGTTTCGGTTGGGCCATACTGTGCATACAGCGTGCCATCGGACCCTTCGACCAGAGAGACCTCGTTGAGATAGCCATCGGCACTTATGAACAATCGGCTGCCCGTGGCACCATCGGCCCCGAAATACCCTTCAAGCACGACAACGCGGCCATCCGCCAGCGACAGGATCAGGTTGCCCCCGTCCCGCTGATAACCCTCTATGTCGATTTGCCGGAGATTAAGAGAGATTTCCTGCCCATTTGCCGCAGGGATCACCGTGACCTCATCCCCCTCAGGGATTGATCCACGATACACACTGCCCGCATCTGCGCGGGCCACATACTCAATAGCCTTCATTACACTCACCACTCTACCTCGATCCGCGGCGCCTCGTTTGGTGGACGCTACATTGATCCTCTTCAAAATCGATACAGGAAAACCAATACAATCGCTAGGGGATTTTGACGGAAAACCGCAAAATCAGGTCAGGCACGCCACATTTCGGCCATTTTTCTGCAAAATCCGCCCATCGTGAGTCTTTTGTGCAACATGAGCTGTAATCCCGCACAAACATGCGACTACGGTCAGACCCACGCTTGGCCAACAAATACGGCTTGACGGGGCGCGATCGGGGCAACAAAGTCGCCCAAACTTTTCACCTAATCCAGAGGCCGTCGTGACCACACAACTTGCTGATACCGTTGCGCTTCTTGGAGACCTGATTGCTTTTCCGACGGTCTCGGAGGTCAGCAATCTGGACATGATCGCCTATTTGGCGCACCGGCTTGAGGCAGACGGGGCGCGGGTGGACATTTTTCATGATGAAATCGGCCACAAAGCCAATCTTTTTGCCACCATCGGGCCGGACATGGACGGTGGCATCGTGTTGTCGGGCCATTCCGACGTGGTGCCCGTGGATGAACAGGACTGGGCCAGCTACCCTTTTGAAATGACAGAAGATTTAGGCCTTTTATACGGGCGCGGCACCTGTGACATGAAAGGCTTTATCGCCGCCGCCGTCGCCATGGCCCCCTATTTTGCCGAACGCGTCCGCGATCGACCCGTGCATTTTGCCTTTACCTACGACGAAGAGGTTGGATGCTTCGGGGCGCAGGCCCTTGTGGACAGCCTGAAACAAAAAGGCATCCGGCCCGGCGTGGCGATCATCGGTGAACCAACAATGATGCGGATCATCGAAGGCCATAAAGGCTGCTACGAATATACCACGCATTTTCATGGGCTTGCCGGGCATGGCTCCTCCCCCGACAGAGGCGTGAACGCGGTTGAATACGCCGCCCGCTACGTCAACCGCCTGCTAGAGTTGAAAGACGCCCTACGCGCCCGCGCCCCCGCCGGAAGCCGATTTGACCCACCCTGGACAACCATCAACACCGGCAGCCTGATCGGCGGTGTGGCGCATAACGTGATCGCCTCGATTGCCAAGCTGGAATGGGAGATGCGGCCCGTGCAAACCGCCGATGCGCAGTTTGTGAAGGATGAGTTGTCGCGCTATTGCGCCGAGGAATTGCTGCCAGCCATGCGGTCGATCAGCCCGGACGCCGAGATCACGACCGAAGTGATCGGCGAGGTCGACGGGCTGGAACCCGCAGATGAAAACGAAGCCAAACAAATCATGATGGAATTGACTGGAGCCAACACTGCAGATGTCGTGCCCTTCGGCACCGAAGCGGGGATATTTCAGCAATACGGCATGTCGGCGGTGGTGTGTGGTCCGGGCTCGATTGATCAGGCGCATAAGCCCGATGAATATGTGTCGCTTGACCAGTTGCAGCAATGCGTCGACATGTTGGGCCGGTTGGCTGACAGGCTGGATGTGTAATCAAAACAAAACAACGGCTTACGCGGCGTTGTTACAGTCAGGTTTTGACGAAGGTCAGGTAATGCGGCGTGCGGCCTTCGCGCAGTGCTTTTTCCTCGTAGCGCGTGGAAATCCAGTCGTTCCACGGCGCGCGCCAGTCGGCGGGCCGTTCGGCCAGCCACTCGAAACCGTGCTGCGGCACCTGTTCCAAGGTTTGGCGCACATAATCCGGGATATCCGTTGCCACCCTGAAAATTGCCCCGGTTTTCAACACTCTGGCCAAAGGCCCTAAATGCTCGGGCGTAACGAAGCGGCGCCGATGATGGCGCTTTTTCGGCCATGGGTCAGGATATAGCAGGAACGCGCGCGAGATGCTGTGATCTGGCAACACATCAAACATATCACGGACATCGCCGGGATGAACCGCGATATTTTGCGCCCCGGACTCGCGGATTTTGCCCAACAGCATGGCCACACCATTGATATACGGCTCGCATCCGATAATGCCGACATCAGGATTTTGGACGGCCTGATGCACCATATGCTCGCCGCCACCAAACCCAATCTCAAGCCAGACATCGCGATCCCCGAAAAGAGATTTTAAATCAAGGGCTTCCCTGTCTGGGTTCACGTCCCACCCGACGGCGCCGGGCGACAATTTCTCCAAGTCCTGATCAAGATAGGCCTCTTGCGACTTGCGCAGGCCCTTGCCTTTGAACCGGCCGTAAAAATTGCGCCATGGGGCGCCAGAGGGGTGTTTGTCTTGGGTCATGTATTTTTGCGAACCGGACGAAAGAGACAAGGATGTTCTACGAAACCTGATTGGCAGGCCGAGGTCTGCGCCCATCATGGACATCAGCCCCGGCCCTGCCCCAAATCAGACAGATTTTTTCAGCGTTTCGATAAGATCGGTTTTTTCCCAACTAAAGCCGCCATCGGCTTCGGGCGCGCGCCCGAAATGCCCATAAGCCGCCGTTCGCTGGTAGATCGGCTTGTTGAGGTCCAGATGCTCGCGAATACCGCGCGGGGTCAGGTCCATCGATTGACGGATGGCCTTTTCGATTTCGGCCTCGTTCGCTTGCCCGGTGCCATGGGTGTCGACGTAGATCGACAACGGCTTGGCCACACCGATGGCATAGGACAGTTGCAATGTGCACCGCTCGGCCATACCGGCGGCCACGACGTTCTTCGCCAGATAGCGCGCGGCATAGGCTGCCGAGCGGTCAACCTTGGTCGGATCCTTGCCCGAAAACGCACCGCCGCCATGCGGCGCGGCCCCGCCATAGGTATCAACGATGATCTTGCGCCCGGTCAGGCCCGCATCGCCATCGGGGCCGCCGATTACGAAGGTGCCGGTCGGGTTGACCCACCATTCGGTTTTGTCGGTGATCCATTCCGCGGGCAGAACCTCGCGGATATACGGCTCGACGATGGCGCGGATATCATCGCTGGTTTGATCTTCGCTTTCGTGCTGGGTGGAGAGCACGATTTGCATTACCTCGACCGGCTTGCCGTTTTCATAGCGCAGCGACAATTGGCTTTTGGCATCGGGCCGCAGCGTGGGTTCGACCCCAGATTTGCGCACCTCGGCCAGACGGCGCAGGATGGCGTGGGAAAACTGGATTGGTGCGGGCATCAGCGCATCGGTTTCATTCGTGGCATAGCCAAACATGATGCCCTGATCCCCGGCCCCGTCGCGATCGACGCCTTGGGCGATATGGGCGGATTGTTCGTGCAGGAAGTTCAGCACATGACAGGTGTTCCAGTGGAACTTTTCCTGCTCGTATCCAATGTCGCGGATGCAATCGCGGGCGATCTGCTGGATCCGGCCCATATAGTTGCGCAGGATTTCGTGATCGGATAGCCCGACCTCACCGCCGACCACGACCATGCCGGATGTGGCAAAGGTTTCGGCCGCCACGCGGGCGTTGGGCTCCTCGGCGATCAAGGCGTCAAGGATGGCGTCCGAAATCCGGTCACAGACCTTATCGGGGTGGCCCTCCGAAACGGATTCGGAGGTGAAGATATAATTCTGTCGGGACATGTGTTTGGTGCTCCATTGATGTCTGCCGTCACGCCAGGAAGCCGTTGTGACGGGTTTAGCTTGGTTACGCGGGTGTCCGTGGCGCGTCAATCGCTATCTGGCGGGCACCCTGCGTCTGTTCCGCACAAGGCACACTGACAGCGCCAGCACAGCAAGAAGTATGGCAGGCATGTCACCCGTTCGCGCATAAAGTGTCGGCGCAAGCGGCGCGGGCAGCGGCACATCGCGCCAGCCCGCCTGCCCCAAAGGCAGCGACGCGATCACACGCCCTGCCGGGTCGATCATGGCGGAAATGCCGGTATTGGCGACGCGGATCATCGGCAAACCCTGTTCAACGCTGCGCAAACGCGCCTGCGCGAGATGCTGATAGGGGCCGGACACCTGTCCGAACCACGCGTCATTGGTGATCAGCAACAGCATATCGGGGCGCGTGGTCGCGGCGCGCAGATCCTGCGGAAAGACGCTTTCGTAACAGATCAGCGGCAAGGCGCGGCCCAGATCCCCCAAACCGATCACCTGCGCGCCCGGACCAGCGGAATAGCCATGCCCCTGCCGGGCAGCAAAGGCCCCGATGCCAAGGCGCTGCAACTGATCGCCAAAGGGGATGTATTCGCCAAAGGGCACAAGGTGATGTTTGTCATACACCGCGGCCACGGTGCCCGCCTGATCCAGCATCACAAGCGAATTGTAAAAGCGTCGCCCATCGCTGCGTTGCAAGCCCAACACAACCGGCACCGCGCCCGCCGCCTGCGAGATCGCATCAAAAGTGGGCTGCGCGCGGTGCAACAAAACCGGCACCGCCGTCTCCGGCCAGACGATCAGGTCAGGGCGTGGCCGGTCAGCGCCAGCAGCTGTGAAGGTGATCTGGCGATCAAAGAAGGTTTGAACATGCGCCGGATCCCATTTCTGATGCTGGGGCGCGTTCGGCTGGACCAGCCGCACCACAGGCGCATCGGGCGGGGTATTGGGCAGCGGCGTCAGTGCCGCGCCACCCGCATAAAGCGCCGCCAGCACCACAAACGTCGCACCAGCAGACAGGCGTGGCCCGGTCAATATATGCCAAAGCGCCGATGCCCCGGACAGCGCAACCGCCGACAAGACAAGCGCGCCACCAAGCGCGGCCCAACCAAGCCATGCGGTGTCAATCAGGGCGTGGCCGGTTTGCGCCCATGGAAAGCCCGTCAGAAGGTAAGTGCGCGCCGCCTCAGCCAGTGTCAGCGCCGCGACAAAGCCCACGGCACGCGGCCCCGTGATGCGGGCTAGCGCAAAGCCCGCCCCCCAAAACAGCGCCAGACCGCCGCTCAGCCCCACCAGCGCAAAGGGTGCCATCCAGCCGTGGCGCGCCACGTCGACCAAAAACGGCTCGACGATCCAACTGAGCGACAGCGCGAAATAGCCGGTGCCAGTGGCCCAGCCCAACACGGCGGCCCGCCGCCACCCGGCGCTCTGCGTAAAAAGGGCGTAGACCACAGCCAAGGCCGCAATGCTGAGCGGCCAAAGGCCCCAAGGCGCCTGCCCCAGCCCGGCCACAGCCCCAAGGCCCGCCGCCAGCGGCAGGCGATACCCTGCCCGTAGGGCCGCCGCGCGGCGCGCAACAGCAAGCAGACGGCTGTCAGCCATCCGTATGGCCGGGCAGACGCACGCGCAGGCGCTTGATGCGACGGGGGTCGGCCTCCATCACCTCGATCACCGCGCCCGAGGGGTGTTCTACCACCTCACCGCGCACCGGCACACGCCCCAACAGCATAAAGACCAGCCCACCCAACGTGTCGATTTCTTCTTCGTCCACCTCTTCGGTGTCGGTCAGGGACAGACCGATTTCCTGTTCGAACTCATCCAGCGGGGTTTTGGCGACGGCCAGATAGCAGCCCGGGCTTTCGCGGGTGTAATACTGATCGTCGTCGACATCGTGTTCGTCTTCGATTTCACCGACGACCTGTTCGATCAGGTCTTCGATGGTCACCAGCCCGTCCACACCGCCATATTCGTCGATCACCAGCGCCATATGCCGCCGTTCCGCCTGCATTTTTTGCAACAGCACGCCAATGGGCATGGACGGCGGAACGAACAGCAAAGGCCGCAGCATCTGTTTCAGGCAAAAGTCGGATTTGGCCGCCTGCCCGTTAAAGCCGTGGCGCAGGGCAAAATCCTTGAGGTGGATCATGCCGATCGGCGTATCAAGCGTGCCGTCATAGACCGGAAGGCGGCTCATGCCGCTGTCGCGAAAGAGATCGACAAGGTCGTCCTTGCTGACGTTTACCGGGGCCGAGACGATCTCGGCCTTGGGAATGGCCACATCCTCGACCGCCATATCCCGCAGGTTACGCAGGCCCGGCACGGCATGCTGCACCGGATGGTCGGCCTGATCTTCGGCACCTTCGGTTCCGTCGGTGGGGCTGAACGCCCCGATGATCCGGCGGAAAAACCCGCCCTGATCCTCGTCTTCATCATGCCCGGTGTCGGACTGCGCGCTGTGCGCCGCGATAGAGGAGTCGTCTGTACTGTCGCCCATTTTCTCTTTTTCCAGTGGTCACAAAGGCCGTCATCGGGCCTGCTACGATGCTAATATGGGTCATCAACCCCGAGTTTGCCAAGTATGGCCACCTCGGTTTCTTCCATCAAGGTGGCATCTTGGTCACGGATATGGTCGTAGCCCAGCAAATGCAGCACCGCGTGCACGATCAAATGGGTGATATGATCGGTACTTGGTTTGCCGGCCTCCTGCGCCTCGCGCTGGCAGGTGTCAAAGGCGATGGCAATGTCCCCCAGATGCGACGGCCCCTTGCCGCCCTCTGGCGTGGGCGGCGCGGGAGGGTGACCCGGCGTGTCGGGGCCGAGGTCATCCTCGGGCCAACTGAGCACATTGGTGGGCTGGGGCTTGCCACGGAAATCCGCGTTGAGCGTGGCAATCCGCACATCATCGCAGCCCAGCACCGCGATCTCCCATAGGGCGGGGTCCAGTGACAGGTGCCGCAACGTGGCCTGCGCCGCGCGTTCGGCCAAGGCGGGCAGATCGGCGGTTTGCCAGCGGTCGTCTTCGATGATCGTGTCGGTCAGCATATGGCCTGTCGCCGGGGGCCAGCCCCCGGACCCCCGGGATATTTCAAAACAGAAGAAGGGCAGGTTTGTGCCCCTGCGCAGGGGGTTTACCCGGTTGCGCTGTCGGCCTCATACGCTTCGATGATCGCGGCGACAAGAGGATGGCGCACCACGTCGCGCGCCGTGAAATAATTGAAGGCGATGTTGGGGATATGCCGCAGCAGGCGTTCGGCGTCATGCAGGCCGCTGGTGACGCCGCGCGGCAGGTCGACCTGGCTGCGATCGCCGGTGATCACCATGCGCGAGCCTTCGCCCAGCCGTGTGAGAAACATTTTCATCTGCATCGAGGTGGCGTTCTGCGCCTCGTCAAGCACGACAAAGGCATTGGCCAATGTGCGGCCTCGCATGAACGCCAGCGGCGCGATTTCGATGCGTTTTTCCTCGATCAGTTTGGCCAGTTGCTTGCCCGGCAGGAAATCGTTCAGCGCATCGTAAAGCGGCTGCATGTAGGGGTCGACCTTGTCTTTCATGTCGCCGGGAAGATAGCCCAGCTTTTCGCCCGCTTCGACCGCGGGGCGCGACAGGATGATGCGATCGACATGGCCTTCGATAAACATCGACACGCCCACCGCGACGGCCAGATAGGTTTTGCCGGTGCCGGCCGGGCCGATGCCAAAGGCCAGCTCATTGCCGAACAGCGATTGCACATAGGCCTTTTGCGCATCGGTGCGCGGTTCCACCAGTTTTTTTCGGGTCTTGATTTCAACCCGGCCACCCTTGAACATTTCCAGTTGGTCGCCGTCGCGCGTGCCGGATTCGACAGTGTCGTTCCCCATGCGCAATTCGCGGTCGACATCGGCTGATTCGACGGCCTTGCCGGTTTCAAGCCGCTGGTAGAGGGCGCGCAGCACCTCGACCGCCGTGATCGTTTCGGCTTCACTGCCAATAACAACCAGTTGATTGCCCCGGCGCAGGATCTGAACGCCCAACGTGCGTTCGATATCGGCTAGATTGCGGTCATACTCGCCGCAGAGATCAATCAGCAAGCGGTTATCGGGGAATTCGACGGCCTGTTCGTGCAATGTCTCGGGGCCGGACGGCGGGGGCAGCTGGGTCGTGACCAATCAGTTCTCCTGCGCAAAGGTTCAAGGATGAGCGTGCCAAGTTGCCGGGTCCGGCGCAAGCACGGGATGCGATTTGTCATGGATATGAGACAAAAAAAGCCGCAGGCAATAAACCTGCGGCTGATTTCCTGTCATCTTTGGACCTATCACAAGGGATCGCCAAACAAGCTAGTGGACCCGCCTTTGAAATCCCCCGTCGCGACGGTGGGCGGCGCGGTGCCGGAACACACAGGCTTGCCGTATTTATCCAGACGCTGCGACAGGTAGCCTTCGACGCCATCATCAATGATCCAGTGATCGCAACCGTTGGGATCAACCCAGATCCCGGCTTGAAGTTGGCTGAGATGTTTTTTGTCAAACATCTGTCTATCTACGGTTTTGTCCGGTCCGGCATCACATGCCGCCAAAAGCCCCAGAACGGGGAAGACGCTAAAAAATTTAACCAGTTTCATCAGTATTCCCCTTAGCGCCAGCACATGATTTCAACGCGACGGTTTTGCGCCATCCCGTCAGCCGTGTTGTTGGATGCCTTTGGCATGCGTTCGCCGTATCCCCGGACATCCGCAATCCGAGCGCCCATCTTACGGGCGACGCCAGCAACGGCATTGGCCCGGCGATACGAGAGTTTCATGTTGTATTCATCCGATGCGCGGCTGTCGGTGTGGCCTACGATCGTGTATGATACAGCTTGGGTCTGCTGGAAAAAGTTTTGCAGGCTTTGCTGCGCCGAACTGCTGAGCCGAGCACTGTCGGTTGCGAAATATTGATCGGTGTTCAAGGTGCCGCAGTGATTCATGGTGCGGCACACCGGGATGCCTTGCCGGTTGACATGCGGCGACATGTAGCCTTCTACACCGTCATCCATGACCCAGTGTTCACACCCGTCCGGGTCCACCCAGATCGTGGGAACGTAGCGTTCGCCCTTGATCACGCGTTGCCCCCTGCTGTGCCAGCCCGGCCTCGGCCATGGCCGCAAGCCCAAGGGCGACGGCAGCAAGCCCCCCCAGAACGCGGGATATTGAAATTGAATTCACTTTCATAATGGTACCGCCCCTTTTCACCAGTTCCCCCATTTGCCCGGCGCCGATGCCACAATCATCTTTTACGCCAGCTTATCCAAATAGTTTAGCAACTTTAGATTTAATGTGAAGGAAAATTCACTAGATATTGTGTCGTATCTGGAAACAGTGCCAAGGTGGTGGTTTGACCGCCGGCGCATTCGGCGCAAGATCTGCGCGCGGCGCGCCATTAAGACAATCAGCCGACCAGACGGCCCGCCAAGGAATTCGAGCCGCTTTCGGTGATTTCCACCCGCGCCAGATCCCCCGGTTTCAGGTTGCACTCGGCCACGTGCACAGCGTGCAAGTAGTCGGATTTCCCAACCATCTGCCCCGGCAAGCGGCCCGGCTTTTCAAACAACACGCCCACCGTGCGCCCAACCATCGCATCTTGAATGGCGCGCTGGTGATGGGTGATCCGGTCTTGCAAGCGGTGCAGGCGCTCGGTTTTCACGTCTTCGTCCAGTTGCGCGCGCTCGGCCGCCGGGGTGCCGGGCCGAGTGGAGTATTTGAAGGAATAGGCGTAGCCGTATTTGACCTCTTCAATCAGGTCCATGGTGGCCTGAAAATCCGCTTCGGTCTCTTCCGGGAAGCCAACGATAAAATCACCCGACATCAAGATGTCAGGACGCGCAGCGCGAATGCGTTCGATCAGGCGGATATACGCGTCGGCGGTGTGTTTGCGGTTCATCCGCTTGAGGATGCGGTCACTGCCCGATTGCACCGGCAAGTGCAGGTAAGGCATGAGTTTTTCACAGGTGCCGTGCGCCTCGATCAGGTCATCGGTCATGTCGTTGGGATGCGAGGTTGTAAAGCGGATACGCTGCAGCCCGTCGATCTTGTTCAACTCCCAGATCAGCCGCGCCAGCGACCAGTCCGAGCCATCGGGGCCAGCACCATGATAGGCGTTCACGTTCTGGCCCAGCAGGGTGATTTCGCGCACGCCGCGATCCACCAGTTCGCGGGCTTCATCCACGATCCGGGCGGCGGGGCGGCTGGCCTCGGCACCGCGGGTGTAGGGCACCACGCAGAAGGCGCAGAATTTATCACAGCCCTCCTGCACGGTCAGGAATGCGGTGGGGCCACGCTTGGCCTTGGGGCCACGGGTTTTCAGCGCCTCGAACTTATCATCAAGCGGAAAGTCGGTATCGAGCGCCTTTTCCCCCGCACGCGTCTTGGCCTCCATCTGCGGCAGACGGTGGTAGGATTGCGGGCCGACGACCAGATCGACCAGCGGCTGGCGGCGCATGATCTCTTGCCCCTCGGCCTGTGCGACGCAGCCCGCCACACCGATTTTCAGATCCGGGTTTTCATCTTTCAACACGCGGAACCGGCCCAGTTCGGAATAGACCTTTTCCGCCGCCTTCTCGCGGATGTGGCAGGTGTTGAGCAAGATCATGTCGGCGTCATCGGGGCTATCGGTTTCGATATAGCCCGCGCCACCCATGGCCTCGGCCATGCGTTCACTGTCATAGACATTCATCTGGCAGCCATAGGTCTTGATGAACAGCTTTTTGGGGTCCGACATGCGCGCAGTTCCTGCCTTGTTACAAGGCCGCGTCCTACATCATGTCGGGGGTGTCTTGCAATGCGCACCGAATTGCCCGACTTTACCAAAAAAGCGGGAATACAGATGCAGTTTGACAGTCTTGATGACTTTGTAGCGCGCGGCGCAGACACGGCGCTTGCCAAAGGGCCTGTCGCGATTGTGCTGATCGAGGACGATATCGAGGTGAACAGCACGCTGCGCCACCATTTGGATTGCGGCTTTGCGTCGGTGCTGGCCCTGATGCCCGAGGGGTTTGTCTTGGCCGAAGATGTCGCCGCAAAGGTGCATCGCGTCACCCACAGTGTTGTGGCGACCGGCGATTTCGCCGGGGCCGTCAACCAGATCATCAAGGCTGCGCCGGGGCTGTGGATGTATTACTGTTTCAACGGCGAATACTTGTTCTATCCGTATTGTGAAACCCGCACCGTGGGCGAGATGCTGACCTTCCACACCGAAGAGCGGCGCGACGCGATGCTGAGCTATGTGGTTGATCTCTATGCCGGGGATCTGGGCCGCTATCCCGATGCGGTCTCGCTGGAAGACGCGCATATGGACAAATCGGGCTATTACGCGCTGGCGCGCAACGACCCGGACAATCACAACCACCCCAAGGACCGGCAACTGGATTTCTACGGCGGGCTGCGCTGGCGCTATGAGGAACATATCCCCGCCCCGCGCCGCAAGATCGACCGGATCGCCCTGTTCAAGGCCAAACCCGGCCTGACCCTGCGCGACGATCACACGTTTTCCGATGAAGAATACAACACCTATGCCTGCCCGTGGCACAACAACCTGACCGCAGCCATCGCCTCGTTTCGCACCGCCAAGGCGCTCAAGCGCAACCCCGGCTCGACCTTCGATATCGATACCTTCAAGTGGCACAACTCCACCCGGTTCGACTGGCATTCGCGCCAATTGCTGGATCTGGGATTGATGGAACCGGGCCAGTGGTTCTGAGCCAGCCTTGTCCGGCCAGCATGCAACCGTTGGTCAGACAGATGCACGACCCAACGGACTGACCAGCAGGGTGTAACTACGGCTCATCGGCAAATCGACGTTTCAACCAGTCTTCAAAAAGGCGGACTTCCGGTTTGTGTTTCCTGCGGTTCTTGGGCCGGGTAAGGTAATGCGACTGCGAAAATGCAACCGGCGGGCCGATCATGCCGATCTGATGGTGCGCCAAGGTCGCCTGCCGGGCAAACCGGGTCAGAATCGCCGCGCAACCGGCATTGGCCGAGACAAGCGCCAGCGCGGCCATGCTGGTATCCACCGAATAGGCGGGCGCGGCCTCCGGCGGCTCAAGACCGGCGGCGGCAAAGTAGCGCGTCCAAGTGTCGTCATATCCAAGGATGTAAATCAGCGGCTGATCCCTGAGGTCGCGCGCATCTGCGATCTTCTCAAGCCGTTGCAGCCCCACAACCGGGATGACGGTCTCGGTTGAAATCACCTCGCTTGGGCCGTCATGTTCTTCGCTCCGCCCCAATCGCAGATCGACATCAATATCCTCATCGGCCGCGGCACTGGCCCAGATCGTAGACACAAGCCTTACGCTGATGTTTGGATATTGGGCTTTGAAATCCGGTAGATGCTTGGCCAGCCACAGCGCCGTGGTCGATATTGGCGCGCGCACGGTGATCAGCTGCTGCTCTTCGACGCCAAAAAGATTTGTTGTCGCGGCGCGGATATCCCCCAAGGCCTGACTGATCGACAGCAAATAGGCCTCTCCTTCAGAGGTCAGTTGCAGATGCCGGGCCTGACGCACGAACAATTGCCGCTTCAGCGCCGTTTCCAGCGATCTGATATGTAGGCTGACAGCGGTTTGCGTCAGCCCCAACTCTTTGCCCGCCAGCGTAAAATTTTGCAGGCGCGCCGCTGTTTCAAAGGTTCTGAGCCAAACCAGATTGGGCAGACGTGGGGACATTTACCACCAAATATTTTTGGGTATAAATGCTTTTTTTAATCATTTTACGCAAGCCTTCAATTCATGCATATCTGCTGCAAGTAATGTCCTTTGCCGCCGCCCAGCGCGTCAAAGACCCTTGAAATGCCGATGGCCGAGGCCCGGCGCAGCGGAGGGACCGCGATGAGTTTGGATGCCGCAAAAAATATAAGTCACTGGCAAGAACGTGTTGATTTGGCCGCCGCCTTTCGCTGGACCGCACGGCTGAACATGCACGAGGCCGTGGCCAATCATTTCAGCGTTGCCACCAACGCCGATGGCTCGCAGTTCCTGATCAATCCAAACCAAGCACATTTTTCACGCATTCGGGCGTCGGAGCTTTTGTCGTTGGATGCCAACGACCCGGATGCGTTGAACCGGCCCGACGCCCCCGACCCCACTGCTTGGGGGCTGCATGGCTCTATTCATCGGCGCTGTCCGCATGCCCGCTGTGTGATGCATGCGCATTCCATTTTTTCAACCGTGCTGGCCTCTTTGGCAGACAGCACCCTGCCCCCGATTGATCAGAATACAGCCACGTTTTACAACCGCGTGGTGATCGACGATCAGTTCGGCGGTCTGGCCTTCGAGGATGAAGGAGAACGCTGCGCCGCAATGCTGACGGACCCATCCAAAAAGGTGATGGTGATGGGCAATCATGGTGTTCTGGTTCTGGGCGATAGCGTCGCTGATGCGTTCAACCGGCTCTACTATTTCGAACGCGCCGCCGAGACATATATCCGCGCCTTGCAAACCGGGCAGCCGCTGCGCCTGATCCCTGAAAACATCGCCGAAAAAACCGCGCAAGAGCTTGAGGATTACCCCGGACAGGCCGAGGCACATCTGGCCGCGATCCGCGCGATCCTTGATCACGAAAACGCCGACTACGCCACCTGACCTTTAAACATCAGAGCACAATCATGACCCAAATCACCCTGAGCCCTAGCGGCCTGACCGTTCCCCTGTCATCGGAAGAGGTTTATTTCAACTACTGCTGGCTGCGCGACGCATGCCCCAGCTGCATTGACAGCCAGACCCGCGAACGCATCTTCGATGTCGCCTCTTTGCCAGACCTGCCGCAAGCACGCGCCGCGCGGCTGGAAGGCGACGCGCTGGTGATCGAATGGCAAGCAGAAAGTCAGATCAGTCAGATTCCGCTGTCGCTGCTGGAAACCTTCGCCGGCCGTGGGCGCACCGAAGACCCCGCAGATATTTCGCCCAAGCTTTGGTACGCAGACCAAGAGCCGCACTTTACACGCGTGCCGCAACAGGCCGTGCTGAGCGACCCGGACGCCCGTGCGCAGTTGACCCGCGCCCTGATCGAAGACGGGATCGCCATCGTCACCGACATGGCGGCCAATGATGACAGCCTGCCCAGCCTTGTGGATGCCATCGGGCCGATCACGCCATCGGCCGAAGGGCTGTTTTTCGATGTGCGCGTCGAGATTGAGCCGACCAATCTGGCCTTTACCGCCGGGCCGCTGGAGATGCACACCGACCTGCCCGGAGAAGAGGCCGCCCCCGGCGTTCAATTCCTGCATTGCATGGAAAACACCGTGGACGGCGGGCTTTCGCTGTTTCTCGACGGGGCCGCCGTGGCCGAAGCCCTGCGCGAGGAAGACCCCGAAGCGTTCCGCCTGCTGGCCGACAACAAGATTCCGTTTTTCTATCGCCACGACAACTGGGATTACCGCGCCCATCAGCGCGTGATCGAAACCGATCCCGATGGACGGGTGACCGGCGTCACCATTTCGCAGCACCTTCAGGATGTGATGGACCTGCCGCAGGATCTGCTGGACAGCTACTACCCGGCCTTCATCAAGTTTCTGAAGATGATGCAGGAAGAGCGTTTTCTGGTGCGCTTCCGGTCCGAGGCGGGCAATTGCGTGATCTTTGACAATCACCGGATCGTGCATGGCCGCGAGGGCTATGTGGCCGACAGTGGCAAGCGGCATTTGCGCGGCTGCTACACTGATCGCGGGGCCTTGCGGTCGACCTACCGTGTTTTGGCGAAACAGGGTCATCTGGGTTGCGACGTTGAAGAGGCGACACGTCAAAGCGCCTAGCCTCGCCAAATCGCGCAGAGGCCGAATACAGCGCCTCAGCCTTGGCTGGGGTGACACAAGCAATCTCGCCGGATGCGCAAACCGCGCCCAAGGCATAACAACAGGATAAGACCATGAAAGTAGGATTTATCGGCCTTGGCAATGTCGGCGGAAAGCTGGCAGGCAGCCTTGTGCGCAACGGGTTTGACACGGTTGTGCATGATCTTGACCGCAGCACCGCACAGGCGTTGATCAACACTGGAGCCGGTTGGGCCGACACGCCGAAACAGATGGCCGAGATGTGCGACGTTGTCATCACCTGCCTGCCCTCGCCCAAGGCCTGTTCGGATGTGATGGAGGGGCCAGATGGCATTTTGCATGGCCTGTCCGAAGGCAAGGTCTGGATGGAAATGTCCACCACCGACGCCGCCGAGGTCGAGCGTATTGGCGAACTGGTGCGCGCCAAGGGGGCCATGCCGGCAGAATGCCCGGTCTCGGGCGGGTGCCACCGTGCGGAAACCGGCAATATCTCGATCTTTGTTGGCGGCGACCGGGACACCTTTGAAAAGGTTTTGCCGTTGACCACGACACTTGGCCGCCGCGTGCTGCACACCGGCCCTCTGGGCACCGCCTCGACCTTGAAGGTGATGACCAATTATCTGGCCACTGCAAACCTTTTGACCTGCTGCGAGGCCTTGGTCACCATGAAAGCGGCGGGCATGGACCTTGCCACCACCTATGAGGCGATGAGGATTTCCTCGGGCACCAGCTTTGTGCATGAGACGGAAAGCCAGCTTATCCTCAACGGCGCGCGCGATGTGAACTTTACCCTTGATCTGATCCTCAAGGACATTGGCCTGTTCCAAACGATTGCCGAGCGTAACAACGTGCCGCTGGAATTATCGCCGATGATCATCGACATCATGAAAGACGGCCAAACGCGGTACGGTGAGCGCGCCAACACCGACGATATCATCGGCCGCCTTGAAGAGGCGACGGGCCTGTCGGTCCTTGCCGATGGGTTCCCCGCCGAACTGGTTGACGATGAGCCGGAAGAGCGCGGTTACGAAGTGGTACCGCCAAAACCGATCTGATCGCATAGCTTGGCCGTGCCCGGGATGGCCGCGCCGGGCGGGCCCTGATAAGGTAAATGATCCGCCGCGTCAGGCACCACAGGCAATCCAGGAGCACGTTCGCAGATGACACAGACACCATTTTCCACCGATAACCTGTCACGCTTTTACATTAACGGTGCGTGGGTGACCCCATCCTCGGACCGCGGTTTTCCTGTCCTGAACCCGGCCACAGAACAGAAAATCGGCGACATCCGGTTGGCTGATGTTCAAGACGTGAATGCAGCCGTCGCCGCCGCAACCACCGCCTTCGAGAGTTTCTCCATGACCTCGAAGGCAGAACGCCTACAGCTTTTGGAGCGGTTCCTTGAGGTCTGCCGCCGCCGGGCCGAAGATCTTGCCCGCGCCATCAGCATGGAGATGGGCGCGCCCATGACCATGTCGCGCGACGAACAAGCGGCCTCGGGCATCGGACATCTGGAAAGCTTCATCGACGCCCTGCGCGACCAGCCAGAGCGCGAAGACCTTGGCAATGGCGATACCCTGTTGCGAGAACCGATTGGCGTTTGTGGCCTGATCACACCGTGGAACTGGCCGATCAATCAGATCGCCCTCAAGGTTGTTCCGGCCCTTGCCACGGGCTGCTGCTGCGTTCTCAAACCTTCGGAACACACGCCGATCTCGGCGATGATCTATGCCGAAATGATTGACGAGGCGGGCTATCCCAAAGGGGTCTTTAACTTGATCCAAGGCGATGGGGCGGTTGCAGGCTCGGCCATGTCCGGCCATCCCGATATTCAGATGATGTCGTTTACCGGCTCTACCCGCGCCGGGGCCGCGATCACCAAGAACGCCGCCGATACAGTCAAGCGCGTGACGCTGGAACTGGGCGGGAAATCCCCCAATCTTGTGTTTGCCGATTGCGATATCGACGCGCAGGTCGCCGCATCGGTGCAGGAATGCATGTTCAACACCGGCCAGTCCTGCGATGCACCCACCCGCTTGCTGGTCGAGCGTAGCATTTACGAGCGCGCGCTTGAGGTTGCGAAAGCAACCGCCGAGTCCATGTCCGTGGGCGATCCGGCCAAAGAAGGCGATCATCTGGGGCCGTTGTTCGACAAGCTGCAATTCGACCGGGTCCAATCCATGATCGAGACCGGGCTTGCCGAAGGCGCGCGGCTTTTGACCGGTGGATTGGGCAAACCGGATGGGTTCGAAACCGGGTGGTATGTCAAACCAACAATCTTTGCCGATGTGCGCAACGACATGCGCATCGCCCGCGAAGAGATCTTCGGGCCGGTTCTTGTTGTCCTGCCGTTTGAGGATGAAGCAGAGGCCATTCAGATTGCCAATGACACCCCCTATGGGCTGGCCGCCTATATCCAGACTGGTGATCCGGCCCGCGCCGAGCGTGTCGCCCGGCGTCTGAAGGCCGGGGCAGTTCATATCAACGGCGGCGCAGTCAATTTCGGCTCGCCGTTTGGGGGGTATAAACAATCGGGCAACGGTCGAGAAGGCGGCACACATGGCTTGGAAGATTACCAAGAGCTCAAGACCCTGCACCATCCTTGACGGCGGACAGCGGCATTTTGCAGTTGCCGCAAAGGCCGTTCCCTGATGTCAGGCCCCCTATCCATGCTTGAGACAAGGGCTGGTGGCGGTGATGTCATCGATCACCGCGCCAGCGGCGCTTTGTGATGCAAACGGGCCGCATCGCGGGCACGGCCCGGACCAGCGTTACAGATTTTCGGCCTGTGGCATCCCCAGCACGTGATACCCGCCATCAACGTGGATGACTTCGCCGCTGGTGCAGGCCCCGGCATCAGAGGCCAGATACACCGCTGTGCCGCCGATCGCCTCAAGCGTGGCATTGGCGCGCAGGGGCGCGTTTTGATCCGTATGTTTATAGGTCTTGCGCGCGCCGCCGATGGCTGCACCGGCCAAGGTTTTCATCGGGCCGGGGGAAATGGCATTAACGCGGATACCGTCGGGGCCAAGATCATTGGCCAGATAGCGCGTGGCCGATTCAAGCGCCGCCTTGGCCACGCCCATCACATTGTAATTCGGCACAACCTTGTTCGAGCCCTGATAGGTCATCGTCAAAAGGGTTCCGCCATTGTCGCGCATCAACGGATAGGCTCGGCGCGCCACGTCGATGAAGGAATAGGCCGAAATCTCAAGGCTGTGCTTGAAATTGTCGCGGCTGGTGTTGATGAACCGCCCGGTGAGTTCGGACTTGTCCGAATAGGCGATGGCATGGACCAGAAAATCAATCGTCGGCCAGCTTTCGGCCAGTTCGGCAAAGCCCGCGTCCAGCGAGGCATCATCGGTCACGTCCAAATCAAGCAGGATATCAGACCCAACGCTTTCGGCCAGCGGCTGCACCCGTTTGCCAAAGGCATCGCCCTGATAGGTAAAGGCAAGCTCGGCCCCGGCGTCGTGCATCGCCTTGGCGATGCCCCACGCGATAGAGCGGTCATTGGCCACCCCCATAATCAGGCCGCGCTTGCCCTGCATTGAATTGCTCATGTCAAATTATCCGTGATATTTACTAAGAAGCATTGATCCATTGGTGCCGCCAAATCCAAAGCTGTTGGTCATCACCGTGTCCAGCCCGGCGTTGTCGACGCGGGTGGTTGCGATTTCATCGGGGTGAATAGCCGGGTCAAGCGTGGCGACGTTGATCGACGGGATGATGAAATCATGCTCCAGCGCAAGCAGGCAATAGATCGCCTCTTGGGCGCCGGTGGCGCCTTGGCTGTGGCCCGTCATCGACTTGGTCGAACTGATCTTCGGGGTGCTGCCCTCGCCAAAGACGCGGCGCACGGCCTCAACCTCGCCCACGTCACCCACGGGGGTCGAGGTGCCATGCGCGTTGATATAGCCCACCTTGCGATCTTGCGGCAGGGTGCCAAGGGCCAGACGCATGGCGCGCTCGCCACCCTCACCCGAGGGGGCGACCATATCGTGCCCGTCCGAGGTGGCGGCGTATCCTGTCACCTCGGCATAGATTTTCGCGCCGCGCGCCAGCGCGTGGTCAAGATCTTCCAGCACGACAATGCCCCCACCGCCGGAAATCACGAACCCGTCGCGGTCGGCGTCAAAGGCGCGGCTGGCCAATGCCGGCGTGTCGTTATACTTGCTGGACATCGCGCCCATCGCGTCAAACAGGCACGACAGGGTCCAGTCCAGTTCCTCGCCGCCACCGGCAAACATGATGTCCTGTTTGCCCATCATGATCTGTTCCGCGGCATTGCCGATGCAATGCAGCGATGTCGAGCAAGCCGAGGTGATGGAATAGTTGATACCCTTGATCTGGTAGGCCGTGGACAGGTTCGCCGAGATCGTCGAGGACATGCATTTGGGCACCGCGAACGGCCCGATGCGTTTCGGGCTGCCCTTTTCCAGAACCGTCTGATGCGCCGCCAGCATGGCCGAGGTGGACGGCCCGCCCGATCCGGCCACCAACCCGGTGCGCGGGTTGATGATGTCTTTTTCCTCAAGCCCGGCATCGGCAATCGCCTGCCCCATCGCGATATGGGCATAGGCCGCTCCCGGCCCCATGAACCGCAGGGTGCGTTTGTCGACATGCTCGGCCACGTCCAGATCGACGGCGCCCGCGATCTGGCTTCGAAAGCCATGCTCTTTCATCGACTCGTTGGCGGTGATGCCCGATGTGCCGGCCTTCAGCGCGGCCAGAACTTCGGTGGCATTGTTGCCGATGCTGGACACGATCCCCAGCCCTGTTACGACGACGCGACGCATGTTGCGCACTCCTTGCTTTGCCTGTGGGCAGTCTTGTTAGTCTGGTATCAGGTTTCCGATAGCGCGACTTTCATGTCCTTGACCTGATAGATCACCTCGCCATCCGCTTCGACCCGGCCATCCGCCACGCCCATGGTCAGACGCCGCGTTTGCACGGCTTTGGTGAAATCCACGTAATAGGTCAGCATTTTGCGGTCGGGACGGACCATGCCGGTCAATTTCACCTCGCCCACGCCAAGAGCATAACCGCGCCCCTGCCAGCCCCGCCAGCCCAGATTAAAGCCGGTCAACTGCCACAGCCCGTCAAGGCCCAGACAGCCGGGCATGATCGGATTGCCCGGAAAATGGCATTCAAAAAACCAAAGGTCAGGCGTGATGTCGAATTCGGCCACCACATGGCCTTTGCCATGCGCCCCGCCATCGCCGGAAATATCGGTGATCCGATCCATCATCAGCATCGGTGGTTCAGGAAGTTGCGCATTGCCGGGGCCGAAAAGCTCGCCCCGTGCGCATTTCAGAAGGTCGTCGCGGTCGAAACTGCGTGGGTAGTCAGCCATGCAGGCGGCCCCTTTTATTGATATGTTCAAACGGTCGCGCCCCCTCTATCACCGCCCTAAACCGGCTTGCAAGCCTGTCGACCGGGCGCCGCTCAATGGGGCTTGATTGAAATTTATTTGAAATCAGGCCGCCGTGCACCCTATATTATACAGAAGTTCGAGAATTGAGGGCGAAATGGACGCGGAAGCGACAACCACAGGATCGAAATGGCTTAGCCAAGCCGGGCTTCGCCCGACCCGTCAGCGCGTCACGCTGGCGGATTTGCTGGTGGGCGATGGACAGCATCGCCATGTCACGGCGGAAAGCCTGTTCGCCGAGGTGCAAAAGCGCGGAGAGCGGGTTTCGCTGGCCACGGTTTACAATACGTTGCGCGCGTTTTGCGACGTGGGCTTGATTCAGGAAGTCACGGTAGATGGATCGAAAAGCTATTTCGACACCAACACCCATGATCACCCGCATTTCTTTTGGGAGGATGAAAACCGTCTCAGCGACGCGCCCTCCGATCAACTGGAAATCGCCCGCCTGCCCGACGCCCCCGACGGGGCCGAGATTGCCAGCGTGGACGTGGTAATCCGCCTGCGCCGCAAAGGGTAACCCGCGCGTGCTGGCAAGCATGGCCTAATCCTGTCCCTGCTGTTTCACATCAATCCCTGACACCCCAACCTGCGTAAGATGCTGACGCGAGGCCGCTAGACCGTCGGCAAATCCTTCGGCATCGCCGTAATCGACGAATTGTGCGTAATAGGCATGATGCGCACCGATCCGGGCGGCGTGTTTGATGGGGCACCAATAAGCCTCAGTCCGGCCTGCCACTTCTTGCACATAGCCGATCAGACCATTGCAATAGCCGCAATACACGCAGTGCAGTTTTTGCAAGGCGTTCAGATAGGCCAGATGATGGCGATCAACGCGGATGAAATCGGCGCGCTTTACTTTTTCGATACGATAAACCGGGAAACACACGGCCTGATACAGCGTCACGAACAGATCAAGCAGCACGAAGGGTATGATCAGGCTATAGATAACCGGCGCGGTCAGCACGACCATGGGGCGGGTGTTGCGCAAAAAGGTGCCAAGGCGCACGCGGAATTCACGGTGTCGGCGGCGCATCTCGGCCTCAAACACCACGCGGCCATTTTTCAGACTGTAGCGGAATTGCGCCCGGCGGCGGGTGTATTCGCGCTCAAGCTCATTTTGCAATTCGCGAATATGGGTCAACAGTTTTTCGGTTGATGATGGTTGGCTCATGCAGCGCTCCGGGCTTATTCGCCGACACCCTAACGCACCACCGCCAAAAGAAAAGCGCGCACCGGGCAGACCCCGGCGCGCGCTTGACTGTTCGTTAATGGAAAGGGCCTTTACGCGATTTCGACCAGTTCGATCGCAAAGGTCAGATCCTTGCCAGCCAGCGGGTGGTTGGCGTCAAGCGTCACCTGCTCTTCGGTGACTTCAACCACGGTGACGGGCATCACTTGGCCCTGCGGTGTCTGAACTTGCAGCTGCGTGCCCAGATCCAGCGGGATGTCAGCGGGAATTTCGGCGCGCGGCACGGCCTGCTGCGCGTTCGGGTCGGGCTGGCCATAGGCCTCGTCTGCCGGGATCGCGACGGTTTTCTTTTCACCAACGGCCATGCCGGCCATCGCCTTGTCGAGACCGGGGATGATCTGGCCCGAGCCCACGGTAAATTCCAAAGGATCACGACCTTCGGAGCTGTCGAAGGTGTCACCGTCAGCCAGCGTTCCAGTATAGTGAATGCGGACGGTATCGCCCTCTTTGACTTGCGTCATGCGTTTTCCAATCGTTTTGAAGGGGGTGTGAGTTTGCAAGGCCGCGCTTCGCGCGGGTGCTTGATGCGTATCGACAACAAACTTAGTGATTCACGCAAGCGATTGCAAACCATCTACCCGCCCACCCAAAATCGCGTTGATGCAGACTGCGCGGGGGCTTCCTGTGCGGGGCGATCCGTGCCAGTGTTCGCGCATCAAACCGGAGGGGGCGATGCCGATCACGACCTGTATTTTCGATGCCTATGGCACCTTGTTCGACGTGGCCGCCGCCGCACGCAGCGCCGCAGCTGAACCGGGCCGCGACCGTTTTGCCCAGCATTGGCCGCAAATCGCCGAGCATTGGCGGCTGAAACAGTTGCAATACACATGGCTGCGCGCGGTCATGGGCCAGCATTGTGATTTTTGGCAGGTCACGCAGGACGGGCTGGACTGGGCGCTTGAGGCCAGCGGACTGGACGGCGACGCCGAGCTGCGCGAACGGCTGTTGCAGCTTTACTGGGAACTGGCCGCCTACCCCGAAGTGCCGCAGATGCTGCAAGACCTGAAGGCACAGGGCAAGGCCACGGCGATCTTGTCCAACGGGTCACCCGCGATGCTAGAGGGGGCGGTTACCTCGGCCGGGGTGGGGGATCTGCTGGACGATGTGCTGTCGGTGGAACGCGTTGGCATCTTCAAACCGGCCCAAGTGGTTTATGATCTGGTCGGGCAGCGGTTTAGCTGCGCACCAGATGAGGTGCTGTTCGTGTCGTCCAACGGCTGGGACGCGGCGGCGGCAGCGGGCTACGGGTTCACCACCGCTTGGGTCAACCGCGCGGGCGACCCGGTGGATCGTCTGCCCGCGCGCCCGCATCATGTGTTGAACGATCTGTCGGGTATTCCGGCATTGGCAGGGGGTTGAAGTGGCATATTTCACCACCACCGACGGGCTAAAGTTGTATTACGAGGATGCAGGCACGGGCCGCCCTGTTCTGTGTCTTACCGGGTTGACGCGAAACGCCCGCGATTTTGATTTTGTCGCACCGCATCTGGCAGGCATGCGCCTGTTGCGGCTGGATTATCGCGGGCGCGGTCAATCGGACCATGATCCCGAGTTCATGAATTACAGAATCCTGCGCGAAGCGCGCGACGTGATCGAATTGCTGGATCATCTGGGGTTGGAGCGGGTGACCATCCTTGGCACCTCGCGCGGGGGGCTGATTGCCATGGCGCTGGCCGCAGAACACGCCGACAGGCTGGCCGCTGTGGTGCTCAACGATATCGGCCCCGAGGTCACTGCCGAAGGGCTGGGGCGAATCATGGATTACGTGGGCAAGCCGCCCAATGCCGCCACGCTTGACGACGCAGCACAAGCGCTGAAATCGGTCAGCGAGGCGCAGTTTCCCGGCGTGCCGCTGACCCGTTGGCGCGCGCAGGCCGAGGCAATGTTTGCCGAAGCCCCCGGCGGCGGGCTTACCCTGCGCTATGACCCCAAGCTGCGCGATGCGCTGATCGGTCAGGCCGGTGTCGGCGACGCGCCGGACCTGTGGCAATTGTTTGACGCGCTGGAAACCACGCCACTGGCGGTGATCCGGGGCGAAAACTCGGACCTGCTGAGTGCCGAAACGGTCGCGCGGATGGCAGACCGGCATCCCGGGCTGATCGTGGCCACCGTGCCTGACCGCGGCCATGTGCCGTTTCTGGACGAACCGCAGGCATTGGGCGCGATCCATACGCTGTTGGAGACCAGTGAATGAGTGACATCACGATGATCCGCGCGGCGGCAGAGCGGCTGAAGGGCCATGCCCGGCGCACGCCGCTGTTGTCCTCGCCCTTTCTGGACGACATCGCGGGCCGCAAGGTTTTGGTCAAGCCCGAGTGCCTGCAACACACCGGCAGCTTCAAGTATCGCGGCGGGCGTTCGGCGCTGTCGGCGCTGGATGAGGCGACCCGCGCACGCGGTGTCATCGCTTTTTCCAGCGGCAACCACGCGCAGGGCGTGGCCTTGGCGGCCCGCGAATTCGGCGTGCCTGCGGTGATCATTATGCCCGCCGATGCGCCGCGCATGAAGATCGACAACACCCGCGCTCTGGGGGCCGAGGTGGTGCTATATGACCGCGCGGGCGGCGAAAGCCGCGAAGCGATCGGCGAAAAGCTGACCAATGAACGGGGCCTGACCCTGATCAAACCCTATGACGAACCGCAAGTGATTGCCGGGCAAGGCACCTGCGGGCTGGAGATTGCCGAACAGGCCCGCGCCCAAGGCGTGACACGCGCCGATGTGCTGACCTGCTGTGGCGGTGGCGGGCTGACCGCTGGCATCGCGCTGGCGCTTGAGGCCGAGGCACCGGGGCTGCGCGTGCGCCCCTGTGAGCCGGAGGGCTTTGACGATACCGCGCGGTCGCTGGCCGAGGGGCGGATCGTGGCCAATACGCAACCCTCGGGCGGGATATGCGATGCCATCGTCACGCCGCAACCGGGGCAGCTGACCTTTCCGATCATGCAGCGGCTGTGCGGCCCCGGCCTGACCGTATCCGAGGACGAAGCCCTGCGCGCCATGAAGCTGGCGTTCGAGCGACTGAAGGTGGTGGCCGAACCGGGCGGTGCGGTGGCTCTGGCGGCCGCGCTGTTCCGGCCCGACGAGATCGCGGGCGATGCGGTGATCTGCACCATATCGGGCGGCAATGTGGATGCCGCCATGTTCCGCCGCGCGCTGGACATCAGCCTTTAACCCCCGCACACCGGAGTGACCCCATGACCGAGTTCACGATTGCCAGTTTCAACGTCAAAAACCTGATTGGCCCGGATCAGGAATACTATCGGTTCCAAAGTTACACGCCCGAAGAATACGCGTGGAAAGAAGATTGGATGGCCGATCAGCTTTTGTCGATGAACGCCGATATCGTGGGGTTTCAGGAAATTTTTGAGCAAGACGCGCTGCGCGCGGTGCTCGCCGAAACCAACCAGCGCGCGACCGAGCTCAACGCCGCCACCGTGCCCGACCGCTCAAAGCGGTATCACCGCAAAGTAATTTTCCGCAAACTGAGGGTCGAACCCTATGACGATGCCACGCTGGCCTTTGCGCCCAATGCCGCCGATCAGGGCGTGCCCGGAGAACGGCGGCCCGGTCTGGCGATCCTGTCGCGTTTCGGGTTTCAGGGCACGCCCGAAGTGATTCAAGATTTGGAAACGCCGCTGGTGATCCCGTTCCAGCCCCTGCGCGGCTTACCGCGTGATGAGGCCGGGCATTACACCATCCGCCGCCTGTCGCGCCCGATCCTCAAGGCGCGCGTGCCGGTGGGCGGGCAGGTCATCACCGTGTTCAACTGCCACCTGAAATCGAAATTGGGCGAATACATCACCCCCGACGGGGCCACCTATGCCCCCGAAGAAGATCTGACGCGCTATGACCCGGTCGGCCGCGCCATGGGTAGCCTGCGCGCCGCCTTGCGCCGCATGGCCGAGGCGTGGGTGCTGCGCCGCGAGATCGTGGCCGAGATTCAGCAGGGCCACCCGGTGATGGTGCTGGGGGATTTCAACGATGGCGAACATGCGGTCAGTTCGGAAATCGTGACCGGCGAGGCGCCGTTCAAGAATTACGCCTGGATGCTGCGCCACGACGCTGAAAGCGGCAGCGACCGCTATTCAGACGAGGAAAACGAGCAAATCACCGAGGATGTCGAGCGCGTGCGCCTACACTCCGCCGAGCGGCTGTTCGTCCGCAAATCCCTGCGAGACATGGTCTATACCACCGCGTTTGGCGGGGTGTTCGAATCCATCGACCAGATCTACCTGAGCCGTGATTTCCACCCCGACCACCCCGGCCGGATTGGCGAGATGACCTATTTCAGCGCCTTCAACGATCACCTGACCGACGGATCACACCCCGAAGCGCCGTATAACAAGCTGGCCTCGGATCACGGGCAGATTATGGCGCATATCCGGCTGGGCCACACCTAGCGCGCGATATATCGCCAAGTGGGTCGCAACCTGTCGCGCTGACATGGCTTTGCCAAGCGACGCCCCGCCCTGCCCCGGTTTGCGCCAGATCATTTACGGCTTGGACCGCGATCATTTACCTTGGGGCAACCGATCAGGCGGAAGGAGGACGTCATGCGCACTCAGGTAGCCATCGTAGGCGGCGGGCCAGCGGGCCTGTTATTGGCGCAATTGCTGCACACTCAAGGCATCGAAACCATCGTTTTGGAACGCTATGAACGTGACGAGGTGCTGTCACGCGCCCGCGCCGCCGTGCTGGAACGCGGGCTGGTCGATCTTCTGCACGAGGCGGGCGCCAGCACATCGCTGGACGAAAACGGGCTGGTCCACGAGGGTATCCGATTGTCTGGCAACGGTCAGGACTTTCGTATCGACCTCAAGGCTTTGACAGGGGGCGCGGTGACGATCTACGGCCAAGAAAACATCACCGCCGATCTTTACGCCGCGCGCGATGCCTTGGGGCTGACCACATTGCATGGTTGCTCGGGCATGAAACCGCGCGACATTGACAGCGATCAGCCGTTCCTGACCTTCCTGCATGGCGGCAAGATGAACCGGCTGGATTGTGATTTCATCGCCGGTTGCGATGGCGTCCACGGGCCATGCCGCAAAGAGGTTCCAGACGACGCGGCACAGGTGGTCGAGCAGACGTTCCCGTTCGGCTGGCTTGGCGTGAAGTCGGATGCGGCCCCGGTGGTGGACGAATTGTTATACGCTGGATCAGATCGCGGCTTTGCCTTGTGCTCGCTCAAGGATGCGGCGCGCGGGCGCTATTACTTGCAAGTGCCCCTGTCAGACGCCCCCGAAGACTGGGAGGATGACGACATCTGGGAGGAACTGGCCCGCCGCCTGCCGCAAGACGTGGCCGATGCCTTGCCCGGCGGCGGGCTGAGCGGGCGCTATATCGCGCCGCTGCGGTCCTTCGTGTCAAACCCGATGCAATGGGGCCGGATGTTTCTGTGCGGGGATGCCGCGCATATCGTGCCGCCCACCGGGGCCAAGGGGCTGAACACCGCAGCCAGCGACGTTCAGTATCTGTATCACGCGCTAACTGGCTATTACCGCAAGGGCGATGAGGCAGGGCTTGCGGCCTATTCCAACACCGCACTCGCCCGGATCTGGAAAACCCAGCGCTTCAGCTGGTCGATGACCAAACTGCTGCACCGCTTTCCCGATCAATCGGTGTTTGATTTGCAGATGCAGCGGGCCGAACTGGCCTATCTCGCCGGTAGCGAGGCCGCGCAAACCGTCTTGGCCGAGAACTACGTCGGCCTGCCCTATTAACGCGCTGTGGTGCCGGACAGTCTCTGCGTTTCATTCCTGATCTGCGGCCGGTCATCTGCTTGACGTCAGACAAGCGACAAGGTCATGTGGTGGGCCGAACCAAGAGGGAAAGACGCCACATGCCAATGGCCGATCTGGGCGACATCGCCCTGCATTACCGCGAAGATGGCGACCCGGACGGCGCACCGCTGGTCTTTGACAATGCGCTGGGCACCAACCTGAGCCTTTGGGACAAGGTGCTGCCGCTTTTGCCCAACGGCGTGCGCATCATCCGCTATGACATGCGCGGCCATGGGGCCAGCGATTGCCCGCCCGCGCCCTACACGATGGGCGCGCTGGTGCGCGATGCCGAAGCGTTGCTGGATCACCTAAAGGTGCGCGATTGCGTCTTTGTCGGCCTGTCCATCGGCGGGATGGTGGCGCAGGGGCTGGCCGTCAAGCGGCTGGACCAGATGCGCGCATTGGTGCTGTCGAACACCGCCGCCAAGATCGGCCAACCCGCCATGTGGCAAGATCGCATCGCCGCCGTGCGCGCCGGCGGATTGGCCGCGCTGGCGGATGCCACGCTGGAGCGGTGGTTTTCGAAACGCTTTCGCAAGGACGAGACACGCCTTGCCCCGATACGCCAGATGCTGCTGCGCACCCCGCCCGAGGGCTACATGGGCTGTAGCGCCGCGATTGCCGGCACCGATTTCTACACCCCCACCAGCGGGCTACGCCTGCCGACGCTGGGCATTGCCGGGTCTGACGATGGATCAACCCCGCCCGATCTGGTGCGCGAAACCGTCGATCTGATCCACGGATCCAAATTTCATCTGATCCGGCAGGCGGGCCATCTGCCCTGCATTGATCAGCCCGATGCCTTTGCCCAAGCGCTTGGCGATTTTTTGAAGGAGACAGGCCATGTCTGAATTTCTGTTGATCCACGGATCGTGTCACGGCGCATGGTGCTGGCGCGATGTGATCCCCGCGCTGGAAAGGTTGGGCCATACCGCGCGGGCGATTGACCTGCCGGGCCATGGCCAAAACCCCTGCCCGATCGGGGACATCACGCTCGATGCCTACGCCGACGCGATCTTGGAGGCCATCGACACGCCCGCCATCGTGGTCGGCCATTCCATGGCCGGGTTCCCGATTTCAGCCGCCGCCGAGAAGGCCCCGGAACAGATCGCGCGGCTGATTTATCTCTGCGCCTATGCGCCGCGCAACGGCATGTCGCTGGTCGAGATGCGGCAAGAGGCCCCGCGCCAGCCCTTGCTGGCGGCGGTCGACAAAACAGCCGACGGGCTGGGGTTCGCCTTTCGCGACGATAAACTGGCCGAGGCGCTGTATCACGATTGCCCCGATGGCACCGTGGACTATGCCCGCGACCGCCTGTGTGTGCAGGCGATCAAACCGCAGGCCACACCCATTAGGCTAGGCCCCAACTATGCCAGCGTGCCCAAATCCTATATCCGCTGCGCCGATGATCAGGCGATTCCCCCCGAATATCAAAGCAGCATGACCAAAGGCTGGCCCGCCGAGGACGTAACCGAAATGCCCACCAGCCATTCACCGTTTTTTTCAGACCCCAACGATCTGGCGCAGCGGCTGGACCGGATCGCGCGTGGCTTGACCTAAGGTCACCTCAAACCGCGGCCGCATAATCGCTCTTGCACCGCTGCGAGACAAGCGTAACCCTGTCGGCCAATCGAAAGCCAAGGGAGGCATCATGCAAACCATCAAGGCGGCCGTGTGCCATGCGTTCGGTCAACCGCTGGTCATCGAAGAGGTTCAGTTGCGCGCCCCGCATATGGGCGAGGTCGAGGTGACACTGGACGCAGTGGCGATCTGCCATTCGGATATTTCCTTTGCAGACGGGGCATGGGGCGGCAGCCTTCCGGCGATCTATGGCCACGAAGCCGCAGGCCGGGTCACTGCCTTGGGTGCAGGCGTCACCGGCTTGCAAGAGGGCGATCCGGTGATCGTCACCCTGATCCGCGCCTGCGGGGCCTGCCCAAGTTGCGGCGCAGGCCGCCCCACGGGCTGCGAAACACCCTATGACGGCGATCATGGCCCCCTCAGCACCAAAGACGGCGGCACATTGCACCAAGCCATGGCCTGCGGGGCCTTTGCCGAAAAGGTCGTGGTCGATCACAGCCAAGTGGTGAAAATTCCCGGCGATATGGCGATGGACGCCGCCAGCCTGCTGGCCTGTGGCGTGATCACCGGCGTCGGCGCGGTGATCAACGCGGCGGGCCTGCGCGCCGGACAGGACGTTGTGGTCATCGGCGCAGGTGGTGTCGGTCTCAATGCCATTCAGGGGGCCCGCATTGCCGGCGCACGCCGTATCGTCGCCGTCGACATGAGCGCCGAAAAACTGGCCGATGCCCAAAGCTTTGGCGCAACCGACGGCGTGCTGGCGTCCGAGCCCGAACCATGGGAAGTCGCAAAACAGGCCATGGGCCGCGGGGCCGATGCCGTTCTGGTCACCGTCGGCGCGGAAAAGGTCTACGATCAAGCCGCGCTCTATCTGGCCGGAGGCGGCAAGGTGATCATGGTCGGCATGCCGGCCACTGGCGCCCAGTCCACATACGAGGCAGGCAATTTCGCAGCAACGGGCCAATCCATGGTCGGCTCTAAAATGGGCGATGTGGTGATCCGGCGCGACATTCCATGGATGATCGACCTCTATCAACAAGGCCGCCTGAAACTCGACGAATTGATCTCCAAGCGTTGGTCGCTCGACCAGATCAACGCGGCCATCGCCGATACCAAATCGGGCCGCGCGCGCCGCAACGTGATCATGTTCAAGTAATGCCGTCCAAATCCCTTCTTCTGTTCAAAAATATCCCGGGGGGTCTGGGGGGCAACGCCCCCCAGCCGGTCGGATCGCCAAAGGCGATCCGAAACCAAGACACTCAGGAGGCCCATATATGAAACTGCAAGACCTCGACATCATCATCACTGCCCCGCCAGCGCCCGGATGGGGTGGGCGCTACTGGATCCTTGTCAAGCTGACCACCGACACCGGGATCACCGGCTGGGGCGAATGTTACGCCGCCAGCGTCGGGCCTGCAGCCATGCGCGCAGTGATCGAGGATGTGTTCAGCCGCCATATGCAGGACGAAAACCCCGAAAACATCGAATTGATGTTCCGCCGGGCCTATTCGGCGGGCTTCACGCAGCGCCCTGACCTGACGGTGATCGGCGCCTTTTCCGGGCTTGAGATCGCCTGTTGGGACATCCTCGGCAAGGCGCGCGAGCGTCCGGTCTGGGGGCTTTTGGGGGGGCGCATGAATGACCGCGTGCGCGCCTATACCTACCTTTATCCCTTGCCCCATCACGACGGCAGTTTCTGGACATCGGCGGACCAGGCGGCACAGTCGGCGGCCGATTGCGTGGCGCGCGGCTATACGGCGGTCAAGGTCGATCCGGCAGGGCCTTACACGATGCGCGGCGGGCACATGCCCGCCATGTCCGATATCAGCCAGTCGGTGGCGTTTTGCGCGGCCATCCGCGACGCTGTGGGCGACCGGGCGGATATTCTGTTTGGCACCCATGGGCAATTCACCACCGCCGGTGCGATCCGGCTGGGCCGGGCCATCGCGCCCTATGATCCGCTGTGGTTCGAAGAGCCGATCCCACCGGACAATCCCGATCAAATGGCGCAGGTGGCCCGCGCCGTGGGCATCCCTGTGGCCACTGGCGAGCGGCTGTGCACCAAGGCCGAATTCGCCCCGGTGTTGCGGCAAGGCGCGGCCAGCATCTTGCAACCGGCGCTTGGCCGTGCGGGCGGCCTGTGGGAGACCAAGAAAATCGCCGCCATGGCCGAGGTCTATAACGCGCAGATGGCCCCGCATCTCTATGCCGGGCCGGTGGAATGGGCGGCCAATATCCATCTTGCCGCTTCGATCCCCAACCTATTGATGGCGGAAACCATCGAAACGCCGTTCCATGATGCCTTGATAAAAGGCAGTTTGCAGGTCGAAAACGGATTTGTGACCCCGCCCGAGGCCCCCGGACTGGGGATCGAGGTTGACGAAGCCCTTGCGCGGGCCCATCCTTATACGGGCATCGGGCTGCATCTGGAGATGCAGGACGCCCCGTGTGACTATGTAAATGGCAATGCCTTCGAAGGGGGTGCGCCAAGTGAGGGGTGGTAGTCTCGCCATTTCCCTGACCGCGTGCTAACCCCAAGGATGATGCAAGACAGGACATGCCCAAGTGACGACCCAAGACCAAATCGCCAGCCCCACAGACATGGAACAAAGCGCCAAGCAGGCGGCGGCCTTTCTCAAGACGATGGCGCATGAAGGGCGCTTGATGACGCTGTGTTATCTGGGGTCTGGCGAAAAATCCGTGGGCGAACTGGAAGAGCTGTTGCAGATGCGGCAGGCGGCTGTCAGCCAAATCCTTGCGCGCCTGCGCGAAGAGGGGCGCGTGGCCACCCGCCGCGAGGGCAAGACGATCTATTACCGTCTGGCCGATGACAAAACCCGCGAGTTGATTGACCTGCTCTATCGTCAGTTTTGCGGCTAATCTTCGGCACGCGTCTAGGGCAAACTGCCCAGCCACATCCAGACTGAAAAAAGGCTTTTATAGCGCCGGATGCAAAGAAACGGCGTCGATCTAGACAAGAAGAAAACGCCACCCTGGCCAGGCCTGCGGAGCCACTGCGCAACTGTTGGTCTGTTGGGTTTCGAGCATCATCGAGATTGGTAAGTTATTTTCACACTACTTTAGCGTAATTCCACCTTCACAGCGGTGCCGCTCGCGACAAGAAGGACCATATTGCCGGCTGCCGCTAACTCCACATAATCAAGGTCCACCCCGATCACAGCGTTTGCCCCCACCTCGTGGGCTTCGCGCTTGAGTTCGTAAAGGGCTGTGCGCCTGCTATCTCGCAGCGTTTTCTGAACAGCCTCGGATCGCCCCCCGACAATATCCCGGACACCGGCAAAGAGGTCTTTGAAAATATTCATGCCGAAAGCGCATTCCGCCGTGATCACCTCTATACGTTCGGTGATCTTTAGACCCTCGGGATAGGTTTCGGTTGTGAGGGTGATGGCTTCGATTTCTGTGTTCCTCTTGATTTGCGTTGCGGAGCTTTTTACAGCTTTTTGTGCAGCAGAGGCACGGTAACACGCGTTGCAAATCCCACCGTCATTGTCCTCAAAAAGGCCGACCTTCTTTCCACACTCTACACACTTCGCCAAATCTGATCTCCCGATATACTACACAACATCGCGTGAATCGGATGATGCATGGGCCAAAATACGTATACAATCCCTACCAATCTGTCATGCCACTACAACAACAGAACTATCGCAGCGGGCGTCACATCTCATGGGTTTAAGCTTATTGCGAGGAGCGCCATCTCATCAAGGCAAACTGCCCAGCCACATCCAGACCGACAGGATCGACACCGCCGTTGCGATCAGCACCGCCGAGGCCGCCACCCGGCGCGAACAGCCATACATATTGGCAAAAATATAGGTGTTGATCCCCGGTGCCATCGCCGCTGTCAGCGTGGCCGAGCGTAGCGCATCGGTGGGCAGAGACAGCGCCGCGCCCAACCCTCGCGTGATCAGCGGATGCACCAGAAGGGCGACCAGACAGACATAAAGCACAATGCGCAAATCGCCCTCGGGGCGATAGCGCACCAGCACACCGCCAAGCCCGAACAGCGCCGCGGGCAGCGCCGCGCGCACCATCATGTCCAGCCCGTCATTCAATGGCCCCGGCAACGGCACTTCCAGCAGGTTTACGGCAAAGCCCGCCGCGATACCAAGGATCAACGCGTTGGAAAACATTGCCCGCAGCACCTTGGCCACCAGCGCCGGCCCGGTTGACCCACGTGCGCGAGTGAATTCCATCACCGAAATGCCAATGCCATAGCAAAACGGCGAATGCACCGCGATGATGGCGTAATTGGCTTGCAGCGCGTCCATACCATATGCGCGTTCAGTAATCGGCAAGCCCAACAGGACGGAATTCGAGAACAGGCAGCAAAAGCCGATGGCGACGGATTCCTCCCATGCGCGGCCAAAGATCCACCGCGCGCCGAACAAACCGCACAGGAACCCGGCCAACGCGCCGGTATAAAAGCTGATCAACAGCCGCCAATCGAAATGCTGCCCCAGATCCAGCCGGGCAATGGCGGTGAACAGCAGGCAGGGAATGGCGAAATTCTGGGTGAACTTCATCAACCCGTCGACGCCCGCCTCGGAAAACCAACCGCGCCAGACGGCCAGATAACCAAAGCCGATCACGACAAAGACCGGCAGGATCACATCCAAAAGCGCCTGCATCGCGGATCAGATCGGGTAGGTCAACGTCATCCCGTCATAAGCCGGGGTGATGTGATCGGGCGTTTCATCGGCCACGGTCTGATAATCAAGGTCGATATGCATATTGGTCAGCACCGCGCGGCGCGGCGCGACGCGGGCGATCCAATCCAGCGTTTGCGACAGGTGTGAATGCGTCGGGTGCGGGGTGCGGCGCAGCGCATCGACGATCCAGCATTCCAGCCCATCTAGCAGCGGCCAGACATCGTCGGGGATTTCCGCCACGTCAGGCAGGTAGGCCACATCACCCACCCGAAAGCCCAGTGCCTCGATCGAACCGTGATTGACCTCGAACGGGGTCAGGGTGATCGGCCCGCCCGCGCCGTCAATCGTCACGTCGCCCTCGATTGTGTGCATATCGAGGATCGGCGGATAGGGGCTGTCGTCGGGCTGCATGAAGGCATAGCCAAAGCGCGCGTAAAGCGCGTTTTGCGTGTCGCCATCGGCCCAGACCGGCAGGCGTTGTTTCATGTTGAAAACGATCATCCGCAGATCATCTATGCCATGCACATGATCGGCATGGCTGTGGGTATAGACAACCGCGTCCAACGCACCGATCCCAGCATCCAGCAGCTGCGCGCGCATATCGGGCGAGGTGTCGATCAGCACCCGCGTTGTGCCCTCCGGGCCATCCTGTTCCACCAGCATCGAGCAACGCCGCCGCATGTTGCGCGGGTTGGTCGGGTCGCAGTCCCCCCAATGGCCGCCAAGGCGCGGCACGCCGCCGGACGATCCGCATCCCAAAATGATAAAGCGACGCTCTCCCATCAGGCCACCGCCGTTTCATATTGCGCAGCTTTCCAGAACAGGCGGTCGAAATTGGCCTGCGTTTGCGCCGCGAACGCGGGCCAGTCCATCCCGAACGCTTGTGCGCCGACCTGCGCGGTGTGCAGGGTATAGGCCGGCTCATTGCGCTTGCCGCGATAGGGTGGCGGGGCCAGATAGGGCGCGTCGGTTTCCACAAGGATACGGTCCACCGGGGCCGCGGCGAAAATGTTGCGCAAGTCGCCCGATTTCGGAAAAGCAGCGATGCCCGACATCGACAGGTAAAACCCAAGATCCAACGCCACCTGTGCCAGCCCTGCACCGGAAGAAAAGCAATGCATCACGCAAGAATAGGCCCCGTGCGCATGTTCTTCGGCCAAAATGCGGGCCATATCCTCATCGGCGTCACGGGCGTGGATGATCAGCGGCAGGCCGGTTTCGCGCGCCGCCGCTATATGGATGCGCAGGCTGTCTTGCTGCACCGCTTTGCTGTCTGCAGTGTAATGGTAATCAAGCCCGGTTTCGCCGATCCCAACGAATTTGGGATGTTCTGCCAGTTTGATCAACTCGTCCACGGTGGCCAGCGGCTCGTCTGCCGCGCTCATCGGGTGGGTTCCGGCCGCGTAGAAAACCGGGGCATACTCTTCGGCGATGGCGCGCACCTGAGGTTCAAGCCGCAATTTGGTGCAAATCGTGACCATACGGGTCACACCCGCATCGACCGCGCGGGCGATAACCTGATCGCGCTCCGCGTCGAAATCGGGGAAATCAAGGTGGCAATGGCTGTCGGTGATCTGAATCGTGTCCGTCATATCTGCCCTTTGCGCGGGCCGGTCAGCCCGCCGCTGTTTGCTGGATCTTGAACACGGTATCTAGGACGAGCGCGGCAGGGTCAAGGTTGACCGCCCGCCCGTGTCGCGCCCGCGCGCCGATGGCTTGCGCACAATCGGCCCAAGCGCGGCCACGCCTTGCGTCGGGGGCTAGCCGGGCAATAAGTTCGGCCTCGCCCGGCACCGCCTCGGGCGGGGGGCCAAGCGCGCCACCGCGCGCCATACGGGCAAGGAACAGATCGGTCAGGCCCAGCAGAAGGTCAAGCTTGTCACCCGCCCCACGGGTGGCGGCGGCCTCGGCCAGTTTCAGAGCACGCGGGCGATCAAGACGCGGCACGCTGCCGACGATGCCGACAATCTCGCGGTACATTTTCACGCCGCCCAGATTGATCAGGCGCACCGCCTCGCCCACCGATCCGGCGGACAGTTCGGCCAATGCGGCGGCGTCATCGCCCGGATCAATCCCCGCCTGTGCCAAAGCCTGCGCAATATCCGGCGGCGACAAGGGCGCAAGCCGCAATTCGCGACAACGCGACCGGATCGTCGGCAACAGGCCCGAGGGCTGATGGCTGACCAATAACAAAACTGTGCGCGCGGGCGGCTCTTCCAGCATTTTCAGCAGCGCGTTGGCGGCTTGCGTGTTCATGTCGTCGGCGGCATCCACGATCACCACCCGGCGTCCACCCTCGGCGGAACTGAGGTGAATGAAACTGGACAGGCCGCGAATTTCGCTGACCCGGATATCTTGGGAAAATCGCCCCTCCTCAAAGGCTTTTTCACGGTCGCGATCCGTGGTGCCCGCGCCCCACCGACGCACCAGATAGAGCCCCGGATCCGAGCCTGCCAAAAGACGCCGGGCCACCGGATGATCTGGCGATACATCCAGACTGTCGGGCATGGGCGGCGCATCGCCAAACAGGCTGTCCGCCTCGGCTTCGGGGGTGGCCAGCAAAAACCGTGCGATGGTCCACGCCAGCGTCGCCTTGCCAACACCGCGCGGCCCGGTGATCAGCCAGCCGTGATGCAACCGGCCCGAATTATAGGCCTCAAGAAATGCCTGTTCCGCCACCCCCTGCCCGATCAGTCGCGGTGTCTCGCGCGGGTGCGGGGCGCCTTCGATGCGGTCTGGCAGCGGGACGTTTGCGTCGCTCATGGCAGGCGCGCCTCAACGATGGCGCGCGTGTCCGCGAACACATCCTCGACCGGGCGGTTCCCGTCGATCACAACGAACCGGTCGGGAAATTCGCCCGCAAGGTCCAAAAACCCCTGCCGCAACCGGCGCTGCATGTCGCCACCAAAGGATTCGAACCGATCCTCGCCGTCGCCCCGCGCAAGCGCACGCGACAAGCCGGTTTCAGGGTCCATGTCAATCAGGACGGTCAGGTCGGGCTCTTGCCCGATGACCAGCTCATGCAGTTGGTCGACCAAAACCCGCAGATCGGCGCGCGCCAGCCCTTGATAGAGCCGCGTGCTGTCAGCGAACCGATCACAGATCACCACCTGTCCGGCCTCCAGCGCCGGATTGACCGTGCGTTCAAGGTGATCGCGGCGCGCGGCAGTAAACAGCAAAAACTCGGTTTCGGGCGACCAGCGATCGGTCGCCCCTTCCAGAACCAGTTTGCGAATGTGTTCCGCGCCGGGGCTGCCGCCGGGTTCACGGGTCAGCACAACATCGCGGCCAGTGGCGCGCAGATGGTCGGACAGCAGACGCGCTTGGGTCGATTTACCCGACCCATCAATGCCTTCGAAGCTGACGAAATAGCCGCGTTCGGTCAAAGCGCGCCCTCGGGCCCTTGTTTGAGCCGGGCCAGCAACAGCCCCGACACGGTGCGCAGCCGGGCGACAAAGCCGCCTTTGGGCACATCTTGGGCGGCCACCAACGGCACACGCGTTTCCGGCAAGCCTTCGGGCGCAAAAACCAGTTCGGCCAGCCTGTCGCCTTTGGCAATCGGGGCGCGGACCGGCCCTTGGTAAACCACCTCGGCGTTCAAACTGTCGCCGCCGAGCACCGGCAAAAGCGTGGTGATGTCGTTTTGCGGGGTCAGTCCGACACTGGGCGCATCTCCCATCCAGACATCGGCCCGGGCCACTTCGGTGCCCGATTTCAGAACTTCCTTTTCAACGAATTGGCGAAACGCCCAGTTGACGATGGCTTGTGCCTCTTCCGCCCGGCCCTGCGCCGTCTCCAGCCCCGAGATCACAAAGACCACGCGCCGGTCGCCCTGTTTGGCCGACCCGACAAGACCATATCCGGCCTCTTGGGTGTGGCCGGTTTTCAGACCGTCTGCCCCGATGCCAAGGCGCAGCAACGGGTTACGGTTTTGGGTGTTCGACGGCGCGCGCCCATCAAAGGCAAACTCGGTCTCGGCAAACATCGGGTAGAAACCGGGGAAATCCTTGATCAAGCGGCTGGCCAGCAGGGCTAGGTCGCGCATGCTCATCCGGTGACCGGCAGCAGGCCAGCCATTAGAGTTGAGGAACGTGGAGTTGGTCATCCCCATCTCTTGCCCGCGTCGTGTCATGTAGCGCGCAAACCCGGCCTCGGTGCCATCGGGGCTAAGGGCTTCGGCCAGAACAGCGCAGGCATCGTTGCCCGACAGCACAATGATACCACGCAGCAGATCCTCGACACTCACATTATCGGTTGTGTCAAGGAACATGGTCGAGCCGCCATAGCTCATGGCGTGACGCGACACTGGCAAACGCTCGTCCAGCGACAGGCGACCATCGCGAATAGCTTCGAACGTCACGTAAAGCGTCATCAACTTGGACATGGACGCAGGCGGCAGAGGTTGATCCGCATTGCGGTTCAACAGGACTGTGCCCGTGGTCATATCCATGACATAGGCCGCCTTGGCGCGGGTATCGAAGGCTTGCGCGCCCGCCGCGAACATTGGTGACATTAACAGCAGCAGCGCGGCCGCAAGCGAAGCAAGCACTCGGAACATGGCGGTCCTCATCGTCCTGACTTAATTGGTCACAGGATAGGCATCGTCAAACCCGACGCCTTTGATTTTCTTCAGCAAAGTGCTGCGTTCGGCTTTACTGGTGGTCGGGCCGACAATGACACGCCAGAACGTCTTGCCTTGCGATGTCTGTTTTTTGACTGTGGGCACCATACCGTTTCGGCGCATCGCTGTCGCCGTATTGCTGGCATTCTGCTCGACGCTGAAAATGCCGATCTGGATAAAGGGCTTATTCAGCGACGAGGCACTTGGTTTGGGCTCAGGCGCCGCCACCGGGCGGGTCACCTTATCAGGTGCTGCAGTGTTCTCTCCTGCATCGGGGGCCATGTCGATCGCCGCCGCAGCCCCGGCCACCGGATCCAGCGCCGAAGCCTCAACATCAGACGGCGCGTCCACGGTCGCAGGTGTGTCGGATGCCTTGGCCGAGTCGGGCACCTGTGTTTCTTCGCGGCGCAAGGCGGTCACGTTAAGCTGCGCCGGCGCACCGGCCAACATATCCAAGGCAGCCGCCGCATCCGATGACACCTGAAAGACCGGGCCGGGATTCTCACGCTCGCGGCGGAACAACGCACCGATCACGAACTTGGAATTGCTGGTGTTGCGGATGATCACGCGTTCGGGCTCTTTCACGTCGGGATGCGCCACCCAGCCCCCCCCCAAGGACGGACGCCCATCCCAAAGCCCCATATCGGTAGCCTGAAAGACATCGGGGACCTCGACATCGCGCTCCACCAACTTGACGGAGGTCTCATTTGCGTCTTGCTGTTCGCTTTCCGCTGAGGTGGCGCTCGGCTTGAACGGGTTGAACTGCCCGGCGTTCTGGCATCCGGTCAGCGCCAATGCCGCAACCCCCAAAACGGCCATGCCATGCCACCCCTGCCGACCGCCCCTGAAATAGTGCACCATGTAAGAGCCCTTTGCCTGTCACCGCGTTTTCGCACACTGTCTGTCGGTTGATCCGACGTTGTTACGCATCAATGGCCAAAGGCCATTACCCAACAGTCTAGCGCCTTGCCTGGTGCAAGAAAAGCACCCAAGCGCCTTTCGGCGGAAATCCCCAGATTTCAGTGTCTTCCAGAATCGGAAAAGGCACTATAGGAGAAGCGTGTCGGAGGAGTGGCAGAGTGGTCGATTGCACCGGTCTTGAAAACCGACGTACGTGAAAGCGTACCGTGGGTTCGAATCCCACCTCCTCCGCCAATTTTGTTGTTTAAGCTTATGTTAATAAACGATTTTTATAAATCGCTTCCCCCATTTATTCCCCCAGAGTATTCCGGCTACCCCCGAATTTTAGCGAATGGCAACGCTTCGCTTGTGGCCTTGCACCATAGCAAAGAGCCGCTTTTCAAACTCATCTTCGCCCGCATTTCCCAAGTAATTCTCTGATTTGGCTGTGCTGACCTTGATATTTCGTATATAAATCATTGTGTTGATAGCTGTGAGGGGCGTGTTTCATGGATCACCCAGAGGGTGCGGGCTTACAGCGGTCAGATCGGGTGGATTTCGACCCTCGTGTGCGGCTGGAATTCAAAGGCACACAGCTCAGTTCGGACGGCGGTCTGCTGGTGATGCGCGAGCTGGATGACACGCTCGGGCTGTCCGATCTGGCGGCGGCGGCTCTGCGAGACACCCGTCGCGGCAAGAATGCGGTTCACCGGCTCGACGGGTCTGTCCACTGCGCTAAGAAACACCGCCGCTGGGACACAACACGGCGGTTTCGCGCTCTGATCCGCCCTGTTCCAGCAGCCCGCCCGGCCGCAGAGGCCGCTCAGTGCGGAAATTGCTTGCCCAGCGATTGAATTCAGGCGAACTTCACGTCAGACGGCAGGCCACTTGGGGAATGTCGGCTGATATGAAGGACTTCGCGCCCTCTTGCTTCCACAGTGCTTCCACGGGTGCTTGGAACGCGAACGCCGCCCCGGAGGGCGGCGTTCAAGCGTTTGATAAGGCAGGGGAATTTGGTTGCGGGGGTAGGATTTGAACCTACGACCTTCAGGTTATGAGCCAAAACATTAATGACTACAATACCTTCACAAAACCAATGACTTATCCAATAAGCCTGTGATTTCGCGAATTTTCGAACCTGACGTTGACTGACATTCGCCTGTTTCCACCGACAGCAACCCTCGCAAAATGAAATACGCTCGTTGACATGGCGTTGACATGAACACCCGTCAGCTCGTCCAGAGATGATCGCTGTGTCATCGCCCACCGGACCATTTTCCATTCAAGCCGTGGGCACTGCTCATGCCCAGAAGCGGCCGCTCGGACACGGCGCAGCGAGAGACCGGTTTTCAGCCCTTTCTTCCCGTTCGTCGCCCTGCTCAGCATCGGGACATAAGTTGAGCCATTATTGCCCCTCGGGCAGGCACTGGCGCGCTTCTGCGCGAGCGGCGTGCAGCGCGAACAGGTGCAACGTGGCCGGGTAGTAGGGCTGCGCGGCATCTGCTGCAGGCATGGTCGCGCTTGCACCGTCGGCACAGATGGAGAGCGCGGCCACGGCGGCGTAGCCGGGGTAGCTGCTGCGCTGTGACACTTGTCCGTCTAGGGTGAAGACGGTTGCCGTGCCGGGCCAACCGGCAGATATGTGCAGTGCCTCCGCGCGCGCCACTGCTGGATGATATAATCTACTTGACCACACGAGATAGAGCGCGACCCGCATCGCGCTATAGCCCGATTGCCGGGCAAAATCTCGTGCGGGGCGGACGTCATATGAATCGATCTCGACCCAGTCCGGAACGGGCCCCTCCCGCGCGAGATCGCCGATCAGATCGACACCGTCCGTCGCCGCGCGGCCAAGCTCGGGCACATCGAAGGTATCGGCCAGCGCGTGCATCGCACGCGGCATGGTATAGGAGGGATTGACGATGCGTCGCTCGGTGCTGCCAGAGCGCTCTGCCGCCGGCAGAAAAAGACGCCGCGACGCGTCGCGTGGATCCGGACGCACGCAGGACACGGCGAGAAACCGTGCGATATCCCTGGCGCGATCCCGGTAGGCCGGGACGGTGAACCGCCGTGCCCCTTCCAGAAGCGCCCAAGCATAGAACAGATCGCCGTCGCTGGCGTTGTTGTAATCGGGCACCGGCGTCTCGGCATCGGGCAGCCAACGCCATGCTAGCAAAGGATCCTGGCGGACGCCAAGATGGCGCTCGGTCCAGTCGTACATTGTAGCAAAAGCCTGCGCATCCTCCCCGAACGCGGCCAGCAGCATACCGTAGCCCTGCCCCTCGGAATGGCTCGCGCCGTCCTGCAACGCATCGACCACACGACCCTCGGGCCGCAGGAACGCAGCCTTCCAGTCGGTCCAGCTTTCCGACATGCCAAAGGACATCGCGCTGACAGGACTTGCCACGGCACCTGTCATCAGAGCCAGACATGCCCGCCGGCGCATCTCCATATCCCCTCATGTATGCGTTCGGATCTCGACCTACAGACGTCTTGCACTAACTTATGAGACTAATCATGTGAAATATCCAGCACAATGCAAGGATCCGGTAAATTTGCAAGGAAACCAATGCTCCTTCAATCGCTGACCCTGACCCGCGCCTTCTTCAGCTTCATCGCTGTTGGGATCGCGCTTTTTGCCATGCTCATGACCTGGCTGGTCCTCGACCGGACGCGAACATACGAGGTCGACGCGCTCGAAACCGCGGTCGGTGTGCGCACCCGCGCCGCGGCACATGACTTCGGTCGCGCGCTCGGCGCCGATTGGCTTAGCCTCGACCATATCGGCGAGCGGATGACCACGACAGGGCTTGAGAACCTGCGACCGATGCTGGATGCCGCGACCGGGGACCGGGTCTCGTGGGCGGGGTTTACAGGCCTCGACGGCACAGTTCTTGCGGCCTCGAACGGGATGCGCGAGGGGGCCAATGTCGGCGCGCAACCGTGGTTTCAGCGCGGTCTCGAAAGCGATTTCGCCGGGGACGTGCATGGCGCAGTGCTGCTCAGCGAGTTGCTAGGCGCGACCGAGGCCGAGCCGATCAGGTTCATCGACCTCGCCCGTCCGGTAACCGATCACAACGGCGATCCGTTGGGGGTGATCGGGTTCCGCATCGGTTTCGCCTGGGCCAAGCGGTTCCTCCGCGAAAGCGCTGACGCGCTGGAGATGGAACTCTATCTCATCAGCGGCGACGGGGAAATCATCATCGCGACCGACGGCACCGACGCAGAGCGTCTGAACCTGCCCAGCATGCGGGCCGCGACCGGGGCCAAAACATGGCCCGATGGGAAGCAGTATTACACCGCCACGATCCCGCAGGTCGTCAGTGGTGAGATGCCGTCTTTGGGGTGGCGCATGATGGGGCGCATCGGGACAGGCGCCGTGACCGGCGGCCGCACCGTGGTCGCCGGAATCGTCTCGACCGGGCTCGCCGTCGGCACCGGGCTCGTGTTACTGCTCGCGGTGACCTTCTCCAAGCTGTTCCTCGTGCCGTTCAGAATGCTCGCGCAAACTGCCGAAGACATCGCCGACGGGGCCGAGGTCTATCCCTATGAAAGCCGTTGCACTGCGGAGGCGAGACGCCTGTCGGCGGCACTCATGCGTCTGCAATCGCGGTTCGAGAAATAACCTTCACTCACCGCGGCGCCGAAAAGACAACCGCCACGCGGCATCGTGCAAGATGCTGAAAAAATGCGCCGCCCGGATGCCAGGTGCGTCGCCTTGGGTGTAGAAACGCCGCAAAAGCGCGTCATGCTCGGTCGGCTCGGGGAAGAGATGCAGACGCGCGCCATCGTCCTCGCGCGAGAACACGGTCACTGGCACGTCGCCCACATCGCGGATCTGCATGATGCCGCGCGTGCCAGGCTCCATCGGAACGCCGCGAATGCGCACCACATCGCGCGTCAGGCTGGCAAGCCAGACCCGGCGCGGCGGCCCGCCCTCTGGTGCGAATATGGCCCGCTCAGGCGCATCCGCGACGTGGCGCTCGCGGCGGGGCAGCTCCACGCAGGCCAGCACCGTGACCGACAGGACCACGAGATTGTAAAGCGTCCAAAACAGGATCACCGCCTTGCCGTCGCCCGTATCGTGGTACGCGAACCGGTCCGAAACGATACCGATCAAAAGCCCGGCGAGGGTCAGCACCAGCAGCACCGCGAACGGCATCATCAGACGCCATTGCACGATGATGCGGCTACGATCGCCGCCCTTGGCGGTCACCGAAAACGGATGACCCTTGGGGCGCAAGAGCCCCACCACGGCGGCGCGGGTGATCGGGATCGCGGCAACAAGCTGGCTGACTTCATTGAGTATGGGTACCAACATACCGCGCGATAGCAGGTTCAGCACGGTCAGGATCCACAGGAAGTAGACCCCGAAATAACTGATGACGTCGGGAACCTCGGCATCGACAACGGTGATGTTGAAGAACCAGTAAAGCAGTGGATAGACCACGGCGGCAAGGCGGAACGCAAAGCTTGTCAACCAGTAGAATACCGAATCCGTGACACTCCAACGATCGCGGAGCCGAAGGGCGGTGTCGCCCAATGGTCCATGCCGCGAGCGCGCAATCTGCATCAGCCCCAGGCACCAGCGCGCGCGCTGCGCGACGTATTCCTTCAGCCCCTCCGGCGCGAGCCCTTCGGTCAGCGGCTCGTCCAGGTAGACAGTGCGCCAGCCCTTGTCCTGCAAGGTGAGGGTCAGCATGAAATCCTCGGTGATGCTTTCCGTCGGAAAGCCGCCGACATCCGCAACGGCCGGCCACCGGATCACCGACGAGGTGCCGCAGCAGAACGCGGTGCCCCAACCATCGCGGGCGGGCTGCATGTGATCGAAGAAGAACCGCTGCTCGTCGGGATAGGATCGCGACAGCCCGAGATTGTGCTGGATCGGATCGGCGTTGAAGAAGTGCTGCGGCGTCTGCACTAGCCCTACGTCCGGCGCGTGAAAAAGCGCCAGCGTGCGGGTGAGGAACTGCCGGTGCGGAACGAAATCGGCATCGAGAACCGCGATGAAATCGGGTGGGCCCTCGGCCTCGAGCAAGTGCAAGGCGTGATTGATGTTCCCGGCCTTGGCGCCAAGATTGTCGGGACGGGTGACGTGGCGCACACCGCGCGCGGCGCATAGCTCTGCCAGCCAGTCGCGCCGCCCGTCATCGAGGACCAGCATGTCGAGGCGGTCATGATCGAGGACCTGCGTGCCGATGATCGTACGCTCGAGCGTCTCTTGATCCTCGTTATAGGTCGCGATCAGCACCGCGACACGAGGCGGCGGATCGGGCGCCCACCATTCGGCGTTCTCGTCCGCCTCGGTATGGCGCACCCGCACCCGGGACATAATGACGAAGGCGCTCAGCGACGAGATAAGCGCCAGCATCTCGAACGCGAAAAATGACCAGCTTGCGGCCCAGTCCCAGGTCAGCCCGAGCGGCGCGAGCGTTTCGGTCGCGCGCCAGTGCGCGTACCTGATCGCCAGCCCCCATGCCACCACGAACAGCGCCACCCGGTGCAAAGACGTCTCGCGGTCGATGACGAACGGCAGGATAAGCGCCGCACCTGCGACCAGCGCAAGATGCGCAAGGCTCACGTCGAACGCGGTCAAATACGGGAAGAACGTCATCGATGCGGGCTCAGTTCCACAAGCCGCGCAGCCAGTCGAGCGGGCGACGTTCGAAAAAGGCTTGGCCGGTCCGGCCTACCGCGCAATGCGCATCCGCGTCCTCGCGCAACGCCGGCACAAGAATTGTGACGTTGTAGCCTTCGAGGTGAAGCTGGCTCGGCGAGACGGCGAGGTTGCGATAAAACGTTCCGGCCCCCGACCCCGCAAGTCGCAACACAGTGCCGGGATGCGCCTCGCCACCGCCCGAAAGGCGGAACCGCGCCTCGTCGCCGACCCTCAGATCGTTGTAGACGCTTTCTGTAACCGACAGCGTCACCATCGTGTCGCGGCAATCGAGGAGCCGCACGAGGGCATCACCGCGCTGCACGTGCTCGCCATCAGAGGCCAGCACCTCCCAGACCTGCCCGTCCACGGGCGCGGCCAATGACGCGACCCCGGCACGGTTGACGCGCAGCCGCTCTCGGTCGATCCGGTCGTCGATGGCCTGGAGCCGTGCCTTCGCCTCGGTAAGCCTGGCGACCTGATCGCCCTGCATCGTTTCAAGCTCGACGCGGCGTTGCTCGGCATTGGGCGCGTCGTTGTAGCCGTCGCCCAGGAACACGCCATCCTGTGCCGTCGCCAGCTCGATCTCGAGCACGGCGACACGCTCGAGCGCATATTCAAGCGCGCTCCCCGGCACGCGCGGATCGCCCAGATCCTGAAGCTGGCCGTCCTCGAGCAACCCGTCGATCATGGCGTCGCCTTCAAGCCCGGCCTGCAGCAGGTCGAGACGGGCGCGCGCATGCGACAGCCGGGTTTCAAGCTCGTCGATCCGCGCCGCCGTGAACTGCTCGGAGCGCGCTACAAGCCGCTGCATCACCACTTCGGTCTCCTCGATCTGGCTCTCGAGACGCATCTGCTCGGCATCTGCAAACGCGCGCTCAATCAGCAGATCGTCGAGCCGCACGCGGTCCACGCGCGCATCGGTGACGGTCGCAATTTCCTTGCCATCAGAAACCGGTGCGCCCAGACCGCGATCGGGCAGGCTCAACTGGCCCGCGATCGGCGCGCGCACGGTGCTGAGCGGGGCGTTGACCACGGCGTTGGCGCTCGCCCCGGTGATCTGCTCGCCAATGATGATCCAGCCGGCGACGATGATGATCGCGACCCCGATGATCAGACGTGTGTATTTCATGTCCGCCTCCAGCTACGGAAAGTTTCGCGACTATGGCCCCCTCTAACGCGGCCCGTGCGGCCGGATAGGGGGCTTTCTGCGCGACAGGATGTGATCACCCTTCAGAACGTGTTGACCGAGAATCCGACGAAGACCTTTTCGGCGTTGAAGCGATATCCCAGCCGCAGCCGCACGGGGATATCGCGCAGCTGGTAGCTGAGCGCGAGCGATTCCTCGCGAAACCCGTCATTGTTGCCTTGGAGCGAGACCTCGGCCGCGATTCCCGTGGCGCGATGCCCGACCTGCGCCAGCAGGAGATACTCGCGCGCGGTCGTGTTGAATTCCCCTAGCAGAAACAGCGTGGCCCGCTCGTTCATCGAGAACCGTTCGACACCGATCTTGGCCCCCAGATCGACATCCCTGGTGTTGTCGATACGCAGCGATGGTCCCACGCGCAGCCATGCTCCGGGTCCCAACGGCACGCCGTAATTACCCCAAAGCGTCGTGGCATGTCCCTCCTCGAAATCCGACCAACCAATGGTGGCGGTGACAAGGTCGCGCCGAATGGTGCCGGTCAAGCTCGATGCCTTAGGGGCATAGTCGAACTGTGCAAACGCGCCATCCGCCACCGCCGGACCAGGATTTGCGAGTGTGATAAGTGCGACCATTCCCGACAGGATTGCAGCGCAAAGAGGATGTGTAAGCCAATTACGCATGGTTATTCCGTCCAGAAAGATGTGCTGCGCTTTCGGATACATTTTCCCGGTCTTGCTCCACGGTACACGACGCTGTTGCTTTGAGGGGCGATTTGGACTCGATTTTGAAGATTCTCTACCACAAGGATCTTCACGATGCTCATGTCCCTTATCGCCCCTCTGATGGAAAAGATAGCCCGCATTTCGATCTGAGCAAGACGCGGCTGGAAACGCTGGCCGTGCTGCTGGTCGGGCTTGCGAACGGGCGCACGGTGAACCTTTCGCATCTGGCCAGCCACTTTCCGGGCGACGCGCAGCATGGATCGAATTACCGTCGTCTGCAGCGCTTCTTCCAGTTCGTGCAGCTGGACAGCGACATCGCCGCGCGGCTGGTCGTGCGAATGCTGAACCTCAAGCGCCTAAGCTCCTCGCGCTCGACCGTACCAACTGGAAACTGGGATCGCGCGATGTGAACGCCCTTATCGACCAACTCACAGCCCTCAGACTGCATGGCATGGCGGCCTGCGCCCAGGATCTGTTGACCGCC
>NZ_JAAORB010000050.1 GCF_011601345.1 Roseovarius gahaiensis
GCCTGTGGGCTTTGCCACCTCCGGGGTGGGTCATTTTTGGATGATCACACCGGGTCAGTTTTGAATGCACATTGACACACCAGGTCAGACGCTCGTTGTCTTCTTCGAGTGTTTCACGGCGCAGATATTCGGCCGAATCCCAGATATGGTCTTCCATGATATTGATCGTGATATGTCCCTTTTTCTTCATGCAGATGCAAATCCGCTGAAAATCCTGCATGTGCCGATAGATCGTGGCCGTTCTCAGACGCGGGAGGCGGTCGTTCAGTATCGCGGATTCGATCTTGCCGGGGCTGGCTCCCTTTTTCTTAAGCCGTGCGCGGGTGATCTCCTGGTTGCGTTTTTCGGTTGCATCCGCCTCGTTCGCGGCCTCTTTCGGCGAAAGTTTCGAGGTCCTGGCCTGATAGGAGCGAGGTAGGCGGTCGAGGAGTTCCCAAGCGTCCTTCAGGTCGGTATCATTGATTGCGCTGAAGGGTTTGTCGCCGAAGATCCTTGACATGAGGCAGGCGGTCGAACGCACATTCGGCGCGGTATTGCGCGCCCAGCTGGCCCCAGCCTTTTCGTTCCTTTGTTCGCTTGGCTTGAAGCTCTTGTATCCTTGGCTGCGCAGATCGATGTAGATCTGCGCGCCCTTTGTGAGGCTCGGGCAGGCGGGATCGTTTTCCTGAGCGGCTGCGACCTCAGTCGGCCTTGTCGCAGATTCGGGTGCCCCCTGAGCGGAACGCGGCGCATTGGCACTGTCTGGCTCGACCGATGCGATTTCTGCCTGCGCCGGTGGGTGTGCAGCGCATGCGGCTGGGGACGGGGCCATATCAGCTACATAGCCACTCCCGAGCGGCATTGACCTACACGGGGCAGTGGAAAACGCTTCCGCGCCCGCCCGGGGTGCCTCGACGATCGCCCGCGCGGTCTGGAAAACGGCGGATGGGGCTTCGAATTCTCCCTGATCGCGGCGCTGGTTCTCTTGCTCGGCATCCAGCATGACACGTAAGGCGCGGAAGGCAAGGCGACGCCAGTCGGGATCGTCTTCATCGAGCGTGACGCCCAGCCGTGCCGCGACAGCCTGAACCGGCGCGCGGGCTACCTCACGGTCCCGGGTGGCGATTGCAGTTCGAAGGCTGTCCACGGCCGCATTGGCACATGCAAGCTCGTAGGCTGCGGTCTCGGCGCTACGGGCCGGGGCCGTCTCGCGCGCAACATCGGCCGCCTCGATCAGGAAGCGACACAACTCCACAAGGAGCCTTTCCATGATGTCTGGGGCGATCGCCATCGTTCTCTCCGTCACTCCTGCGAAGGCGATATCGCTCAGAAGGGTGAGTTTCTGAGCCAGCGCCTTCGCGTCGGGGATGACGTGGGAGCGGAGCGAAAAGAGCAGAAAAGATTTTTTTTGGGAATCGCAGATTTTTCGGATTCGGCTCGGCCAGCGACGACGCCAATGAAAGCCCGTGGGACGGTATTCGAGATGTTGTTGGGTTCTGAGCTTGGCCTGCATGTCTGCGGCTCCTGTGCCAGCGTTTGTGCCAGGCGAAGGGACAGGAATCGTGCCAAACCGAAAGATCTTCGACTCGCGGTCGAAAAATCGTTCTAAATCAGCGACTTGGTTAAATTGGCTCCGGCGGTAGGGATCGAACCTACGACCAATTGATTAACAGTCAACTGCTCTACCGCTGAGCTACGCCGGAACACGATGTGGCGTATAGCAACAGGCTGGTGCGGCGTCCAGAGGTATTGTGACAAAAAATTCAAACTTCTTTCTGGGCTTTTGCCTGCAGTCGAAAACGGCTGTTTGGTGATAAGGTTTCAAGGGGCGAAACCTGATTTTTACCCATAAGATCAATGAGGTGCGCCAGCATGTTGCGAGTGGCCGCGGGCAGGAGGGCGGGTGGCGTTTCGGTGTAGATGGCCTGTGCAAGGCTTGCAGCGTCGCACGGGCCGTTGCGCAAATGGGCAAGGATGGCGGCCTCGCGGCTTTGGCGGTGCGATATCAGCCAGTCCAGCCGGGCTTGCGGGGCGTCGATCGGGGAGCCGTGACCGGAATGAAACACGCGCGCCGGAATCTGGCGCAGCCGTTCGCAGGAGGCCATGAAATCGGTCAGGTCACCATCGGGCGGAGACACCAGCGAGCTGGCCCAGCCCATCACCAGATCGCCGGTAAACACCGCATTGCCCGTGGCAAAGCACATATGATTGCCCAAATGCCCCGGTGTCCAATGGGCCGTGATGCGCCAGCCGTCGCCGACGATCTCCTGTCCATCCGCCAGCGCGTGATCGGGTGAAAAGGCATGGTCGATGCCTTCGCCACCATCGCGCAAGCCTGCGTTGGCAAGGTTTTGCATCACGGCACTACGTCCTGCCGAGGCTGGGCCATAGGCCATCACCGGTGCGCCAGTCGCCACCGACAAACGCGTGGCCAGAGGAGAGTGATCGAGATGCGCGTGGGTCACAAGAATATGCGTGATCCGCTGCCCCGGTCCGACGGCATCCAAAATAGCCTGCAAATGCGTCGAATCATCGGGGCCGGGATCAATGACGGCCAGCCCGCGTTGCCCCAGCATATAGGTATTGGTCCCGCGAAACGTCATCGGTGAGGGATTCGGGGCAAGGATGCGCCTGATATCCTGTCCCACGGGTTCGGGCTGACCGGGGCGGGGATGAAAGCTGTTATCGGGTGTCATTGGGCTTCCCTCTGTGGTGGTGCGGGGATAGGTTTGGCTCATGTCGTTCAGCTGGCTTAAATCCTACACGCCGCGGAGCCTGTATGGCCGGGCCATCCTTATCCTGCTTTTGCCGGTTGTGAGTGTTTTTCTTGTTGTGACGGTTGTTTTCATTCAACGCTATTTTGAAGGCGTGACCAAGCAGATGACAACGGCGGTGAGCCGTGAAATCAACCTCATTCTCGACTCGGACCTTCCGGCCGAAGAGGTGGCGCGCACCCGCAATGCCCTTACGCTTCAAATCGGGGTGCTGCCGGTGCCTGACGATATGCGCCCGCGCGAGCATCAACGCAGATGGTATGATTTCACCGGGATCATCGTCATCCGGGAATTGCAACGCTTGTTGCCAGAGTTGCAAGTGGTCGAGTTGCCCGATGATCATTTGGTCCATCTTTATTTCAAGCAGCCAGACAGCGTATGGCGGCTGAGTATAGACCGCAAGCGGGTCTCGGCACCCAACGCCCACCAATTGTTTGTGAACATGGTGTTTTTCGGGGTGTTAATGACAGTGATCGCGTTCTTTTACCTGCGCAATCAGTTGCGGCCAATTACCCGTTTGGCGCGCGCGGCCGAAGCCTTTGGACGGGGGCGCCACGTGGCGTATCGGCCCGCAGGGGCCATCGAGGTGCGCGCGGCGGGGCACGCGTTTTTGGATATGCGCGCCCGGATCGAACGGCAGATCGAACAGCGCACTTTGATGTTGTCGGGGGTCAGCCATGACATGCGCACACCGCTGACCCGGCTAAAGCTAAGCCTGTCGATGCTGGATCATGAGGACCGCGCGCTGATGGAACAGGACGTGTCGGACATGGAGCGGTTGCTGGACGAGTTTCTGGATTTTGCGCGCGGCGCCCAAGAAGGCCAGCCCAAGCCGGTTGATCCTATGCAGTTGGTCCGTCGGATCGTCGAGGATAGTCAGAGAGGCGGCATCGCTGCCGAACTGGGGGAAGCGAAGGGCGCGGGCGAGGTGATGTTGCGTGAAAATGCAATTCGCCGCGCGGTTGAGAACCTGATCAATAATGCGGTGCGCTACGGCACGCGGGCCGAGGTTTCGGTATTGCTGACGGAAAAGACCCTACGCATCAGGGTCGAGGATGATGGGCCGGGTATCCCGCCTGACCGGCGCGAGGAGGCGACCAAACCGTTTGCGCGCTTGGATCCTGCACGCAATCAGAACAAGGCGACAGGCGTGGGGTTGGGCCTGTCCATCGCGTTGGATACGGCGCGGGCCCATGGTGGCACCCTGCGCCTTGGTGAAAGCGCGCGGCTTGGTGGATTGCGGGCCGATATCGTGATTGCGCGCTGAGAGTTTTTCGGGACAGGACATCTGGTGTGTCAGACAGGCGGTTTGAACGACGACCGTATGTTTTCGAGACTACGGGCGAGGGCGCAAAATTGTTCCAGCCCAATGGTTTCCGCGCGGTCCGTGGGGGTGATGCCTGCAGCCTTCAAGTGCTTTTCGATATCCGGGGCCATGCCCTTGAGAGCCGAGCGTAGCATTTTTCGGCGTTGATTGAAGGCCTGCGCGACCACACGTTCCAATATCGCAGGGTTGGCCGGATAGCGTGGCGCGGGCAGGGCGGTGACATGCACCACCGCACTGGACACTTTGGGTGGCGGCGTAAAGGCCGAGGGCGGCAGGTGCATTACAATCTGCGCATCGCAGCGCCACTGCGCCAGCAAGGCCAGCCGCCCATAGGCCTTGGAGCCAGGGCGCGCGACGATCCGTTCGGCCACTTCGCGCTGAAACATCAATGTCAGGCTGTCCCAGACCGGGGGCCATTTGGCGGGGGTCAGCCATCGGATCAACAACTCGGTGCCGACATTGTAGGGCAGGTTGGCCACGATTTTGATCGGCGGGGTCAGATGCGCAAGTGGATCTATCTTCAGCGCATCATCATTCAGCACCGTCAGGCGGCCGGGATAGGCTTGGGCAATTTCCTCAAGGGCGGGCAGGCAGCGTGTGTCTTTTTCAACCGCCAGAACGCGCCGCGCCCCTTCGGCCAGCAATCCACGGGTCAAACCGCCGGGGCCGGGGCCAATTTCCAGCACATCCGCCCCTGTCAAATCACCAGCCTGCCGCGCGATTTTGGCGGTGAGGTTGAGATCAAGCAAAAAGTTCTGCCCCAAGGATTTACGCGCCGATAGGCCATGCGCGGCAATGACCTCGCGCAGCGGCGGCAGGGTGTCGATTGCGCTCATGCTGGTGTTGTCCCGGCCTGCGCCATGGTCTGTGCCAGTCTAAGCGCTTCGATCATCGAACTGGGATTGGCCACACCTTGGCCCGCGATATCCAGCGCGGTGCCGTGATCCGGCGAAGTGCGGATAAAGGGCAGGCCAAGCGTCACATTGACCCCGCGGTCAAAATCCAGCGTCTTGATCGGGATCAGCGCCTGATCATGATACATGCACACAGCCGCATCATAGGTCGCGCGGGCGCGGTCGTGAAACATGGTATCGGCGGACATCGGGCCACGCAGATCCAGCCCCTGCGCGCGCAACTCGTGCAACACGGGCGCGATCACTTCGATGTCTTCGCGGCCCATGCTTCCGCCTTCACCGGCATGCGGGTTGAGGCCCGCCACCGCGATCCGCGGCGCGGCCAAACCGAAATCGCGGATCAACGCGGCGTGGGTGATCAGCAATGTGTCGCGCAACACCGAGGGCGTTAGGGCGTCGGATACCTGCGCCAGCGGAATGTGGATGGTAGTGGGCACAACCCGCAAGGCGGGGCTGGCCAACATCATCACCACGCGGTCCACCCCGGCAAGGGCTGCCAGATATTCGGTGTGGCCGGGATATGCGAAATGTGCCCCGTCTTGCAGGGCTTTCTTGTGAATAGGCGCCGTGCATAGCGCCGAGGCATTGCCCGAGCGCACCAGATCAACACCACGCGCGATCACGTCGATCACGCCTTGGGCATGGTCTGGGTTTGGCGTGCCATGGCTGAGCGGCCCGGCAAATTCATGTGGCAAAACCGGCAGGGCGGTGCGCGCGGCGTCTTGTGTTTGGGACAGGTCGTCAATCAGCGCAACCGGGATATGTGCTGGCACATGCGCGGGATCGCCGATCAAAGCGAAAGGCAAGGTGTCGCGCAGCGCGTCCCATGCGGCGGCTGCCAGTTCCGGGCCGATACCCGCCGGTTCGCCACAACTAAGCGCAACGGGAGCGGTCATTCCAGATCGACGATCCGGGCTTCGGCGCGCAACTGTTCCAAATAGCCGTCGGCAAAGGAATCGATGCGTTGATTGCGGATCATGACCCCAAGCTCTTCGTTCGACGGCCCTTCGCCTTCGAGCTCGGGCGTGCGGCCACACAGCATCAACAAGACCAAGGTCTGCCCGTTTGACCGCGTCAGCGCGGTCGAGACTTCGCCGGGGTCCAGCTTGGCCAGTTCAATGGCAATGTCCTGCGGGATTTCGTCCGGCGCGCGCGATCCACGCTCTAACACTTCGGGCGGCTGGTCCTTGGCGATGCCATAGAGGTCGTCACAGACATCGGTGTTGTTTTCGACCTGCTTGGCGCGGGCCAGTGCCTGTTCCGAGCGTCCACCCGAAATGTAATAGGCCGCGTATTCTATGGCCGCATATTCGCGATCAGGCGCATTGGTTTCTTCGATGTCGCGCAGTTGAAACAGCGCGATTGCATCGGGGATCGGTAGGGGATCACTGACTTCGCCCGGCCCAAGACCCAGAATAATCGGGCGCAGCTGCGGGGGCAGGTTGGTGATCGGCATCCAGTCCATTCTGCCGCCCCGCTGTGCCGAAGGCGCGGCGGAATATTGGCGTGCTTGGGCCGAAAAGGCTGCCACGCTGTCCAGCTCGGAAATGCGGGTGGCACGGTCCTGAATGGCCTGTTCCTGTCCGGGTTGCAGGGGCATGATCAATTCTGACAGCAAAACACGGACACCGCCGCTGCCACTGCCAAGGGCGGCACGCGCACGCTCAATGTCGGTTTGATCGACCGAAACGCGGGGCGCAAAACGCGCGCCCACGACTTCGCGCCATGCAAGGCCCGCGCGCACGAAATCCCGAAAGCTTTGTTGTGCCACACCGGCCCCTTCAAGGGCACGGGTGAATTCTTCGGCGCTCATGTCGGCGCGGCCTGCGAACTCTTCCATTCCGGCCTCAACTTCGGCGTTTTCCAGCACAACACCGATCGTTTCGGCGGCGTCCAGTTTCAACCGATCTTCGATCAACTGTTCGCGCGCCAGCTTCTGCGGGTCACCGGGGGCGTTGAACAAGGTCAGCATTTGCGCGCGTTGCTCAAGCTCAAACCCGGTGATCACTTGGTCGTTCACCTTGATTGCGGGCGCAAACATGTTCTGTGCCCAAGCAGGACTGGAAACCGACACGGCTGTCGCTGCGGCCATTGCGGCGGGAAGGGCGATTGCGGCCAGGAATTTGCGCATTATGTGTCTCATGTTGCCTAGTTCTTGCATTTGCGGACATAGCTTTGGTCGTCGGCCTTGGCGGTGAAGCCGCGCAAGCCAACGGTGACGCTGATATCTGTCGATGGTGTCAGGATAGTAGAAGTGGTGAAGCGACGCGAGGCCTTTAGCGCGATTTCCATACATTCATTTGTGTAGGTCATACCAAGGCCCGCATAGACCTTGTTGTCGCTGGCCACGTCATAGCGCCACTGGGCGCTGCCGGTCAAATGCCGCGAAAAGCGATAGCTGCCATCAATCGACCATTCCGAAATATCCCCGACACGATTTTCACGCGGATCCTTGCGCAGCCAGATATAGGTTGCCGCCAGATTGGTGCGGTCATTTTCCCAACTGGCGCGCGCTTCGGCTTTGGTGGTGCTTAAACCGTCATCAAACAGCCCGCGCCCGGTTAACGTCAATCCATCGAATAATTTGAGTTGACCGGCGACCATGACATCGGAAAACTTGTCACGCAGGCCGGAACTGTCGGTGAAGCTGTCAAGCCCGTTATACTCGGTCTGTGGGGTTTCACGCACGACTTGGCCAATGGCCAGCGTGCTTTCCCAGCCTTTGGGGTCGTGGCGCGTCCAGCGGACGCCGTAAGCGCCGCTTAAGCCACGTTCGCGCCGATCTGGCGCAGTAAAGCGTGACATGGAAAACAGGTTGCCCTCGTCAAACTCGATCAAGGTGCTTTCGTCATTGGGGATATTCGGGTTCGACCCGCCGACCCATGACATTTGCAACACCGGCTCGATCACATGGGTGGCCCCGCCCGGTGTTGCCTTGATCCATGGCCAACGCAGCCGAACCGATGTGCTGGGTGTGACTTCGGTCGCGCGGGCGGCGCTTAGACCGCCACCTTGGACCACGCGGAAGGCGTCGGCGGCGACACCGGTCTGAAACCGGGCCAACACGCCTGCGGGTAATGTCCAACTGCGAATCCAGTCTGCGCTGACGGTCATCCGCGCCAGATCGCGGCCGTCGGCCCACGGATCTAAATCCGCACCATCGGTGCGCAAGTTCGATGTGCGGCGATGCCCGTGCATGGATGCGCCCAAGCGAATTTCACCGCCCAGACGGGACGGATGCAGACGGCGTTCGTAATCGAAATTGCCCGCAAGCGTCGGCAGGGTGGTGTTGCTTTCACCGGGGCGCAGCGAATCGAACGCGGTGATCGCTCCGCGAATGTATTCGTCGCGTCGGGCGCGTTCGATCGCGATTTCACTGTCGAGCCGGTCTTTCCACGAATAGCCATATCCCAGCAAGTAGGTGTCGTCGCTGGTGTATTCGATATCAAACGTCAGTTTGAAATCGTTCTTGAGGTCAAACTCGCCTTCGGCAAACAGATACCCACGGGTCGATGAACCGCGCAGATCATCGTCGCTGATTGCGCCGTTGATCGTCAGGTCGCCGTTCACGAAAGCCTGCCGGTAGCGCAATTCCAAAGTGCGGGTTTTATCTGTCACAAACGGGGTCAACGTCAGGTCACGGTGATCGCCCATGCGAATGAAGTAGGGCACCTTGACCCCGGTTCCCAACAGCGATGAGTTTTGAATGGACGGGATCAAAAATCCGGTGGCGCGTTCCAGAGTTGGATCAGGCAACCTCAGGCGCGGCAGATACAGGATCGGAACGTCCAGAACCCTTAACTGGGCGTCATCGAAATACAGTTGCTGTTCATCCTGATCGTGGACAACGCGGCGCGCCCGGATTTGCCAAAGGGGTGGCTGGCCGGTTTCGCAGACCCGGCAGGACGTCACCGCAACCTTGTAAAGCTGTGAATACCGACCATCAATCCGTGCCATGGCATTGGCGGCAAGCTGCACTTGGGTGTCCATCACGATGCGGGCCCCGGTCAAAAGCCCGTTGGCCATGTCCCGGTCAAGCTCGGCCTGATCGGCGAGGATGAGCGTTGTGTCACCGTCTTGCAGGGACATTGGCCCCTCGATCGACAGGCTTTCGGATGTGCTGTCGTAGGTGATGCTGCGCGCCTTCAGGCGGCGACCCTCGAACATGGCTTCGACATTGCCGCTGGCCACCAGTTTGTCATCGGCGGTAATTTGAACGTCATCGGCGACAAGTATGGCAGGCTGGTTTTCGGCGCTGGCGCTGTCGGTGGATTGGGGGCTGACACCTTGCGCACTGACGAGGGCCGGTGTCATCACCGGACCGGCAAGCGCGGTGGTTAGAAGAAGAACAAAAAGACGGGTCATCCTTCCTCCCTATGCAATAAAAGCCCAAGCGCCAGCAAGAAGGATGCGGCGGGCGGCGCCCATGCGGCCAGCATCACGGGGATTTGGCCGTTTTCTCCCAAGATTTGTGCAAAATTACGGATGTAATGCAATCCAAAGCCCAACATGACAGCGACCAAAACAGACACGCCGGTATTGCCAAGCCGGGCATGGCGCATCGTAAATCCGGCCGCAACCATGACCAGGGCTGTCAAAAACAGCGGTCTGGCCAATTCCATATGAAACCAAACGGCATAGCGACGGGCCGAAAATCCCGAATTCTCTAATTGTGCGATGAATTCGGGCAAGTTCCAAAGCGAGACATATTCCGGTTTGCCAAAGCTGTCGGCGATACGGTCTTGGGTCAGGTCCGATGGTAACGCGAACGTGGTTTGCGCCGTTGCCGTCGCTTCGGGGTTGTCGCTGCCGGACAAGTCCCATTTTTTCACGTCCTGAAGTGTCCATTCGCCCTCGGCCAGTTTGGCCACGTCGGCACTGATGCGGCTGATCGGATCGCCGGACGGGGAAAAGGACAAAAACGTTGTGTTGTAAAGCACGCTGAAATCCGAGCTTGCCTGCTCGGCGTAGATCACGGTTTGCCCGTCTTCGCCGCCTTGGCGCAGCCACAGCCCTTCGATCGCTATGGCAAGCACTGTCATGCCGCCGCCCATGTGGGAACTGACCAGATCATTGGACCGTTTTGAAGAGGCGGCAACGATTGGATTGAACACGGTGATGGCAAAAAGCCCGATCATCGCGGCGACGGTGACCGGCGCGACAAGGGCCCGCAACGCCGACCGCCCCGAGGCCCGGACAACCACCAACTCGGAACTGCGCGCCAGCCTGATGAAGGTGGCGACGCTGCTTAGGATAATAACCAAAGGCAGAATTTCGTAATTGGACATCGGAGCGTTCAGAAGAACGATTTCAAGGATGTCCGCAAAGGGCAAATCTGGAAAATCCTGCAATTCCTTGATCAGGTCAATCAGCGCCATCAGCACGAAAAACACGCCGAATACGCCAGCGAATGTCCAGAAAAAACGGCGCGCGAAATAGAGATGCAAAATCATGCCGCGCGCTCCGGTTCCGGTGCTGGTGTCTTCCGGGTGCGCCATAGACGCAGCAGGCTTGGGTTGGCGGATATGGACAGCATCCCGGCGGTCAGCAGCCCACCGATCAGGGCCGGCAGATACATCAGTGGCCACAAGATCGCATTGCCCAGAACACTGCCCGACACGGCCCCCTCGACAAGTTTGATCGCCACCAGAAGAAAGAACGCGAGCACGATTTGCCGCCACACCCCGAACCGGCTGTAGGCCCCGATCATCAACGTGGCAAAGCCAATCACCGACGCCATGACACACATCAGCGCCTGCGCGAACCTGTTGTGCAGCTCAAACGCGATTTCACCATCCGAGGCCCCGGTGCGCTTGGCCACCGTGTCGGGGCGCATGATCAAGTCATGGGTCTGCGTGTAGGCGACGGTTTCAACGTTCAATCGACTGCCCACCAGCATGCGGCTGATATCATAGGAAAAGTCATCAAAATGGGTGGTAAAAAGCCGGTTCCCCTCGGGCCGCAGGTTTTGTGACAAGCCATCAACCATCACCAATTGCGTCGCGCCGCCGTCTTGGACCAGATAGGCCCGCTTTGACGTATATGTCACCGGGCTTTCGCGGCTGCGTCTGTCCGACATGAAGACATTGCGCAGCTCACCCTCTGGGGTAATGTCGCGAATGTAAAAGGTGACTCCCGGCGAGGGGTGCAAAAACTCGCCCTCGGTCAACAGTTTGGCCGTCACGTTTTGACTGATTTCAACCTGCCGCAAATTCAACTGGCTTTGACTGGCCGGAATCAAAACATGGGTCAGCATGGACATCATAGCCGCAACGATCAGCCCGAATATCAACGCCGGTCGGATCAACCGCCAAGGGGAATACCCTGTGGCCTGCATGACGGTCAGTTCGCTTTCGGTGCTCAGACGGTTGGTGACATAAACCGAAGCGGCAAAGGCTGCGATTGGCAAAACCACACCGATGACGGCAGGCAAGGTTAGGGCGGTGAATTCAAGGAAAATCCAAGCGGTCTGGCCATCCCCGATCAGCCGGTCAAACATGCGCACGGCCTTGTTGATCCAAAAGATGGACACCAGCACAAGCGCAAAAAAACCGAACAAAACCATGAATTGCGACAGCATGTATCTGTCGAATTTGGTCACGCATTATCCCCCAAGGCAGCAGTCTTGCTGCGCAACGTATCGGAATTGATCGCGGGGGAAAACTGCTAACTGGTCAAGTCGGCTGTGTCGCGCTAGGACTCGGATCAAACTGAATGAAGGAGCCGCCACATGACACTGCCCGTCGCCGTCCATTTTTTTGAGACCGATATCGAAGAGATCGCCAAAGCGGCCGGTCGCGTTGTGGTGGTGGTCACCCCGGACGGCAAGCTTGATACGGCGGCGCGCCGGGTGAACCGGCTCTGCAAAGGGGCGGTGAAGCGCTTTGTCGAAAGTGACAGTTGGACCAAGGTCAAATCGGGCCAGGTCAAAACGCTGGCATGGCCCGCCGGTATCGAGGCCGAGGCGGTGGACGTCCTGTGCCTTGAACGGAATGCCGATGCGTTGGACACTCGAAAGGCGGGCGTCGAGATCGCCAAGGCCGCAGGTGGCGCAGAGCTTTTGATCATGGCGGGCCAAGTCAAACGTGCGGCGGAACTGGCTTTTGGTGTCGCGTTGCGGACCTATGAATTTACCGATCGCAAATCCCGTGACGCCAAAGATTGCGGTGATGTGCGGGTGATGGTGTCGGACCCGCACGCAGCAGAGGCGACGTTTGAGCCGTTGGCGGCGGTTGCCGAGGGCGTTTTCCTGACGCGTGATCTGATCAGCGAGCCTGCAAATTACCTGACCACGACAGAATTTGCCAACCGCGTTCAGGGCATGGATGATCTGGGGCTAAAGATCACCATTCTGGACGAGGATGAGATGCAAGCCCTTGGCATGGGCGCGCTTTTGTCGGTGGGCCATGGCAGCGCCAGCCCCTCGAAACTGGCGGTGATGGAGTGGCAGGGCGGTGCAAAAGATGCGGCCCCATTGGCGCTGGTGGGCAAAGGCGTGGTGTTCGACACAGGTGGCATCAGCCTGAAACCGGCCGCTGGCATGGAAGACATGACAATGGACATGGGCGGCGCGGGCGTTGTCTGCGGCACGATGCACGCGCTTGCGCGGCGCAAGGCCAAGGCCAATGTGGTGGGGCTTGTCGGGCTGGTGGAAAACATGCCCTCGGACCGTGCGACGCGCCCCGGCGATGTGGTCACCTCGATGAAGGGCGACACGATTGAAGTGATCAACACCGATGCCGAGGGGCGGATGGTTTTGGCCGACGTGTTGTGGTACGCGCAGGAAACCTACAAACCCTCTGCGATTGTTGATCTGGCCACCTTGACCGGGGCGATTATCATCGGGCTGGGGCATGAAAAGGCTGGTGTGTTTTCGAATGACGACGCGCTGTGCGGCGGCATGTTGAAAGCCGCCGAAACCGAAGGCGAAGGCGCGTGGCGGATGCCGCTGGCACAGGCCTATGAAGACATGCTGAAATCCGACATCGCCGATATGAAAAATGTGGGCGGGCGGCCAGCCGGGTCGATCACCGCGGCGCAGTTCTTGCAACGCTTTGTGCAGGACGGTGTGCCGTGGATTCATCTGGATATTGCCGGTGTGGCGCATGTCAAATCCCCGACAACCTATGCCCCCAAAGGGGCCTCGGGGTGGGGTGTTATGGCGTTGAACCGTCTTGTGGCGCAGCGTTTTGAAACCGACTGATGGGCGCGGCCTATTTCTATCACCTGACGCGGAACCCGCTTGAGACGACTTTGCCCATGCTGGTGGGCAAGTCGCTGCAGGCGGGGTGGCGCGTGGCCATCCGTGGCGTCGATCCGGGACGCATGGCGTGGCTGGACGAAAAGCTGTGGCAAGGCCCCGAGGATGCGTTTTTGCCCCATGGTCTTGCCGGGGGACCGCATGATGCGGAGCAACCCGTCTTGCTGACCACCGCGCCGGATTTGCCCAATGGGGCCGCCTGCCTGATGACGGTGGACGGCGCCGCAGTTGACGCCGACGAGGTCAAACGGCTGGAGCGGGTCTGTGTTTTGTTCGATGGCAACAACGATCAGCAAGTGCAGGCAGCGCGGGGTCAGTGGAAATCCCTGACCGCAGCAGGTTGTGCCGCGCAGTATTGGTCCGAGGCGTCGGGCCGGTGGGAAAAGAAGGCCGAGGCGTGACCGGCCGGCCCCTTGCAGTAAATGATTCACATGAGAACCCGCAGTGGGCTCGAAGCGCAATGACGGCTTGGAGCCCTTGCTGGACATGAAATCATGAGCCGCGCAGCGACGGGCCGCGGTGCGGCGATCCACCCTCTGGGCTGATGCACTTTATACCAGCCACTGGCGCGTAACTTCTGATATATGTGCCATGACCCACCCATCGCCGTGCCGGGGGGCGGCCCGGCGATGCTCGGCGGCCTTCGGCCTTGATTCCGAGCGGGGCATCGAAGGACCGGCAGCAAAGTCCGCACAGCCGACATTCATCGCATCCAACTCCCGAAGAAATCTTCGGAAGCTGGATCTTTGTCATCGTGCTGCCCTGAGCGCCTCTCAGCTCCGCGCTGCACCATTTACCGCAAAGGGCTGGCGTGACCCGCCGCAGGTTTGCTCGCGTGCGCCGAGATATGTGTTTCAAGACGAACGCGTTAGCGGGTCAGGGACAAGGTGCCGTCGCGTATTTCCACGCTTGAGAATCGTTGCAGGTAGTCCATGCCCAAAAGCGATTGTTCCATCTCTCCTTCGTTCACCACGGCGCGCACGTCGTGATCTGCGATTGAACCAATGGTGATTTGATCAAGGCGCACCGGCGCGGTTCGGACCGTTCCATTCGCCGTAAACGCACGGCCTGCGTACATCAGGTTGGACAGATCCAGACCGGCCGCGCGGGCATCATCTTGGGTCAACACGATCTGGCTGGCTCCGGTATCGACCACGAAACGAACCGGCGTGCCGTTGATTTGGGCGGTTAGGTAGTAATGCCCATCGGGCGCGCGCGGCAGCTCGATCCGGTCGCCTTGGGCGAGCACGGTTTGGCTGGGTTGAACAGTCTGACGGATATCGCCCCACAGCCCAACCGCCGCGATGACACCGACAAAGATCAGCCCCCAAACAAGGGCCTGTTGTGTCACCTTGCCAAGCGAGGCGCGGTTTTGTGCGAAAAACCAAAGTAAAACCGCGCCTCCGAGAAGCGCGAGATACAGCAGGCGGGCGGTGTCGAAATTGTCCATGGTCTGGATATAGGGGGCCGACGGCGGATTGGAAAGATCACCCGGCCAAGCCAAAGCCGCGCAAACCATCCAGTACGAATTGCACCGCCAAGGCCGCCAGCAGCATCCCTAAAAGACGCGTGACCACATTGATCCCTGTGCGCCCAAGCGCGCGTTCCAAAAGGCCCGCCATTAAAAACAGCACAAGCACGATTAACACCACGACCAGCATCACACCGCTGACCCAAGCCATGCCTTCAAGGCCGGGCTTTTGACCGGCCAACAAGATCACCGATGTGATCGAACCGGGCCCTGCGATCAGCGGAATGGACAGTGGAAAGATCGAGGGATCATCGTGGTCGTCTTCTTCCTCGGCTTCGTTGGCCTGATCTTTGCGGCGCTTGCTGCGGCGTTCGAACAGCATGTCCAAGGCGGTCAGGAACAACAGGATACCACCGGCGATGCGGAAGGCGGGCATCGAAATTCCGATAAACCCAAGCACGGCCTCACCGAAGGCGGCAAAAACGATCAGGATCAGAACCGAGGTGATACAGGCGCGCACGGCGATGGCGCGGCGTTTGGTGCTGTTCATGCCTTGGGTCAGGGCAACGAACAACGGGGTCATCCCGATCGGGTCGATGATGACGAACAAAGTGACAAACGCGGTGATCAGAAAACTGACGTCCATTCCCGGCTCCGACCAATAGGGATAGCTTCAGGGGTAGGGGGCCACGCGCCGGCGCGCAAGCCCTGCGCGGTCAGCCGCCAGCATTTTCCAATCGTTCCAGTGCGGACATCCACAAGGTTTCGGCACGTGCCAAACCGTCTTCGATTTCGGCAAATTTCTTTTGCCATTCGGCAACGCCGTAAGTGTCTTCGTAGATCGCCGGATCGGCCAGTTTGGCCGCGACGCGTTCGTGCATTTCATTCAGTTTATCAATGCGTTGTTCGCATTTCTTCACGTCATTGCGCAGGGCAAGGATTGTGTCGCGCGGTGGCTTCTTGGGCTTGGCCGGTTTCGTGTCAGGTTTGGATTTCACCGGCTTGTCACCGGCCAGCAGCACGGCACGGTAGCTATCCAGATCACCGTCATACGGCCCGACGCGGCCATCTTTGACCAGCCATAGCCGGTCGGCCACGAGGCTAAGCAAATGCATGTCGTGGCTGACAAGGATCACCGCACCTGAATAGGCGGTCAGAGCCTCGACAAGGGCTTCGCGGCTTTCGATATCCAGATGGTTCGTCGGCTCGTCCAGAATCAGCATATGCGGCGCGTCAATCGTGGCCAGCATGAGCGACAGGCGTGCTTTTTGCCCACCCGACAATTTCCCCACAGGTGTTTCCGCTTGCTCGGCACCCACCCCGAATCCACCAAGACGCGCGCGCAATTTTGAAGGTGTTTCATTTGGGCGCAGGCGGCGGATATGGTCAATCGGGGTTTCATCCAGATGCAGCTCTTCCACCTGATGCTGCGCGAAATAGCCGACGCGCAGTTTGGATGAGCAGTGAAATTGCCCGTCCATGACATTAAGTTTGCCTGCCAATAGCTTGGAAAACGTCGATTTTCCTTCACCGTTGCGGCCCAGGAGTGCGATGCGATCATCCTGATCAATGCGCAGATCAAGCCGCGACAGAACCGCTTTTCCATCATACCCGACAGCGGCACCTTCCAGCCGCACAATGGGCGGCGACAGTTCTTCTGGCTCGGGAAAGCTGAACCGTTTGAGCGCCGCTTCTTGCGGCGTCGTGATCGGCTTGAGCTTGGCGATCATCTTGAGGCGCGATTGCGCCTGCACCGCCTTGCTTGCCTTGGCGCGGAAACGGTCAACAAAGCTTTGCAGATGCGCGCGCCGCGCCTCTTGCTTCTTGGCCTCGGAGGCGGCGACGGCCAGACGGGCCGCACGGGTTTCCGCGAATTTCTCATACGCACCTTGATAAAGCGTAAGTTGCTTGTCTTCCAGATGCAGGATCGACCCGACAGCACGGTCGAGAAGTCCGCGGTCGTGGCTGATCACCAGAACAGTGTGCGGATAGCGGGCCAGATAGCTTTCCAGCCACAAAGCGCCCTCAAGGTCGAGATAGTTGGTCGGCTCGTCCAGCAACAGCAGATCGGGCTGCGCGAACAGCACGGCGGCCAAGGCCACGCGCATCCGCCAGCCACCGGAAAACGCGCTGCACGGTTGCGCCTGTTCGGCGTCGGTAAAGCCCAACCCCTTGAGAATACTGGCGGCGCGGGCCTCGGCGGACCATGCATCTATATCGGCCAGCCGTGTTTGAATATCCGCGATGCGGGTGGCGTCGGTGGCGGTGTCGGCCTCTGTCATAAGGGCGGCGCGTTCGGTATCTGCGGCCAGAACCGTGTCGATCAGCGACACCTCGTTGCTTGGCACCTCTTGGGCGACACCACCGATGCGCGCACGCGAGGGCAGGGAGATGTCCCCGGTATCAAGCGTCAACTCGCCCCGGATCAGGCGGAACAGCGTGGTTTTGCCGGTGCCATTGCGCCCGACGATGCCCACCTTGTGTCCATCAGGGATGGAAACGGTTGCGTTTTCGATCAGCGGGCGGCCCGCCACGGAATAGGATATGTCATTGATGCGCAGCATGGACGCGGTGTGACGCAATCGCGCGCAGCCGTCAATCGCGGCTTTTCAAAGCGGCACCCCCATGCTATCGGGTCCGCGATATCTGGGGCGCGGGCAGGGGCCTGTGCCGGTTTTACCAAAGAAAGAGGCTGATATGGCTGTCGAACGCACGCTGAGCATCATCAAACCCGATGCAACCACCCGCAACCTGACCGGCAAGATCAACGCTAAGTTCGAAGACGCGGGTCTGCGTATTGTCGCGCAGAAGCGGATTCAGTTGACCAAGGCGCAGGCCGGTGAATTCTACGCCGTGCATAAAGAACGCCCGTTCTATGACGAACTGTGCGAATTCATGGCCTCGGCCCCGGTTGTGGTTCAGGTTTTGGAAGGTGAAGGCGCCATTGCCAAGAATCGCGACGTGATGGGCGCGACCAACCCTGCCGATGCGGCCGCTGGCACGATCCGCGCTGAATTCGCGGAATCGGTTGGCGAAAACTCGGTTCACGGCTCGGACGCGCCCGAGACGGCAGCCGAAGAGATCGCGTACTTCTTCTCCGGGCTTGAACTGGTCGGCTAAGCCGGTTCAGCTTTACGCTATTAAAGGCCGCTTCTGGTGTCAGGGGCGGCCTTTGCTATTCGCACTAAGGGTCGCGGCGCGACACTCAGATGCTGGCGAAGTCGTTGAACACCTGCTTTGACACGTTTTGCGTGGCCGGTTGCGGTGTTTGTGACTGAGAGGCCGGCGCGGGTTGTGGGGCCGGGGGTTGAGTGGTTGGGGATGTTGAAGCCATAGGGGCGCTCCGTCTACTGCTCGGCGCATTTGCGCGTTGGTTTCGGCAGACCAGCCCATGACACCGGGCTGGTGCCTTTGATTATCCCTTCAGGATCTCAGTCAAATGTGGCGAAAATGCGGCAGGCCTCATGCCGACATCCGATCTATGACCGTGACGCCACAGCCTTGAAAATTATCCATGTCCAACAATGCATTAGGCAAGTCCGACAACGCGATGGTGCGGGTGATCAGGCGGCTTGGGTCCATACGCCCGGCGCTGATCATGTCGAACAAGGCGGAAAACCTGTGTGCGCCAATCCCGCGGGTGCCGTGCAGGGTAATCTGGCGGGCATAGACCAGATCCAGCAAGGGCAGGGATGGTGTGGCGTGCCCACCAAGGGGCATTCCGATCTGCACGTGACGCCCCATTTTGCGCAGGCTTTGCAGAGAGTTGTGGAATGTCTGCGTGATGCCCAAACCATCGACAGACACATGCACGCCGCCATCTGTCATGTCACGCACGGCTTCGCCGACATCATCGCGTGTCCTTGCATCCAGCACGGCGTTTGCGCCCATCTGGGGGGCTTTTTCAAGAGCGAGCGGGTTTATGTCCACCGCAAGGACGCGTGCGCCAAGGGCTGCGCCGATCATGATGGCCGATAATCCAACCCCGCCACACCCATGCACCGCCAGCCACTCACCCGGTTGGATGTTGGCGCGGTCCACAATGCCTCGGAACGCGGTTGTGACGCGGCAGCCCATCCCGGCGGCAGCAAGATAGCCGACGCTGTCGGGCAGGTGGACCAGATTGAAATCCGCGCGCGGGATCGCAATGCGTTCGGCAAAAGCGCCCCAACCGGTAAACCCGATGACATGCTGGTGGTCGCAAATCGTCGGTTCCCCGGCGCGGCAATCGGGGCAGGCACCGCAGCCCAGAATAAACGGCGCGGTGACACGGTCACCGGGACGGACGTCGTGGCATTCCGGCCCGACCTCCAGCACATCCCCCGAGAATTCATGCCCCATGACATGCGGCAACACGACATCAGGATCGGCACCTTTCCACGCGTGATGATCGGATCGACACACGCCACAGGCGCGCACCGCGACGATGGCCCCATCGCGTGGGCAGGCCGGATCGGCCAGGGTGGTGATCTTGGGGGCAGTTCCAAAGGAGGTAAGGAGGGCAGCTTTCATGTCAGTCCCTTCAAAATGAACGCGCCACTTATAGGCGGGCTGCGCGGGGGCCTATCGTTCGTTCGCGACAGCATCTGGTATTTGCGCGGCTTTTGTCCGGCCTGTCGCGCTTGGGTCGTTCCTATGCCGGTCCTAATGCGGGTGCCGGCGACAGGGGCGGGGAGGGCAGCAAGTCGCGTCGCGCGGTAAATAGACAGTATACATAGGCCCTGTGGGCGCGGCTTTGTCTAAAGGGTGGCCGCGCGTAACGGATTCGCGGTGTTTCAAGACTTCGACTCGCGACAGGGCGGGCCGAGTCGGGGGTGCGAGTCGGGCGCTGGTCTGCAGAAATATCAAGCACACGGACCGACCACACGTCGTTGACAGGGTGGCGGCCTTTAATTCGCAGCAAGATTTTTAAGCAATTTCCCAGTTTAAGAGCGGTTTGCGAAAAAAATGTGACTTTGAGTGCAAAAAGGGGTTGCGGGGTTTGTTGGTTATCCGTAAATACCCCCTCACCGGCGGC
>NZ_JAAORB010000051.1 GCF_011601345.1 Roseovarius gahaiensis
GGAGGAAGATCACAACAGATTCGCTGAAGCGGACCGGCTGGAAGCCGGTGGCTTCGATCCATTAGGTGGAAAGTGAAACCTCATGAGAGTTTCACTTTTACCATTTTTGTTTTTATTCAAACATCCAACTCCTCCACAAACCTCGCATTTTCCGAAATATACTGGAACCGCAACTCCGGTTTCTTCCCCATCAGGCGCTCGACCAGATCGCCGGTTTCGCCCGGCTCATCCTCGTCTATCGTCACGCGGATCAGTTTGCGGGTTTCGGGGTTCATGGTGGTTTCTTTGAGGTCTTTCGCGTCCATCTCGCCCAAGCCCTTAAAGCGGCTGACGTCGATCTTGCCCTTGCCGCCAAGGCCCTTTTCCAGCCACTCATCCCGCTCGGCCGCGTCAAGGCAATACACCCGCTTGGCCCCTTGGGTCAGTCGATACAGCGGCGGGCAGGCCAGATATAAATGCCCCGCGTCGATCATCGGGCGCATCTGAGAAAAGAAAAACGTCATCAACAGCGCGGCGATATGGGCGCCATCCACATCGGCGTCGGTCATGATGATGATCTTGTCATAGCGCAGATCATCAACGTTGAACTTGCTGCCCAGCCCGACGCCCAGCGCCTGTGTCAGATCGTTGATTTCTTGGTTGCTGCCCAGCTTTGAACTGGCCGCGCCCAGCACGTTCAGGATCTTGCCGCGCAGGGGCAACAGCGCCTGCGTTTTACGGTCCCGGCCCATCTTGGCCGATCCGCCCGCGCTGTCGCCCTCAACGATGAACAACTCGGTGCCGGCGCGGTTGGTGGCGGTGCAATCCACCAGCTTGCCGGGCAGACGCAGCTTTTTGGTGGCTGTCTTACGCTGGGTTTCTTTCTCCTGACGGCGGCGCAGGCGCTCTTCTGCGCGCAGCACAAGGAAATCAAGGATCGCGCCTGCGGATTTGGTATCAGACGCCAGCCAGTTGTCGAAATGGTCGCGCACGGCGTTTTCGACCAGCCGCTGTGCCTCGGTCGTGGCAAGGCGGTCTTTGGTCTGGCCGACAAACTCGGGCTCGCGGATAAAGCACGACACCAGCGCGCAACCGCCTGTCATCAGGTCATCGCGGGTGATGTTGCCCGCCTTCTTGTTGTTAACCAATTCGCCATAGGCCTTGATCCCCTTGAGGATCGCGGCCCAAAAGCCCGCCACATGGGTGCCGCCTTCGGGCGTGGGGACGGTGTTACAGTAGCTTTGGATGAAGCCATCTCGCGACGGCGTCCAGTTGATCGCCCATTCCACCTTGCCCGGCGTGCCAAAACGTTCCTGAAAATCGACCGTGCCGGAAAAGGGCTGATCGGCATAGGTGGCCGCAGACCCAAGCGTTTCACGCAGGTAATCGGACAGGCCGCCGGGGAAGTGAAACGTCGCCTCTTGCGGGGTGTCGCCATCGGCAATCGCCGATTTCCACCGGATTTCCACGCCCGAGAACAAATACGCCTTTGAGCGGATCGAGGCGAACATGCGGGCCGGTTTGAAGCGGTGCGCGCCGAATATCTGCTCATCCGCGTGAAAGGTGATCGTGGTGCCCCGGCGATTGGGGGCTTGGCCCACCTTTTCCACCGGACCCAGCGGCACACCGCGTGAAAACCGCTGTTCGTAAACTTCCTTGTTGCGCGCCACCTGCACGACCATGGAATCCGACAGCGCATTCACCACCGAGGCCCCCACCCCGTGCAACCCGCCCGAGGTCTGGTAGGCCTTGCCACCAAACTTGCCGCCCGAGTGCAGCGTACACAAGATCACCTCAAGCGCTGACTTTTCGGGAAACTTGGGGTGCGGATCAATCGGGATGCCACGGCCATTGTCGCGCACGGTCAGGGAATAATCCTCGTGCAGTTCCACTTCGATCCGATTGGCGTGCCCGGCCACCGCCTCGTCCATCGAGTTGTCAAGGATTTCGGCCACAAGGTGATGCAGCGCGCGTTCGTCAGTGCCACCGATATACATGCCGGGACGTTTGCGGACGGGCTCAAGCCCTTCCAGCACCTCGATCGAAGAGGCGTCATAATCCGTAGGCTCATCAGGTGTCAGAAGATCGTCGGCCATGTCTGTGCTGCTCTTAGTTTTATGGGTTGGCGGCCATTATGTCAGGCCATGGGCACTAGCGAAAGACGTATCATTCGGTTCAGTGGCTCGTTGCCCTCGGGATCTGTCGCAAAAACCGCGCGCAGCCCTTGAGCGCGGCAGTGTCATCGTCGATCAGCGTGATGGGAATGTCCTGCAGGATCTGACGATAGGGGCCTTTTGCGACAAAGCATGCCTGCATCCCGAGGGAGGCCAGATGCGGCGCAACGGCCCGCGCCACCCCACCAATCAGGTAAAGCCCGCCGGTGGCCATGTGATGCAGGCACATATCGCCGGCAACCGTGCCAACCAGCCGGGCGAACACGCGCATCGTTTCAGCAGCCGTCCCATCCTGCCCGGTGCGATGTTGCGCGATGATAGCCTTGATATCCGACGCCGTGCCCCCCAGCCAATGATGCAGCCGCAACAGGCCCGGCCCCGACAGCACCGCTTCGATCGGTTTGTGCGGGTGGGTGTGCGACATGTGATCAACCAAGGCGTTGATCTGTGCTTCGCCATGCGGCAAGCCCGTATGCCCCGATTCCGCCGGAGGCACGAAAAGGTCATCGCCGATCCGATGGGCAACCGCCACGTTGCACCCGGTGCCCACCCCCAACACCAGCCGCGCACCATCTGGCCGGGCACGGCCCGGCACAACCGGGACAAGCGCCGCATCGTCCAAATCGTCCAAGGCATAGGCCTGCGCCTGCAAATCGTTCAGTAAATGCACCTGCGCCGCGCCGGTTGCGGCCCGCAGGTCATCTGGGGCGATGAACCAATCCAGATTGGTCAGTTGCGCACCATCTGCGCCAACAGGGCCGGCCACCCCGGCACATACCCCAGCCACGGAGGGACACCCAAGGTCACGCAAATAGAAGGCCAAAGCAGCCGCCAGACCGCTGAAATCCGCAGTCCGGTAGCGGCGCGCGCTGTCGGGGCATAGCCGACCCTGCGCATTGGTCAGGCCGATCCGCGTATGGGTTCCCCCGACATCAGCCAGCAGATGCCGCTTACCCATCGCGCCACTGCGCCAGTGTGGCACGCGCAGCCTGCGCCAGCATCACCACGTCGATCCCGACGGCCAGAAACTGCGCCCCCCAGTCGCGATACTGCAAGGCGGTGTCATGATCGGTGGCCAGAATGCCCGCCGCTTTGGGGCTGGCGGCAATGCGGCCAAGCGCCTGTTGGATCGTGTCCTGCACGGGCGCGGCACGGCTATCGCCAAGATACCCCATGTCAGCGGCCAAGTCCGACGGCCCAATGAAAACCCCATCAACACCGTCAACGGCCAGAATATCATCCAGCGCGTCGATCCCGGCCTGCGTTTCAACCTGCACCAAAAGGCAAATCTGCGCGTTGGCCGTGGCTATGTAATCCACAATGGCCGAAAATTGCGAGGCGCGGGCCAAGGCCGCACCCGATCCACGGATGCCTTCGGGCGGATAGCGCGTGGCGCGGACAAGATCGCGCGCCTGCTGTGCGCTTTCCACCATCGGGATCAGCAAAGTTTGCGCGCCAATGTCCAAAGCCTGCTTGATCGCCCAAGCCTCGCCCATGGGCAGGCGCACGACCGGCTGGCTGTGCTGTCCGGTCAGGATTTGCAACTGCTGCATCGTGCTGCGCAGATCGTTTGGGGCGTGCTCACCATCAATGACCAGCCAATCAAAACCGGCGGTTGCCAATATTTCAGTGGCGTAAGCATCGGCAAATCCAGCCCAACAGCCATAAAGCGGTTCACCGGTAGCCAGGGCAGATTTGAACAGGTTTTCGGGCGCGGGCATATCAAGCCTCCGTAACTGTCGCTATGCGCTTTAGGCTTATGCGCGACAAGCCCCCATGTCGAGACCGGCATGGGCCGCAGGCGAACGCCAAGCGAGGCTTTACTTTCTAATCAAAAGCCCAGAGACATTGCGGATGGATAATCATCTCAAAGGCCTTTTGATCACCGCCCTCGGCGTTTTGTTCATTGTGCCGGATTCCCTGTTCATCCGGCTGATAGACGCGTCTGCGCCAACCATCGCCTTTTGGCGCGGGGTGACGGCGGGCGGGTTTGTTTTGATCGGCGTTCTGGCCACGATGGGGCTGCGTGGCTTTGCCGACGTCGCCAAAACCGGTTGGGCTGGCGCGATCTACGTGGTTTTGATCGGCGGAACGGCACCCGGTTTCGTTTTGGCAATAACCCTGACCAGTGTGGCAAACGTCGTGTTTATAATCGCCTCAATGCCAGTATTTGCCGCGATTTTCAGCCGGATTTTCTTAGGCGAACCCATCAGCCCGCGCATGATCTGGACGATGGCCGGGGTTTTTATCGGGCTTGGGGTGATCGCCTGGGGCTCGGGCGAGACGCATGGCGCATCATGGCAGGGCGATTTGATCGCACTGGCGGTATCGGCCTGCTATGCCGGGGCTATGACCGCAGTGCGCAAGGTGCGCGCCACGTCGATGATACCCGCGCTGCCGATTGCCTTTCTGGGGGCGTCTTTGTTGATCTGGCCGTTCTCTGATCCGGGGGCCGCCATGCCATCGCAATGGCCGCTGATTTTGGGCCATGGGGCGTTTATCACCGTGGCGACCACGCTACTGACACTTGGCCCCCGTTATATCGCCTCTGCCGAAGTGGCATTGTTGATCTTGTTGGAATCCGTGCTTGCGCCCTTGCTGGTGTGGTGGGCCATAGGAGAAGATCCGGGGCCATGGGCGATGCTGGGCGGGGCTGTCGTGATCGGCGTGCTGTTTGCATCGAATTTTTGGGCGTTGCGACACCGATACCGGATGCGCAACGTGCCACAGCCAAGGGTTGGCCCGCCGCCTGAGACGTGATCCCCCAAACTCTGTGTTAGACCCGGTTGAGACAGTCGCGCGCGGCTATGATCTGCTTAGGCGACCTTATTCATAGCTGCGCTGATCTTCGATCACCAAACCATCATTGGGCAGGCTGCCCCGCGCCACGATTTCGATCCGGCCTTTCAGCTTAAGCGTATCCGCCACCGCCGCGGCATAATGTTCAGCATCACCGCCATCGGCTTCGATCCGCACTGTCATCACGTCCATTTCCCCGTCACGGGTGGCAATCACACGGGCCTTGGCAATGGCATCATGCCGCGCCACCAATGCCGCCACCTGTTCCGGGCGCACGAACATGCCCTTGATCTTGGTGGTCTGGTCGGCACGCCCCATCCACCCCTTGATGCGGGTATTGGTGCGGCCACAGGGGCTTGGCCCGTCCATCACGGCGCTAAGATCGCCCGTGGCAAAGCGGATCAGCGGATAATCGGGGTTCAGCGTGGTCACCACCACTTCGCCCACTTCTCCGGGGGCAACCGGGTTGCCGGTGCCGGGCGTGACGATTTCCACGATTACGCCTTCGTCGATGATCATGCCGTCTTGCGCCTCGGATTCGTAGGCGATGTTGCCCAGATCAGCTGTGGCATAGCACTGCAAACACGCAATCCCGCGATCTGCGTATTCCTGACGCAAAGACGGAAACAGCGCCCCGCCGCCCACAGCCGCCTTGGTGATGTTCAGGCTCAGGCCCAGTTCATCAGCCTTGTCCAAGATGATCTTGAGGTAATCCGGGGTTCCGGCGTAGGCGGTGATGCCCACATCATGCGCCGCGCGCGCCTGAAGTTCGGTCTGGCCCGTGCCCGCGGGCAAGACAGCCGCCCCCAAAGCACGCGCGCCGTTTTCAAAGATCATGCCAGCCGGCGTCAGGTGATAACCAAAGCAATTCTGCACGATATCCCCCTTGCCGACGCCACAGGCATGCAGAAAGCGGCCCATGCGCCACCAATCGTGGCTATCGCTTCCCGGTTCATAAATCGGGCCGGGGCTTTGGAAGATATGGGCAAATTGCGCCGCGTTCCGCGTCGTCAGCCCACCAAAGGGCGCCGCCGCGCCCTGTGCCTTGCTCAGATCGGATTTGCGCAAGACCGGCAGGGCGGCAAGATCCGCAACCGACCGGATGGCCTGCGGATCAATTCCGTCAAACGCCCCATCATAGCCGGGCAGGGCCTGCGCACGGGCGATCTGTTTAGGCAGGGCCTTGGCCAAGGCCGACTGGCGTTCGTCCGCGCTGCGCGTTTCCAGATTGTCGAAATACTCGGGCATGACCTGTTCCTCTGATGGTCAGCGTGGCATGGTAACGGCGATGGAAGTTAGCTAAGCCACCGCTTGCGGCGTCGATAACTGCGCACGTCGCGAAAGCTTTTGCGGCCCTCATCAGACATCCCAAGATAGAACTCTTTCACATCCGGGTTTTCGCGCAGCGCATCCGACGGGCCGTCCATGACCACGCGACCGCTTTCCAGGATGTAGCCATAATGCGCGAACCGCAAGGCCACGTTGGTGTTCTGTTCGGCCAGCAGGAAGGTATACCCTTCCTTCTCATTGAGCGATTTCACAATGTTGAAAATCTGCTCCACAAGCTGCGGGGCAAGGCCCATGCTGGGCTCGTCCAGAAGGATCGTCTCGGGCCGGCTCATCAATGCGCGGCCAATCGCGACCATCTGCTGTTCCCCGCCCGAGGTGTAGCCCGCCTGACTGCGGCGGCGTTCCTTGAGGCGCGGAAAATAATCATAAACCATGTTCAGATCGGCATCGATTTCGCCGCGCGACGCGCCGCGTGTATAGGCCCCTGTCAACAGGTTTTCCTCGACTGTCAGGTGCTCAAAGCAATGCCGCCCTTCCATCACCTGAATAACACCCTTTTTCACCAGATCGGATGGCACAAGATCCTGCACCCGTTCGCCGCGATACTTGATTGACCCTTTGGTCACTTCGCCGCGTTCGGATTTCAACAGGTTCGAAATCGCCTTAAGCGTCGTCGTCTTGCCCGCGCCATTGCCCCCCAACAGGGCCGTGATGCCGCCCTTCGGCACGCCAAGGCTGACGCCTTTAAGCACAAGGATCACGTGGTTATAGATCACCTCGATATTGTTGACCTCAAGCAGTGTCTCTTCGGTGCGTCCTGCGTCGAGCATGTGTCTCTCCATCATGGTCCGCAATGCGACGGACCGTCTTGGGGTTGGGTCAGACGTGGCGGGCAGGCCGCCACGTCCAGTGGGTCAAAGGACCGCGATCAATCGCAGCGTAGTTCGATCCCGTTTTCTTCGGCGAACGCCATCGAGTCTTGCTCGATCAACGGCCCCAAAACCTCCTGATCCGACTGGAAATAGTCGGTGATCAGCTTGAACTCGCCAGCCTCGGCATCCCACTGCGACACAGCGCCAAAGCCGTTACCGCCATGGTTTTCACAGCTGACCTTGAATTCAGGGCCGAAATTCGGAAGGCCGATAGCGGCCATCTTTTCTTCGGTCATTTCAAGGTTTTCCATACCATCCCGCATTTGCGCGGCGTTGATCGCAGACGTGCCGTGCATGTCCTGCGCGGTCTTGATCGCTTCTGCGGCCAGCATCGCGGCATACATGCCACGGTTATACAGGACCGTCCCGATCTGATCGCCCGCGCCTGCGGCTTTACCGGTTTCGACAACATGCGTCTGGATGTCATCATACACCGGATAATCCGAGCCGATATTGTGGAAGGTCAACGCCTTATAACCATTCGCACGGTCACCGGCCGCCTTCACGTCATTTTCAGAACCGGACCACCAGACGCCAATGAAGTTTTCCATCGGGTAGCGAATGTTCACGGCTTCCTGAATGGCGACTTGGTTCATGACGCCCCAGCCCCACATGATCACGTAGTCAGGCTTTTCACGGCGGATTTGCAGCCATTGCGATTTCTGCTCTTGGCCGGGGTGATCGACGGCCAGAAGGGTCAGATCATAGCCGTGCTTTTCGGCAAGCCCCTCCAAGGTGCGGATCGGCTCCTTGCCATAGGCCGAGTTGTGATAGACCAAGGCGATGGACTTGCCGCTGATATCACCGTCATTCTCGTCAAGGATATGCGTGATCGCATGGCTTGCACCATCCCAGTAGTTGGCAGGATAGTTGAACACCCACTCAAAGACTTTACCGTTCTTGGCCGAGGTACGGCCATAGCCCATGGTGTGAAGCGGAATACCGTCGGCCGTGGCCTTGGGGATCAACTGGTAGGTGATGCCGGTCGAAAGCGGCTGATAGACCAGTGCGCCGTTGCCCGCGCCTTTGGTGGCTTCGTAGCACTCCACACCTTTTTCGGTGTTGTAGCCGGTTTCGCATTCCACAAGATTGATACGCTCGCCGCCGATACCGCCATCACGCTCGTTCAGCAGGGTAAAGTAATCCTGATAGCCGTCCGAGAACGGAATACCGTTCGCGGCATACGGCCCGGTGCGATAGCTGGTGTCGACGATCGTCAGTTCAGCCATGGCCGGAGCAGCAGCCATCACGGCGGCCACGGCGGCACTTAAAAGTTTCGTTTTCATCGGTTCAGGTCCTCCCTTGGTGTTGTTCCTATGGTTTCGGATCGCCGGGGTTTTGACCCCCGGTCAATTCTTCTCGGGCCCGGCGCCGCCTAGTGCGGGAAGGGCCAAAGCCTTAGTTTTTCTTTTGCGACGCGCCAAAGCTGCGCCAGCCCGTGCGGTTCGGCGATCAGGAACACGATGATCATTCCTCCGACGATCATGAATTCCAAATGCGCGGCCAGATCCGTGGGCCAGCCAAGGCCGCCCACCAGAACGTTTTTCAGCAGCACCGGCAGCAACACAAGGAAAGCCGCGCCCGCGAACGACCCGAAGATCGAGCCAAGCCCACCAATGATCACCATGAACAGCACAAGGAACGACTTGTTGATGCCAAAGGCCTCTCCCACCTCGACCGCGCCAAGATAAACCGCAAAGAACAAGGCCCCCGAGATGCCAACGAAGAAACCAGATACCATGAAGGCCGTCAGTTTCGCGCGCAGCGGGTTCACGCCAATGATCTCGGCCGCGATATCCATATCGCGGATCGCCATCCATTTGCGCCCTGCCATGCCGCGCGTCAGGTTCCGCGCAAGAAGAGCGCAGGCCACGGTGAAGACAAGGCAGAACAGGTAAGCCGCCCAAGGGGCTGTTTCCGCGCCGGTGACAGGCGCGCCGAATACCGTGCGTTCCGGCGCGCTGATCTGACCCGAAGCCGAATAGTTGTAGAACCACGACACACGGTTGAACATCCAAACAAGGAAGAACTGCGCCGCCAGCGTGGCCACCGCCAGATAGAACCCTTTGATCCGCAAACTTGGCAGGCCGAACAAAACGCACACGCCTGCTGTTATCCCCCCGGCTATAATCACGTGAAAGAAAATGTTCACATCCGGGAATGCGGTCATCAGCTTGTAGCAGGCATAAGCCCCCACAGCCATAAAACCACCGGTGCCAAGGCTGACCTGCCCGCAATACCCCACAAGGATATTCAGGCCGATGGCCGCAATGGAATAGATCAGAAACGGCAGGAAAACAGCGTTCACCCAATAGTCGTTGATCACAAAAGGCACCACGGCGAATGCCGCAATCAGAACCGCATAGTATCGGTAGCGGTCAAACTTGATCGGGAAGGTCTGGCTATCCTCGGTGTAAGAGGTCTTGAAATCACCGGCTTCACGATAGAACATTACAGAACCTCCCCATAAATTTCGTTGTCGTCGCGCTTTTGCGCGCGATTGGCAGGTTTGGCATATCCGGTCGCCTCGGAGTGGCGCACCAGCCAGAGATACGCCAACATCCCAAGACCCCCGCCAATCGCCGCCAAGACAAGGGCGGTCACCATTTGCGCGGTGTTTTCAGTGTCTGCCGTCAGGGCGAGATAGCCAAAGGCCCAAAACCCCGACCATGCGATGACATTGGCAATCGCGATGAGCTTTTGCATGCCTACACCCTCTCGATGATTTTTTCGCCAAACAGGCCCTGTGGCCGGAAGACGAGGAAGATCAGCGCCAAGACATAGGCAAACCAGTTTTCGGTGGCCCCACCCATCATCCCGCCAAACGTGAATTCGAACAGCTTTTCACCGACCCCGATGATCAAGCCACCCACGATGGCCCCCGGGATCGAGGTGAACCCACCCAGCATCAAAACCGGCAACGCTTTGAGGGCGATCAGCGACAGCGAGAATTGCACGCCCGATTTGGTGCCCCACATGATGCCGGCCACGATGGCCACGAACCCGGCCAGCGACCACACCATCACCCAGATGAAGTTCAAGCTGACGCCAACCGAAAGCGCCGCCTGATGATCGTCTGCCACGGCGCGCATGGCGCGGCCGTGCTTCGAGTACTGCGCAAACACGACAAGGCCAATCACCAGCAAGATCGCGATGAAGGTCGCCCAAAGATCCAGGTTGTCGATGAAAAACCCGTAGCCAAAGAGGTTGTAGGTAACCTCGTCAATCGTGGAGTTGATACCTTGCGGCAGGCCGACATCCAGCTTCTTGATGTCGCTGCCCCACATGATATCGCCAAAACCTTCAAGGAAATACGCAAGGCCGATTGTCGCCATGAACAGGATGATCGGTTCTTGATTGACCAGATGTCGGAAAATGAAGTGGTTCACCAGCCACGCCAGCAAGACCATGACGGCCATCGTCAGCAGAATCGCGGCCAGCGCCGGAACATGCCAGCCGAAATGGTGGATTTCTGTGCCGAAGGTGGCGTTGATCAAGTGGCTGAACGGAACCTGCCCCTCCATGATACCCACCAATGTCAGCGCCGCAAAGAGCGCCATCACGCCTTGGCTGAAATTGAAGATCCCCGACGCTTTGTAGATCAGGACAAAGCCCAGAGCGACAAGCGCGTACAAAACCCCCGCCATCAGACCGTTCGCGAAGACCTCCATTCCCCAGATAAACTGTTCAGGCATGTTGCGTCCCTCCCCTCGTGTCGCGGTTCCGGCTGAAATCAGTCATGGGCCACCCCCAGATAGGCGTCGATCACCGCCTGATTGTTGCGCACTTCATCAGGCGTGCCGTCGCCGATTTTCTTGCCGTAATCCATCACGACAACACGGTCGCTCAGGTCCATAACCACACCCATATCGTGTTCGATCAGGGCAATCGTGGTGCCGAATTCATCATTCACATCCAGAATAAAGCGGCTCATGTCCTCTTTTTCCTCGACGTTCATGCCGGCCATCGGCTCATCCAGCAGCAGGATGGACGGCTCGGCGGCCAAAGCGCGGGCCAGTTCAACGCGCTTTTTCAAACCGTAAGGCAAGCGACCCACTGGCGTTTTGCGGATGTGCTGGATTTCCAGAAAGTCGATGACCTTTTCAACGACTTCGCGGTTTTCCACTTCCTCGCGCTCTGCCTTGCCCTTCCAGATCGCCTGCGCCAGAAGGCCCGCATTCATCTGCCGGATACGCCCAGTCATCACGTTGTCCAGAACACTCATGCCTTCGAACAGGGCAATGTTTTGGAATGTCCGGGCAATACCTTGGCGCGCCACTTGGTAGGGTTTCATCGGCGGGCGCAACGCGCCTTTGTACCAAACCTCGCCTTGTTGCGGATTATAGAACCCCGAGATGACGTTCAGCATGCTGGACTTGCCAGCGCCGTTCGGGCCGATGATCGCGCGGACTTCGCCCTGACGGATATCGAAACTGATATCTTGGATCGCCACAACACCACCAAACCGCAGCGTGATGTGCTTCATTTCCATCACCACGCCGCCAATCTTGCGGCCATCTTCGGTGGTAAAGCCTTCTGAGGCATCAAGCATGGCTCAAACCTTTCTCATCTGACCACGGGCCGGCGGGCGGGGCGACGTTGCCGCATGCGGCAACAAGCGGCGCGTGCCGGGCCATCATTCTGCGGCCACCTTTGTATCGCCGTTCACCGGCACCACTTTGCAATCGCGGATTTCCAAAGTGGCGCTGATCGCGCCCTTGCGGCCATCCTCGTAGGTCACTTCGGTGGTTGTGAAAATCTCGTTCGACCCGTCGTAAAGCGCGCCCAGAAGATCCTCGAACTTCTCGGCGATCACCCCACGGCGCACCTTGCGGGTGCGGGTCATTTCGCCGTCGTCCGCATCCAGCTCTTTGTGCAGCACCAGGAAGCGATGCACTTGGCAATGTGACAGCATCGGATCATCCGCAAGGCTGCGGTTCACCTCTTCGACATGGGTCTGGATCATCTCCAAAACCTTGGGATGACCGGCCAGTTCCTGATAAGAGGCATAGCCGATATTGTTACGCTCAGCCCAGTTTCCCACCGCCGTCAGGTCGATATTGATGAAGGCAGTGCAGGCATCACGCTGATGGCCGAACACCACGGCCTCAAGGATATTGGGATAGAACTTGAGCTTGTTCTCGACATACTTGGGCGCGAACATCTTGCCATCGGCCATCTTGCCCACGTCCTTGGCCCGGTCGATGATCCGCAGATGCCCTGACCCGTCCTCGAAAAAGCCCGCGTCGCCGGTGGCGACCCAACCTTCGGGGTCTTTCGTCTTTTTAGTGCTTTCCTCGTTCTTGTAATAATACTCGAACGTGCCCGGACCGCGGTAGAACACCTCGCCCGTCTCATCGATCTTGATCTCGACGCCGGGTGCCGCCACGCCAACCGTATCGTTGCGCACTTCCCCATCGGGTTGCAGCGTGATGAACACCGACGCTTCGGTCTGGCCGTAAAGCTGCTTCAAATTGATGCCAAGGCTGCGGTAAAATTCAAAAATTTCCGGCCCGATCGCCTCGCCAGCCGTGTATCCCACACGCACCCGGCCAAAACCCAGCGTGTCCTTTAGCGGCCCATAGATGAAAACGTGGCCCAACGCATATTTCAGTCGATCCCAACCCCCCACGGGCTTGCCGTCCAAAATGGCGGGGCCGACTTTGCGGGCATGATCCATGAAAACATCGAACAGCCATTTCTTGAAGCGGCCCGCGTCCTCCATCCGGATCATCACGTTGGTCAACTGAGTCTCGAACACGCGGGGCGGGGCGAAATAGTAGGTTGGGCCAATTTCGCGCAAATCAGTTTGCATCGTTTCTGGGGATTCGGGGCAGTTCACACAGAACCCGCACCAATAGGCCTGCCCGATCGAAAAGATGAAATCGCCCACCCAAGCCATCGGCAGATAGGCCAACACCTCTTCGTCGCGGCTGAGTTGATCAAACTCCGCCGACGAGCGGGACGCCTCAATGATATTGCGGTTCGACAGCACCACGCCCTTGGGCTTCCCGGTGGTGCCCGACGTGTAAAGCATCACGCAGATGCTGTCGTAATTAAGCTTTTCGCGGCGCGCCTTAAGGTCTTCGATGAACTCCCAATAGGCGGCGCGCCCCTGATCCTGAATGCCGGTAAAGGTGTGCAGCTTGTGATGATCGTATTTCCGCATACCGCGCGGATCGACGTAGATCATATGCTCGAACTGATGCAGTTGATCCTGAATGTCGATCATCTTGTCGACTTGCTCTTGGTCTTCGACCACCGCAAACCGCGCTCCGCAATGCTCCATGACATAGGCCATTTCGTCGGCGGCGGCGTCCTGATAAAGCGGCACAGGAATGGCCCCCACCGATTGCGCCGCCACCATGGACCAATAAAAATGGGGGCGATTGCGCCCGACGACGGCGATAAAATCGCCCTCGTTCACACCAAGGTTGATCAAGCCAAGCGCCAAGGCCTCAATTTCTTTTTCTGCCTCCGCCCACGTCCAGCATTGCCAAATGCCGAATTCTTTTTCGCGGTAGGCTGGCCTGTTGGCGCACTCTTTGGCGTTCCTCTGAAGTAGCGCCGGAATGGACCCAAGTCCTTCCGTCGCCTGTGACGACTGAGCCAATTTTTTTCCTCCCCAATGTCCGCTTTGCGAACAGATCACCTTATGACGGCGACTCCTCCTGCCATCAAAAGTGCCAGTTTGACCCTTGCGGTCAACTTTTTCCTGATCATTTCGCAAACCTTTCGAATTGTAACAGACGCTCAAACTGGCTTTGCGGCATGCGCCCGCGGTGCTAGCGATGGGTAAAAGGACATCCCGATGGCACCGACACCCAGCCCAACCGACGCCATGACAATGGCTGGCCTGAACCTGATCCAGCAGGCCCTATCCATCTATGACGCGGATTTGCGGCTGGCTGTGTGCAATCACCGGTTTCAGGAAATGTTCGACCTGCCAGACTGGCTGGTGACACCCGGTGCCTGTTTTTCGGATACGATCCGTTTTCTGGCCGAGCGCGGCGATTACGGCGACGTCAAAGACATTGATGCGTTTGTTGACTCGCGTGTCGAACAGGCCCGCGCGTTCGAGCCGCACTATATGGAACGCACCCGGGCCAACGGCCGGATCATCGGCGTTGAAGGCACACCCCTGCCACAGGGGGGCTGGGTCACGGTCTATACCGATATCACGCGCACCAAACGCCAAGAGTCCTTGTTGCGGACCCGATCCGAAGAATTGTCGGACCAGTTACTCGCCTATTCCGAAGAACTGGCAGCCGCGAACCGGGAACTGTCGGCAACGATTACCGCCCTAGAAGAAACCAAACGCCAATTGACGGCCTCCGAGGCACGAACCCGTCTGACCACCGAAATGATGCCAGCCCATATCGCACATGTCGGCGCCGACGGGCGCTACACCTATTCCAACCGCCGCCTCACCACGGTCATGCCCGGTTCCAAATCGGACATCATCGGCATCTCGGTGGAAGAGGCGCTTGGATCACAAGCCAATTCGGCAATCCACCCGTATCTGGAACAGGCCTTTCGGGGCAAAGCCTCGGTCTTCGAGTTCACGCATGAACCCAGCTCCCGCCGCATCCGGGTGGCCTTGACGCCCGATGACACGCAAGGCGGGGCTTATGTTCTGTCGATGGATATCACCGAAGAGGCGCAAACGCGCTCGGCCTTGCAACAAACCCGCCGTCGCGAAATGGCCGCGCAGCTGACCAGCGGGCTGGCGCATGATTTCTCGAACCTGCTGACAATCATTCTGGGCATGCAATCGAAACTGCAACGCATGGATCTTGGTCCGGCCGCGAATGAGTTGATCTCGGCCACGCTGGCCGCTGCGCGGCGCGGGGGCGGGCTACTCAACAGAATCGCCGATATGACCGGGCCACGCGAACACATGCCTGTGCCAACCGATCTTGGCGGCTTTCTGGACGACCTAGAAACCTTGGCGCGGTCAACCCTGTCCGATAGCGTCGTGTTCTGCGTCGACAATCAGGTCACCGGCCGCGCGTTCAAGGTGGATCCGGGCATGTTGCAGGATTCACTGCTCAACCTTGTCCTGAATGCCCGCGACGCCTGTGGTGCGAACGGCCAGATCACACTCTCCGCCGCTTGTGTCAAAGACACTTGGCTGGAATTCAATGTCACCGATACCGGCCATGGGTTTTCGGATAAGGCTCTTGCACATGCGTTGGACCCGTTTTTTACAACCAAGGGCGGCGAAGGGTCAGGGCTTGGCCTGTCCATGGTGTATGACATGACCAAGCTGGCAGGCGGGCGCGTGAAATTGTCGAACACATCGACCGGCGGCCGCGTCAGCCTGCGTTTGCCCCTGCGGCCCGCCAACCCGTCAGACGCGCCCGGCATGATCCTACTTGTCGAAGACAGCCCGGATTTGCGCGGGACTGTGCGCGACATGCTGCGCGACACAGGGCATACCGTGATCGAGGCCGCCTCAGCCGATGAAGCGTTGGCGCTGATAACAGAAATTCCGCAAATCTCGGCGCTTTTGTCAGACATCTCACTGGAGGGCAGCAAAACCGGGCTTGACCTTGTCAAGGCGCTTCCCGAAAACCATTGTCCGGCATATCTCATGACATCCCTGCCGCCCGATGATCCGCTGCACAAAGTCGCCAGTGCGCACGCACCGGTGCTGCGCAAACCGTTCAACGCGCCCCAACTGAACGCCTTCTTGAAATCGGACCCGCGCCCATGACCGCACCGCTTGTCACCATTCTCGACGATGAACCGGCCATTCGCGCCATGTTGTCAGAGGCGCTACAAGAGGCCGGGTTTCGCACCATGACCTTTGGCCGCGCCACGGAATTCGAGGCCGCCTTGCGTGGCGCCCGGCCCGATGTCTGCCTCGTTGACCTGTCTTTGCCGGATCGTGACGGGCTGACACTGGTGCATCGGCTGGCGTTGGAACAGGGCGCAACGGTGATCATCATCTCGGGCCGGGCCGAAGTGCAAGACAAGGTCACAGGGCTGGAGTTGGGCGCCGACGACTACATCATAAAACCGTTTGAGCCCGCCGAGGTCGTGGCCCGCATCCGCGCCCGCCTGCGCCGCGAAACCGCCGCAGCGCAAAGTTCGGATACTGCGCGATTCAATGGCTGGGTGGCGCATTTCGACCGCTACGTTCTCGAAGATGAAACCAACGCGGAAACCCCGTTTTCCCATGCCGAGGGCGAGGTTTTGCGCCTGTTTCTGGAACGCCCCAAACGGCTTATCTCTCGGCAAGCCATGCAAGAAGCGCTTGGCGGAGCGGCAGGTGACAGTTTTGATCGGGCCATGGATGTGCGCATTTCGCGGCTGCGCACCAAGCTGCGCGAAGATCCAAAGAACCCGCGCCTGATCAAAACGATCTATGGCGCGGGGTATATTTTTCTGGGCGATGTCAGCTGGGGCTGACAGGTTTTGCGCGCCTTGCGGCGCGCCCGGATTGGGGGCGCTGCCCCCGCCGCCCTTCGGGCGACTCCCCCGGGGTATTTTGACCAAGAAAAAGCAGAGCACTGTCGCTTTTTCTTGGGTTTAAATACCCCCGCCGGAGGGATATGTTTCTTGTTTCATACGTTCTCACTGAGTGCCATCGGATTTTATATTCCTTTAATCTCAACAATTTAAGGTTCCATGGCATCCCGGAATGAACCGGGCAGTGCCAAGCCAGAACGTATATAAAAAAAAGGATATTTCTATGGCAAAATCAAATGCATTTACAGTCGCTCAACTCAAATCTCTGCCGGTGGGCAAGCATTGCGATGGGCAGGGTCTTTGGCTCCATAAGCGCGCCGATGGTGGGGCGCAATGGGTCTTTCGTTTCAACCTTTGGGGCCGCCAACGGGAAATGGGTCTGGGGTCTTTCGGACCGGTCAGCCTTGCCGAGGCGCGCAAGAAAGCGGCATGGGCCCGAGAGCAGGTGAGCAACGATTGCGATCCTATCAAACAGCGTCGTCTCAGGATTCAACAAAGCAACCTGATAGACGGACGACTTGAACCTCTGGCCTGGCAGGCATTCGAGACACATAAAAAGAACCTCAAGCATAATGGATCAAATGGTACTTGGTTCAGCCCCCTGCGGCTGCATGTTTTACCCAAGCTGGGCAAGATGCCAATCGTCAAGATTGATCAGGACGACATCGCACAGGCCTTGGCCCCGATCTGGCACGACAAACCCGTGACCGCCAAGAAAGCTGTGTCACGGCTGAGAACCGTTTTCCGATACGCGCGTGCGAAAGGTTTCCTTGTGAACCGAGCGGTTATCGAAGATGCGGTTATCATTCTCGGGGAAAACAAGAAGCGCGCGACACCGCATCTGGCACTGCCTTGGCAAGATGTGCCTGCGTTTTACGCAACTCTTTCAGATGACGACCCGGTGCAACTGGCATTGAGAATGCTAATTCTGACCGGGGTTCGCGCTGGCTCAGTCAACAACATGCGTTTCGAGCAAATCCTGAGTACCGTTTGGGAAATCCCACCACTCCACGTCAAGGGCCGGGCAGACAATGACCAAGGATTTGCTGTTCCTCTGAGTCATGAGGCACGGCATGTGATTGAGTTGGCAAAAGAACGATCTCAAAACGGGTACCTGTTTCCTAATGCAAAAGGCGGCCCCCTCAACAAAATGGCCATGCGCAATTACCTCGCCGATAACGGTATTCCCGCAACGCCCCATGGGTTCAGGTCTTCATTGAGAACATGGCTGGCCGACAAAACGGAGTGCCCCGATGAGGTTGCAGAAGCTTGTATCGGACATGTGCGTAAGGGTGACGCTGCCATCGACACCTACAAGCGAACGGATTACCTGGAGCGGCGTGCACCCTACATGTACGCGTGGACCAAGTTTATCACCGGTCAAGACCAAACTGCCTAAAATTGAAAACTCAGTTTAACCTTCATGTGAGACAAAAAGGTATCGATAACAAAATGAGGACTTGAATGACCAACATAATTCTACGTCAAAAAGATGTACAAAAAATTACCGGCCTGAGCCGCTCGACAATTTACAGACATATCAATGCGGGCACATTTCCGGCCCCCGTTAAGCTGACCGAACGTCTTATCGGATGGCATTCCAGCACCATATCCGAATGGATGGACAGCCGCCCTGAGATCTGACCGCCAGACCAGCCACACAAAAAAAACGCCCGGCATCATTTGCGCCGGGCGGTTTTGGTTTTCATAGGGAGAAATCACATACCGGGCTGCCATCAGATTTCCAGGCATGTATTCTGCCCGCCACTTGCGGCCTCGGTTGAGGGCGTATCTTCGTTGCTAGCCATGATATCCTGTTCGAGCCGTTCGATATCCCACCCCGACATGTCTCTGACGCGCAACAACCGTTCGGCCAGCGTCTCGAGGACATTTCGATTGGCGCGGATCGTCACCAACGCCTTGTCTTGAGCCTCGCGCAAATGCGCCTCTACCCTCTCGCGAAGGTCTGCAGGAGCACGCCAAATATCTGCCGCCGAGACACCATCCCACAGCAGACCACTTCCCCCGAAGCCCCAATGCCGTTCAATTGCCAGCGCCAGACTGGTTGCTTTCGCGAGATCACTTTGTTCTCCAGCATGTGAATCGGCATGCAAAAGTGACCCACCTGGGTGGGTTATGATCATCTAAAACTGACCCACCTGCCACGTTAGCAT
>NZ_JAAORB010000052.1 GCF_011601345.1 Roseovarius gahaiensis
GGAATTGAAGCCACAACCACAGACCAGATCGCCGCATGACCGAGAACCCTCAAACACCAGATTTGACAATAACTCCGTTCAGAAGCGCCCGATAAGTAAGGTTGAAGAGGACGCCATTACGGTCAAGAGACATACATTCTTCGATGTCATCCTTGGCGAACCGGCGGCATGTGGTGCAGCGACAGCAACACTCGGCTACATATCTTAATGGCTCTATAATTTCCACTATACGAGGACGCGCCACGCAGTGTCAGACCTATGGTCAGACTAGCATATGTCGGGCTGTGGATCGAGTTTTAAGAGTCCGCAGCCTTCCAAACTCAGCCGGATGGGACTGTTAATCCCGGCTCATCAAATGGCGTTGTTTACGTTCATTTTCAGCAAGGCCATCAGCCTGTCCAATTGTTCAGCATCCAGTGGCTTGCGCAGCACTGCGTTCATGCCTTCTTGGCGGCACAGGGTCTGATGCTGTTGACTTGTATGCGCGGTCAGCGCCACCACGGGCAGCGTGCGGTCTGCATTGTGCTCTCGGATACGTCGCGCTGCTTCAAAACCATCCATGCCCGGCATGCTAAGATCCATAAGCACAACGTCGAACGGTTCGGCCTTGACCAAGTCAATCGCTTCTGGGCCACTTGCCGCTTCGCTGACGTGATAGTTACGGCGCTCCATCAGAACGCGCACAACTAATCTGTTCGTCTCATCGTCGTCGACGATCAGAATCTTTCCAAGTTCACTTAACGGAGTGGACCCTCCTATATTCGGGTGAAGACTTGGACTATCCAAAACGAAACCCTTTCGCGTAACGGGCTTTCAATTCCATCCCTGCGTCACGGTCCCACGCGACATGGTCCAAGGGACCACGCGTCGCAGAGTTGCAGCGCTTCAACATAAGATCATCCATTGTCATCGGCCCTCTTTGTTCGCGCATCTCCATAGCGCTGGTACCCTGTTGCAGATCCAGACTCATCTGCTTCTCAGTAGGTGTTTGTAGGATACAAGTCAAGATACGTAAGAAAAAGCAGGCAAGAGTTAATAAAGTCTATCTTAAGTATAACCCACTGGCACCAGAGTACAGTCATAGGCTTGTGGAGCAACGTGAATTTATGTCAAAAGCTTGCACTGCAACCTGCATAATAATTTGTGTGATCGGCTCAGCCTGAGCAGTCACTGAAAGCCAGCCATGCCCAGCCACCTCGGACATATCGTCATTTGTCAGCTTAAGGTGTTCATGCTGACGTTGTTGTTTGGGGCACTAGCCGCACCTGCGACCGCTCAGGACAACCTGATCGAAAGTGTTGGGCTGTTCGAAGATGTAACAACCTCCTTGAGTATTGATGACGTTCTGCAGGAGACTTTCAAACCCGTCAGGGACACCATATCCCTCGGCTATACGACTTCCGCTGAATGGGTGCGCCTTCGCATCCTGCCCACACAAGACGAAGGTGAGGTGGTTGTATTGTTCGGCTCCGGCATGCCGGACGACCTCAGGTTTTACCGGCCAAAGATCACAGGATCACACGGCGGTGACACGGAATTGGGCGATATTCAATATCAGGTGCTGACACCTGACTGGCCCTCACCGTTGCCCGGGTTCCGTGTTAGCCCCCCAAAAGGTGGGGCAGATTATTTTGTCCGAATTGAATCAAGCGGGTCTATATGGCTCGACATTAGTGCCTTGCCCCAGTCTAAGGCCCTCGCGAGAACAGGACAGAGGTATATCGTACAGATCACCTATCTGAGCCTCATGTTTGTTCTGTTCCTATGGGCGCTGAACATGCTGGTGATCACGCGGGAAACTCTTTTCTCATGGTTTGCCGCGCTGCAGTTCTTCTGGCTGGTGAACAACACCTTGTATCTGGGATATGGTGACACCCTTTTGCCTCAATTGTCGCCGGACATACGCTATGGGGTATTCCGGACGAGTGTGTTCGTATCGTCCTTTTTTTCGGTTGCTTTTCACCGCCATGTGATGCGCCGTTTCAACCCCGCATGGCTGGCCAGCCGCTTGTTCGATATTCAACTGGTGGTGATCGTTTGCGCCTTTGTTCTTTTTGTATCCTTTGATCCTATACTTGCGTTACAAATCAATGCCGCCTGCCTTGCGGCGGCGCCTTTTGTGTTTCTGGCCAATGCGGCAACCGCGAAAAAGGCCGGATCCCCGGGCTTGGTCACGATGCGGGTGATCTATGGTTTGCTGTCCATGTCATTCTTTTTTAATGCGTTTGCGGTCTTGGGGGTGATTGATATCACAGCCCTTGCAACCCATGGGTATATGATCCACGGCCTTTCAACTGGGCTGCTGATGTTTTTGCTTTTGCATCTGCGCGCCCGAGACCTTTTTCAAGCCGCGCGCCAAGCCGAGGCCGACAAGTTCGAGGTGGAGAGACAGACGGCTCTGCAAAAGGAACAAAATCATACACTTTCTGAGTTTATCGAGATGCTTGGCCATGAAGCCAAAAACGCCCTTGGCGTGATCAACATGTCCATATCAACACCAAATATCAGCGACCGGCAACGTGAACGGGCAAGCGAAGCAATTCGTGGCTTAAAAAATCTTATTGATCGTTGTGATCAATTGATCGCCGTTGATAAAAAAGAGCAGGCGTTAAATCTGCGGCAGTGTGATGTCGTTGAGATCTTACAGAAACTACGCTCTGGTAGCATGACGCCATCGCGCATCGAATTACAGTCGCCGGATAAGGCCGTTGTTTTGGGTGATCCAGTCTTGCTGGGGGTTGTGTTCGGAAACCTGCTTGAAAACGCACAGAAGTATGCCCCATCCAACTCGGACATATGGATTTCAATCAGCCAGGTGGGTGATGGATATTCGATTTTGTTCGAAAACCTCCAAGGTGACGTAGGCGCACCAGATCCAGACAAGGTGTTCGAGAGATATTACCGAAATCCATTAGCCAAAAGAGAGATCGGCTCCGGGCTTGGACTTTATATCGCGCACAGCCTTACTGCCCTCATGGGGGGCCGGCTGGACTATGTTCCACAGGATCAACGCATAAGGTTTAGGATATGGTTTCCATGATAAACGTCGTCATTGTCGAAGATCACAGAAATATGCGCGAATCCCTTGTGGATCTCATTGCAGATGCAGGGCATCATGTTGTGGCCTTTGAGAGTGCCGAGGCCTTGTGGAGCGGCAGTAATCTGCGCACCGTCGACATTGTAATTCTTGATCTGAATTTGCCGGGTTTAGACGGGATCACAACGGCAAGACGCATCCGCGCTGAACACCCGCGAATTGGCATTATAATTCTTACAGCCCGTGACAAGCCCGAAGAACGGAATATCGGGTATGAAAATGGTGCCGATATTTATCTTGCCAAGCCCAGCTCCGCATTAGAGCTGGTGGGGGCCGTCACCGCGCTGTCTCGGCGATTGCCGAAACCGGCCACCGAACTGCTTCTCGATCCATTCTCAATGACACTTTCGGGGCCTGCCGATACAGTCTCCGTATCTGCGGATGAGGTGGACCTTTTGACCAAGTTCATTCAGGCTCCGGACACCAGATTGGCAATCAGTGAGATCACAACCCTGTGGCAGTCAGCCGATGAAATCAGTAAATCCACACTCGAAGTGCGCATTGTACGGTTGCGAAAAAAAATGAAAGCCGCTGGCGCGTCCACCCAGCCAATAAAAGTGATCCGAAACTATGGCTATAAGCTAACTGTAAGCATCGGTTTAAAGGAAGTTTGATCGTCAGTTTGGTGCTGACTCGAAGCGCGTTTTGGGTTGTCATCACAACCTCCATTCCGGAACTGTTGCGACCACCGCTTGAATTCGCCTAATGTCTGTCGATCAAAGTAAGCGTTCGCTGGCCCTCACCTTTTACCCGATTGTCTGACCTGCGACGCCGTGCCCGATGTAGATCGGTACAGGAGTTTCGCGATGGCATCTACGGATGAGAACGGCAGTGCAAAATTAGGCCACGGGGCAATCCCCACTAAAATAAGTGGTCTTCAAGAGTAGAATTTTCTCGGCAAGATATCTGAGGAGATTTACGGTGAAGAACGGACCATACACCCCCGCACAGATCATGGTGATTCTGAAGCAGGTGGAGGGCGGCGTGCCAGTCTCGGAACTATGCCGAGAGCATGGCATGAGCAGCGCCAGTTTTTATAAATGGCAGGCTAAGTTTGGCGGATCTATGCGGGATATTGGGTGACGCGGCCTGATCAAGCGGCGCGCTTTGCAGTGTCGTTTGCGGCGACACCGTCGGTGAATGTGACGCCTTCGATGACCAAAGGCAACTGATTGGCGCCCTTCAGACGCCGCCATGTCTTTGCGGCGACCTGAACGGGCTTGAAGACCATGAGCTTCGTCGCCTTCTGCGACAGCGCCCCCTTGGTTCGCACGGTCCGGTGCCGGACCGTGGCGAAGACGCCCTCGATCGGATTGCCCGTGCGCATGTGATCCAAGTGATCGGCCAGGAAGTCGAAGAAGGCGATGAGCGCCTCGCGATCCTCGGGTGACACCACATCGGTGTCGCGGTGTGCGTTCACCCACTTGTTCAGCGTCGAAAACCCAACGCCCAAATCGTCTGCAACCTGACGCCGTGTCAGACCGCTGGTCAGCGCAATTCGCACCGCATTCTTGCGGAATTCTTCCGTTCTTCCTGTGCCCATGGTTCATCTCCTTTGCTGCACATTATGCTATCAAAGGAGCGGCACCAAACCGCGACAGGTCCAATCATCTCGACCTCTGCGAAGGTGAAACACGATCTGGTGCACATTATTGTTTTTTTCGCACTCAGCATTGACACCATATACTTAAATTCTCTATCTTTATAGAGCGGGTCAATCACTTATAAGAGAATCCTACCACCCCAGCCAAGTTCCTCCTAAGTCACTGATATAACGCGTGTTACTGCGATTAGCTGCGCTGGCGTCTCCAATTTCTCGCAACTGTGACACACGACTGGGACACAGGGTCTGCTTCCAGCCCCCGGACATCGCGAGGGTCACACACGCATGACGCCTTTCGAGCCGCTTACGACCCCAACAAGCCCCATGCCCCGTTGAAAATAAGGGGATTACCGCTCGAAGAGATCTCTTTCGAAGTGACGCCGCACAGAAGGTATAGTTGTGGTTTGTATTGCGACGCACCAGCCGAGCGACGATCTGCGGTCGCGACTTCGCCCAATTATTCTGTAGGCTCTGCGGTGGCTCACTGGTTGGGTCACCGCATATCAGGTCAGGTTTGTGGCAAGGCTGTCTTGCCAGTCCAGTCATGGCACCCCGAAAACCAGTGCAATCAGCCCATCGCTTCAGGCCGGGCTACTGCAGAGTTTCTGTGACCGCGTCATGCACGGCTCTGGCGATGACGCGCTCTTCGTCTGTTGGGATCACAAGGATGCGCGCCACCCCCGTGCCGATGTCGCGCGGGTCCGGAGACTCCATGCCGTTCATCTCCAGCCCCAGGTAGTCCAGCCCTTCGACGATCCGTTGCCGAATTTCGCTCGCGTTTTCACCGACCCCACCGCAAAACACCAATGCGTCCACCCCACCCAAGACCGCAGTCAGAGCGCCAATTTCACGGCGCGCGCGAAAGACGTAATAGTCGATGGCCTGTTTGGCGGCCGGTTCACTTGACGCCAGCAATGTGCGCATGTCACCAGAGAGATCCGACAAGCCCAGCAGGCCACTTTCCTTGTAGAGCAGGTTTTGGACCTCACGCGGCGTCATGCCTTTTTGTTCGATCAGGTACAATATGACCCCGGGGTCGATCTGCCCACAGCGCGTGCCCATGGGCAGCCCGTCCAGCGCCGAAAACCCCATCGTCGACCCGATGCTTCGGCCCTGCCGTATCGCGCAGATCGACGCGCCATTGCCAAGGTGGGCGACGATCACCCGACCGGCGTGCAATTCCGGGAAGTCCCGGGCGATCACACCGGTCACATAATCGTAGCTCAGCCCATGAAATCCATAGCGGCGAATACCCTCGTCATAAAGCGACCGGGGGATCGCAAACGCATCATTCACCCAAGGGTGTCCGCGGTGAAAGGCGGTATCGAAACAGGCCACCTGTATGGCGCCGGGAAACATGTCACGCGCTGCGGCGACACCGGCCAAATTGTGCGGCTGGTGCAATGGAGCAAGGGGGCTAAGGGCTTCCAGCGCGCACTGAACCTCTGGGGTTAAGAGCGTGGGGGCAGCAAAATCCGGGCCGCCATGCACAACCCGGTGGCCGACCCCGCTGATCTGCATGCCACGTGTATACGGCGCAAGCGCGGCCATGACGCGCTGCAATGCCGCGTGTTGGGTTGGGGCGTCAACCTGATCGCGTGTCTCGGCCTCGCCGCTCTTCACGATCAACTGTGCCGCGCGTCCGATACCGTCGATTTGGCCATGAACCAGCAACTCAGGCTCGTCGGCCTCCTTGTAAAGCCCGAACTTCAACGACGACGAGCCCGCGTTCAGCGTCAGAAGGCCAGTCATGCGCAATGCGCGGCGCTGAAAAGCGCCGCAATCGCCGCAGATGCGGTGCGGGTGCGTTCATCATCGGCGCGGCTGGTCAGGATGATCGGCACCTGTGCCCCCAAGACAATGCCCGCCGCCTCTGCGCCTGCCAGATACATCAACTGCTTGGCAATCATATTGGCGGCCTCAAGATCAGGGGCGACAAGCACATCGGCCTGTCCCGCCACCGGTGACACGATGTGCTTGGTCGCCATCGCGCGCATCGACACTGCATTGTCGAAGGCCAACGGGCCATCCAGCAGCCCGCCGGTGATCTGACCGCGATCCGCCATTTTGCACAGGGCCCCGGCATCGACCGTGGATTGCAAACGCGGCGTTATCGTCTCGACCGCCGAAAGAAGGGCCACCTTGGGCGTTTCGATGCCGATGGCAAGGGCCAGATCAATCGCGTTCTGGATGATATCGGCCTTGGTCGCCAGATCGGGTGCGATGTTGATGGCCGCATCGGTTATGATCAGCGGCTTCTGATAGGTCGGGACATCCATGACATAAACATGGCTCATCCGACGTTCGGTGCGCAGACCGCTGGACTTCGACACCACGGCGGACATGATCTCATCGGTATGAAGCGCGCCTTTCATCAAGGCTTGGACCTTGCCGTCACGCGCCAAGGATGCGGCGATATCCGCCGAGCCATGGCTGTGCGGCGCGTCAAGGATCGTCAGCCCGCCGATCTCAAGCGCATTATGTGCCGCCACCGCTTTGATCCGGTCTTCGGGCCCGACCAGCACAGGCTCCAGAAGGCCCAGATCGCGCGCCCGCAGCGCCCCGGCAAGCGCGGCCTGGTCGCAAGGGTGAACGACGGCAGTGGGCAACGGCGCGAGGCGCTGTGCGCGGGCCAAAAGGTCGCCATGCACTTCGCCGTGTTTGTGCAGCACCAGATCAGGCATCGTTACCCTTGGCCTGCGAATTTTCCGGTCGGGCGCAATCACATGGGCCTCGCCCGAGATCACCGGCGCGCCATCCCCGTTGGTGCAGGTGCAAGCCAGCGTCAGGCGCTTTTTGTCAGCATGCTTTTGCGCCACCGTGACCCGCACGGTGACGGTATCGCCGATACCGACAGGTTTGAGGAATTTCAGGGATTGTTCCAGATAGATCGTACCCGGCCCGGGCAATTGCGTGCCAAGCACGTTGGAAATCAGCGCGCCGCCCCACATTCCATGGGCAATCATCTTGTGAAACACGCCCCCTTCGGCAAATTCCACATCGACATGAGCAGGGTTCACATCGCCCGAGACAACCGCGAAGGCGTCGATATCCTGTGCCGTGAGGGTGCGGACAAGTTCCGCGGTTTCACCGACTTCGATGTCGTCAAACGGGCGGTTTTCAATAAATTCCAGTGGGGCGTTTTCTTCAGACGACATGATGCCCCCCATCGATATAGGCGGTGTTGCTACTGACCGAACGGGCGAAATCGGTGACAAGACAGGCCGCCATTGCGCCGACCTCGTCGATCGTCGTGAGCCGGTGCAAGGGCGCGCGGGTCTTGGCATCGTCGATCAGCGTATCGAAGTGATCGATGCCCGACGCGGCACGGGTCTGCAAAGGCCCCGGTGACAACGCGTTCACCCGGATATTCTTGGGCCCCAGTTCGACCGACAGATAGCGCGTCGTCGCCTCTAACGCAGCTTTGACAGGCCCCATGACATTGTAGTGATCCACCACTTTTTCAGCGCCATGGTAGGACACGGTCAGGATGGTGCCACCGTTTTGCATCAGCGGCTCGGCCCGGTTGGCCAGCCGGATCAAGGAATGAACAGACACATCCATCGCCAGCCCAAAGCCATGTTGCGAACAGTCTATGACCCGCCCGTGCAAATCGTCCTGCGGACAAAAGGCGATGGAGTGCAAAAGAAAATCCAATTTGCCCCAGTTTTTTTCAATTTCGGAAAACACCGCGTCCGTCTGGGCGTGATCCGTCACGTCCAGCGGCAATAACATGTCTGCCCCGGCCGCATTGGCCACAGGTTCGACGTGTTTGCGCGCCTTGTCGTTTTGATAGGTGATGCACAGCTCTGCACCCGAGGCCTTGAAAGCCATGGCACATCCCGCCGCAATTGATTGCGCCTTGGCAATCCCGACGATCAGGCCTTTCTTGCCTTTCAGCAGTTCGTTTTCGGGCAGCATGACTTACTCCATCATAACATATGTGCCGGGCGCAGGGGCCAGCGACTTGGCCATTTTTGGTGGCGCGCTGCGTGGCCCGGACAGATCAGCCAGCCATGCCGCCCAAGCCGGCCACCAACTGCCGTCTTCCAGTGTTGCGGCGGTTATCCAGTCATCCGGGGACAGGGCTTTGTCGACATCGCGTGTGGTGTGGATTCGGAAATGGCGGCGCTTATGACCCGGCTCCGAGATCACGCCGGCATTGTGCCCACCATTGGTCAGCGCGAAGGTGACATCAGCGTGGGCCAATTGGTGGATCTTGAAGACAGACTGCCAAGGCGCGATGTGGTCCGTTTCCGTGCCCACACCAAAAACCGGAATGCGGATATCGCGAAGCGAAACCGGGTCGCCTTCAACATGATAGCGACCGGCGGCCAGATCATTGTTCAAAAACATGTGGCGCAGATACTCCGAGTGCATGCGTGCTGGCATCCGCGTGGTATCCGCATTCCAGGCCATCAACTCATTCATCGGCGCATCGTCTTCGCCAAGCAGGTATTTCCTGACCATTTGCGACCAGAACAGATCGTTCGAGCGCATCATCTGAAAAGCGCTCATCATCTGGTCGGCATCGAGGTAGCCCTGTGCCTGCATAATATCTTCCAGAAAGGACACTTGGCTTTCGTTGATGAACAGGCTCAATTCGCCCGGCTCGCTAAAGTCGGTCTGCGCCGCAAGCAGGGTCATGCTGGCCAACCGGTCGTCGTCATCGCGCGCCATGGTTGCCGCTGTGATCGACAACAACGTGCCGCCAAGGCAATAGCCGGTCGTATGGATTTTCGCGGCGTCTGTCACAGACGAAATATAATCAATCGCGGCACGCGGCCCTTGGTCCAGATAATCCTGCATTCCTAAATCTGCATCTGCGGCATCCGGGTTGCGCCATGAAATCATGAACACGGTAAAGCCCTGATCGGTCAGATAGCGCACCAGCGAATTGTCGGGGCTGAGATCAAGAATGTAATACTTCATGATCCATGCCGGCACGATCAGGATCGGTTCCGGGTGGACCGTCTCGGTGGTTGGGGCATACTGGATCAACTCGATCAAATGATTACGGAAAACAACATGCCCCGGGGCCGTGGCGACCTCGGCCCCTACCTGGGCATTGCCGGTCTTGCGATCCTGATCTTGTTGATCCTGAACGAAGCGCGAAAACCCGTGGTGCAGGTTCATACCGCCGGTCTCGATCGTGCGCGCCAGAACGTCGGGGTTGGTTGCCACGAAGTTGGATGGCGCAACCGCATCCAACACTTGCCGGGTCAAAAAGGTCAGCGCCCGGTCATGCGATGGGTCCAGACCGGGGATATCCGACGTGACCTTGTCCCAGTAGTCTTCAGCAAGCAGAAATCCCTGCGCCATGGCCGCAAACGGTGGCTTTTCCCATCCTTCACCGTGAAAGCGCCGGTCTGTCTTTGGAATAGGAGTGGGACGCGCCTCGGCCTCGGTCGGGCATCCTTGGGCCACGTAGTGCGCCCAGTTGGCCCAGTGTTTCAGTGCCGTCTGCGCCAAGTCCAATTGCTTGTCGGGCGCCATGCTCAGATGCAAACCCCAATTGGTCCACATGGGCAAAAACGATGCGGGCGAACTGCTTCCGGTGTGGCGGGCCAAGGTCTGACGCAAAGGGCGCGCAGTAGTGTTATCCTTAGGATCCGGCGATGCGTCAGTTGTACGTGCGGTCTTGAAGTCTTGCATCCAGAACAGTACTTTGAATTTCTCAGTCACACCATACCTAAGGCAGAGATATGACATCCATGCAAAACTTGCTGCGCTGCAGCATTTTTCTGGCCAATAGACTGAATTTTGATCGTCAGAGCCGGACATTGGCCAATACTGCCAATTTGATAACCTTTGCAAAAAGGCAAATATCGAATGCCAAATGCTGGTCTAACCACCAAAGCACCGGCTGACACGGCCGCGACGGCGCGCGCGCGTGGTGGCCACTCTAGAAATGACTCGACAAAACCAGTTTATTGGTTATGTTTTGCGCATGAGCACCAATAGCCCCACCGCCCGGGCGCTGGCCGCCCTTGGCCATGACGCCCGCCTTTCGATTTTCCGGCTTCTTGTAAAGGCCGGTGAAGAGGGATTGCGCGTTGGCGATATCGGCGCGCATCTCGGACTTGCGCCGTCGACGCTTGCGCATCACCTATCGGCTCTGGTCGATGCGGGCCTCGTCGTGCAAGACAAGCAAGGGCGCGAAGTGCTGAACCGGGTGGACTTTCCCGCGATGCATCAAGTCCTGAGCTTCCTAACCTCGGAGTGTTGTTCCGGGGTCACGCTCAGGCCGTCCAAGGATGCCGCATGACGCATACACCCTCTTTTTTTACCCCTAAAATAACTACAAAACTGGATATATAGTGATGGCCGACACAACACTTCGCACAGCCGGACAGCGCGCCGCGCTTCGAAGCCTCTGGGGCAACCAAAGGGTCTGGCTGGCCTCTGCGGCGATCCTCGCAATTCTCGCAGTCTTCGATCCGATGCAGGCCGCCGACAGTGCAGCCTTCGCAGGTGCCGCGCTGTTGAAAACTGCGCCTTACCTGTTGCTGTCCATTGGCATCGCCGCATGGGCGGGCGCAACGGGCGCAGACAATCTGATTGCAAAGGCGTTCACCGGCGCGCCGCTTCTGATGATCATCTTCGGGGCGCTTGCCGGTGGCCTCTCGCCCTTTTGTTCCTGCGGTGTCATCCCTCTTATCGCGGCGCTACTGGCGATGGGCGTGCCACTTTCGGCGGTCATGGCCTTCTGGCTTGCCTCGCCGATCATGGACCCCTCCATGTTTGTGCTGACCGCAGGGGTTCTCGACATGCAGTTCGCGATCGCCAAGACCCTTGCCGCCATCGGCCTCGGCAGCTTTGGGGGGCTGGTGGTGCACCTTCTGGCCCGCGGCGGGGCGCTTTCCAATCCGCTCCGCGAGGACATTGGCAACGGCGGCTGCGGCGGCTCGAAGGTCCGCGAGCCCAAACCGGTCGTCTGGCGCTTTTGGCAGGAGGCCGAGCGCCGCACAAAATTCGGACGCGAAGCGACGAAGACCACCCTCTTCCTTGCCAAATGGCTGACACTGGCGTTTCTTCTTGAAAGCCTGATGCTTGCTTGGTTACCAGCCGAGACAGTCACCTCCACGCTTGGCGGTGAAGGGCTTTTGCCGATCATAACCGCCACATTCGTCGGGGTTCCTGCATACCTCAACGGATATGCGGCCCTGCCCCTCGTGGGCGGGCTTATGGAGCAAGGGATGGCGCCCGGTGCGGGCCTTGCGTTCCTTGTGGCCGGTGGCGTCACCTCGATCCCGGCGGCGCTGGCGGTCTGGGCGCTGGCCCGGCCCCAAGTCTTTGCACTCTACATCGCCCTGTCGCTTTCGGGCGCTTTCGTGGCCGGGCTGCTTTTCCAGCTATGGAACATGGCGTGATATGGGGCCAAACATCGCATCATCGGCACAGGAGGACCGCAACATGCACCTGACCTATTCCGCGCGCTTACCCGACCTTGCACGCGAGGTTCTGATACCCGGCGGGCTGGTGACCCCACATGGCACCTGCACCGCCGTCCCAACGCCCGAGATGACCGAGGTGGTGGAGACAACCACAGACCAGCGCGCCTACCGCATGATCCCCGGCAGCGCCGAATTTTCCGTCAAGTTCCAGGTCACGCCCTCCGTCGGCAAGTATGCCGATGCGATCTTTACACCGCATCCCTCGCGCTTTACCCGCTTTGCCGAGGATCTGTTGGATGAGATTACCGAGGTCGTCGGCGATCTCACCGGCACAGAGCGGGCAATCGCTGTGGCCTGTCACGTGGCCAGTCGCTTCACCTACGGCCACCCGGACACGCGGTTCAACGACGGGTTCGACGTGATCCCGGCCTTGGGGTGCGGCCTGACGGAAGGCTCCTGCGTGGACATCAACACCTATTTCATCGCCGCCCTCCGCGCCGCCGGGATCGAGGCAGGCTACATCACCGGGTTCTTCTTCCCCCAAGAAAAGGGCGGCACCTGCGAGGATGGCCATTGCTGGGTTGTCACCCGGATCGACGGCGCGACCGCAGAATGGGATATTGCCCATCACCTGAAACTCGGCACCCACGACATCCGTCCGGATCTTAACCCCAAGCCTGGACGGCGGTTCGCCTGTTTCCACTCGATGGGCCTGAATTTTCCCGATCTTGGCATCTGCGAAATGAAGGCGCTGATCGAGCCTACGGCCGTCGCCGACGGGCGTGTCAGCAACTTCGCGGCGCCAAATATCCGCGTGGTGGAGACCGCTCCGGCCTGAGCCGTCATATCCAAGATATGTTTTCCACCTGACATAAAGGGGCCCAACACAAACACGTGTTGGGCCTCGTTCAACATCCTTGGCCACACCCGGCGGTTAACCGCTCCCAAGGGCCCTTTCAGAGTCGATGTGAAATACCCATCGCAACTGACGCACTCTGAGTTGCCCCTTGAGATGCCCCTAGATTTGTAGACGCTTTGCTTGGTAATTTTGGAACCAAGGAGAGGCGTGGATGTCATCGCAAAGCCTTTCCACAAACAAGCCGTTGGCCGGAACAACCATGTTTGCAATAACGCTCGCAACAGCGTGCTTAAACCTGCATTTCGCGCTACTGTGTTGCGAGACGATTTGGAAAAATCCTGTTCAGCCAACCTTTCAGACCCAAGAATGAGCAAGGAACACTCTGCACCACGACTCAGGCGGAAATACAATGGAAGACGACAGAATTTACGGTGTGCAGAGATTGCTGGCTGACTACGTACGCAGCCCATCCCTTCGACACATCCGCGATCCCCTTTATCTACGCAAGCTGGCGCGAGAAATCGTGAAGACGGTTGATCGTGGCAACTCAATTTGGACGAAGTGGGATGGTCAACGCGAAGTGTTGCTTCGTGAAGCCCTACGATGCTGGGTTCCAACCAGCGACCTTCGTGATGCGCTGAACCTGCTGCCGGGACCGAAGCTGACCAACACAGACGTTGAGCAGCGGCGGCTACAGATGGAGGAAGACGAGAACGAATTTGCCTTTGAAGAGCAGCAAGAATTCTGTCTGGATATTTACAAGCGCGAACGGGAACAGGGAACAGAGTTGGCGGCAATCGTGGGGCTTATTGAGCAGGAGCTGATAGAGCTGGAAGAGCGGGAACGCCTTCACCGCGAGCAGGAACGCTTGGCGCGAGAGCAAAAACTCTTGGGCGGGGCCGACATCGGCTGGACACAGCTCGCTGGCTCAAAATGTTGGTACTGCAGAATAAATGGTCGTACGTTTCGTTTAGAGCCTGCGCCGAACAAGCGTTGGCACCTGTCGCGTGTTAATAGTGTGGACGACAGTTCAAAAGCAGATGTTCTTGGCACTTACGGTGGTCGCGCTGACGCAAGCAAGGCGCTCAAAGATTTGGCCTATATGCCTGAACCACGATGGTAGTATTGCAGGCCACACAGCTCGCAAATCACCTGTTTCGCGCCACTGTGTTTGGAGACTGTGTTGGAAAAACTTTGTTCAAGACAGCAACCGCAAACACTGTGTTCAACACAGCAAATCAACCAGCTAAACACGCGACAAAACTGTGCGATGACTGTGCAACGCATTTTGTAAAACTGTGCCATGGTTAAGTCGTTGTTTTTACTATTTTAAGTGGTGCCCGGGGGCGGAATCGAACAACCGACACGAAGATTTTCAAGACTTGCGTTATTTTTAAGTTCTTGAAATTAAAGTGTTAATCTGCGCGAAAACGAGGTGTGCGATATAATGTGCGATGATGTGCTGACGATGCGAGATCGCAAAAGACTGTGTTCAACACAGTAAACCAAAACACTGTGTTTGAACACAGTGTTCGCACATAGTTGTGGAAACACAGTCTCGCTACACACTGTTTATGCGCAGGTTTGATTTGCTGGCTCAGCGTCAGGCCATCCTTCGCAGCGTAGCACTTACTCGCACGTGATGAGATACCCCTGCAGCATCTTTTTCAATTTCTTGTAATAAAATGGCGTTCCCCATTGCTCGTTGTCCTCAAGCCTTGCGTTGAAAATGGTCAGGTCCAGATCGTTCAGCAAGCCGCCCAACTTGTCTACCTCGATTTTCAAATGTTTGGTTTGCAAGTTCTTGCGCAGGTAGCCTTGAATGAAAGGCGCAAGGTCGGCAACGTGCGGGTGGAATTCAGCATGCGCGACATCGTGTTCCCGCCACAGCATTTGAAGGATTTCGTGGGTGTGTCGTGCAGCTGACTGAGCACAAGGATTATTGCTAATACTTAAACTGCAGTTCCTCTCTTGTATCAGCACGACGCACTCCGGCGTAGTAGACAACTTGGGTAGGCAAAACCGGTATTCCAGTCTCCTCTTTGTACCTACTAATAAACGAACGGTAGATACCATATTTGAAATACACACGAGTTGCAGTCATTGTTTGCCCACTATAGTTTAGTTTCTCTTGCCCGTTCACCCAAACCGAAAATTGCCCATCAGCTTTCTTTGACCAATGTGCAAACACCTCTATTTTATGCCATTTTCCGCGCAAATCCCTTGGTCCGATTAGTGGATACCTCTGCCTGGCGACGCCAAGAACCTTTTCATCCAAGACGTAACTACCATCTCGGTGCATTCCAAACATCCAAACCGGATGAGAACTTTGTTGGTGGAACTGCCCCAACGTTGTTTTCGCAGGATATGCAACTGAATAATCGTCCGGGAAGTAAATCCACCATGAATACCATTCACGAGACCCAGCTGGAATTCGTATGCCACGTTGGCTAAGCTCCACTCTTTCACGGTCAGTAGCGCAATCATTCCACCCACTATCTGCACCACAGTCCCCCGATCGCAGCTCAAACCTTTCGATTAACCGCGTTGGAGCCATGGCAGTTGGGTCTTGCATTACCTGATAGGCATAAGACCGTGAGTTCAACGAGCGAGTAAAGGTATCAAACGTCCCACGATCTATCGGCACAAAAGAATTTTGATCCGTACTCTGACATGCTGCCATAAAGCAGAGACATGCAAACATAATGAAGCGTTTCATCGACAATTCCTCTCCCGCTCTCGTATATATCTGAGAACAAATTTCCGAGCAACCAGCTCAACATTGAAATTCTCTATACTGCGCTTACACCAAAACCCGAAATTTCTCGTGTGTGACGACCCTGAAGTTGTCTGACACCTGAGATTGGAAGGTTTTCCACTCTTTGGGCAGGGTTTCTCGAAAGAACCTGAGGATCGCATTCGCGAACTGCTTTTGCGTTGCGTAGTGGTGATTGTGGGTGACGTATTGGTGCATGATGGCCCATAATCGTTCGATCGGGTTCAGGTGCGGGCAATAGGGCGGCAATTGGATCAGGTGGATGCGGCAGTTCGGCCGCGCAAGGAATTTACAAACATCCGGACCCTTGTGGTAAGCAGCGTTGTCCCAGATCACGTAGATCAGGCGTTTGTCGGGATTGCGCGCCTCGATCTTGGCCAGGAGCTGCACGGCGCTGCCCCCGTCCACGGTGGTTGGCTCAACAAAGGGCGCATCGAAGGTTTCAAGGTTGAGCGCACCATGGATGTTCACGCGCCCGCGCCCCGCGGTAGTTGTCACGGCGGGTTTTGAGCCTGCCTTGACCCAGCCAAACGCGGGCTTTGTCTGGTATTCAGGATGCACGGCATCGGCGAAGTATACGGCTTCATCGGCACCCAACCCGTTCAGCAGCCGCTCATACATGGCAATGAACTCGGCCTGCTTCTCGGCACTTGCGACGCGCGGAAGCCCTTTCGGCTTTCGGTACTCATAGCCCAGCCGTGCCAAGAGCTTGATGCAGCCTGAGTGGGAGTAGTCCACGCCATACTGTGCCGCGATATGCGCCCTGATCTCGACGGTGGATCGACAGAAGCGTTCGTCCAGCCAAGCGCACAGCTCCGTCTCTTGAGCTGGCGTTATGCGGGACTGACCACCCTTCCAGCCGTCGGTCGAAAGGGCGTCCCAGCCAGCCTCCCGGTAGGTCTTGTACCAGCCCCGAATGGTATCATCGTCCAGATAGAGAAACTTCGCGATCTGTACGCAGCTTTCGCCGTCATCAAGGAGCAAGATGGCGTTGGCTCGATGTGCAGTCCCGTGGTCTTCACGCTGTCTACGCACGCAAACCTCTAGTTCACGCCGTTCTGAAGAAGAAAGAAAACCAGCACGGATCATGTACTTACCTGAGTCATTAACCAATTGGACGTCAAGCCTTAAAATCTCGGACTTTCTGTGACGCCGAGTATAGCGTCAAAAATCTGTTGCATCTGTGGGTTTGCTATCTCGCGCCAAATCGCAAAGCTTGCAAATCCGCCGGACGAACAGCCCTAGACAGAGGTGGTCCTGCATTTTCGACCAGAACGCAGCCCATTTAAGGTGGATCAGGGTTTCACATCAGGCTGCTATTTTCATGGTTTCAGTTTTGTTGGCATGGACCTCGTCGGGGGTCAATATGCCGTGGGTCGAGTGGGGCCGCTCGGCGTTGTAATAGGCCAGCCATTTCCCAATACCGTCTCGGGCCTGTGACCCGGTCTCGAAGGCGCGCAGGTAGACGCATTCGTATTTCAAAGACCGCCACAACCGCTCGATCATGCGATTGTCGACCCAACGGCCTTTGCCATCCATCGATACCTTTACCTTGGCCTTCTTCAGCTCATCGATCCAGTCGCTGCTGGTGAACTGCGACCCCTGACGCCCTTCTAAGTGTCAAGCGGCGATTTGCGCTTGATTGATCTGTTTCTGGCGCCTCATGATGATGCCAAAGACCTCGCGTGCTATGTAACGCTTGAGGCTGCGAATGGCCTCCAGTTTTGAGTTTCCTGCAGCAATGCGTTTGGCAACATAGGTCTGGGTGCGCGGGTCTAGTCGCAACCGCCCGATTGCGATGATGTGGATCGCGCTATTTGCTGCGCGGTCACCGCCTCTGTTCAACTGGTGCCGAACTGTTTTGCCCGAGGATGCGGGGACGGGGCTGACTCCACAAAGTGCGGCAAAGCTGGCTTCGGACCTCAAACGCTCAGGGTTATCGCCAGCCGTCAGCAGTAGTTGCGCCGCACTATTCAAGCCAATCGCAGTCTGTTCAAGGAGCTCAGGAGCAAGATCTTTGACGATGGCCCCGATCATGTCATCGAGATCAGCGACCTCGTCATGTAGTTCAAGGTAACGGCGGGCCAGGGATTTGAGTGAGATGCGATAGGCCTCTTCGACCTCTCGATATGCTGTAAGGTCAGGACGCCACGCTGCCAATGTGCGGATCAGTTGCATGCGTGTCATGTTGCGCAATGGTTCGCGCAGTTTGTCCGGGGCGCATACGATGCTCATTTGGATCATCTGCAGAGCAACGCGCCGTGCCTGAACAGCGGATTTGCGACAAGCCCTTAGAACTCGAAGGCTTTCGACCATACCGTCACGACTGCGTGGTGTAACGGTTTGCCGTTTTGCAAAAGCCGCATGGGCCGCGCTTTCTGCGTCGAAGTCATCATTCTTGCCACGACGGCGCCGGTCATGTTTGTCAGGCCCCGTCACCTCCAGAACCTCAATACCAGCATTTTGCAGATACCGCAGCAAACCCGCGCCGTAGCTTCCTGAGCATTCTATTCCGACACGCTGCACATCGCCAAAAGTGCGCATCCATGCCAACATTAAACGATAGCCCTGCCGCGTAGTGGCGAAGCTCTCTGTACCAAGAACACGGTCCTGATGATCTACGATGGCTGCGACATGCAAGTCCTTGTGTGTGTCGACGCCACTGATGACGTGGGATAGTTTTGATTGATCTGCCATTGATGGTCCTCTCCTGCGGCAAGTGAAGGACCACCGGCTGACGCCGGAGGCATCACTTGGAGGAATGTAATTCCAGGTACTGCCGGATGACGTCGT
>NZ_JAAORB010000053.1 GCF_011601345.1 Roseovarius gahaiensis
GCGGCACCAACCCAGCGAACGGTCGATCAGTGTTTGAGTCAAACCATCCGAGAACTGGCTCCAATCGTATGACTATCAGTATTGAAGATCTCCGGCGGGCCGTAGGTGGCCAATGCCTCTTTCAGCGCCGCGACACAGAAATCCGCATCGAGTGTGTTCGACAGCCGCCAAGCCAGCACCTTGCGACTATACCAGTCCATGATCGCTACCAGATACAAAAACCCCCGCTCCATCCGGATATAGGTGATGTCCGCACACCAGACCTGATTGGGCCGGGTGATCGCCAGCCCCTTGAGCAGGTAAGGATAGATCTTGTGCGCCGGGTGCTTCTTGCTGGTGTTGGGCTCTTGGTAAATCGGGACCAGCCGCATCAGGCGCATCAGTCGCCGCACACGATGCCGGCCGCATTTGTGGCCCTGCCGCTTCATGTGACGTGCCATCTGGCGTGATCCATACCACGGTGTTTCCATAAACTGCTTATCGATGATCTCCATGAAGCGCAGGTTCGCAGCACTTTCACCTTTTGGCTGATAATACAGCGTCGAGCGCGACAATTGCAGCAGCGTGCATTGCCGCCGCTGACTCAACTCATGCTCCTTGCTCACCATTTTTTGCCTCGCGTCCCGAGCAGTTGAACCGAGGCATTGGCTAAAAAATCCCGTTCCACCACCAGCTGCCCAATCTTCGAATGCAGCTTCTCGATCTCCGCCTCGTTCTCCTTCCCGGGATCAGCGCCCCGCCTGGTGAAGGCCGTGGCCATGTTCTCAATTGCCGCACGCTTCCACGTGCTGATCTGGTTCGGATGCACGCCATACTTCTTCGACAGCTCGGCCAGCGTCATCTCTTCGCGGATCGCTTCAAGCGCGACCTTCGCCTTGAACTCAGGCGTGTGCCTCTTTCTCTTTGCCATTTCGGATCGTCTCTCTCGTCATGCGATCCACCTTAACAACTGGTCCAAATTTCCGCGACCACCTCTGACTGCGCAGGCAGCGATCCACCAAAATAGTGTGTTTTATGTAGGGCTTTAGAGCTTCTGCTGCTAAACTTTCAGCTGGAATTTTCATCGAAGTTTTCGCATGTTTTTAAGCAAAGTTGGCTCGATCAACCCCTCCTGAGCTTTGCGCCCATTCGATCTTGGCACAAGCAAATCAAGCCAGCGAGAAGCTATGTAGGCATAAAGAACACACCAGTCGTCCAAATTGACCGCTGGAGATGAAGAATGGTCACGAGTTGCACAATGGGAATGGAAAGTTTAAATACATATAAAATTTGCTCGGTACTTACAGCGCCGGGCGTTAAAGGTTTAGGAGACATAAATGCTCAGCCGCATATTTTTGAATTTTGTTTTGCTAATCTTTATCACCAGTAGCAGCTATGCCGAGGTGCCAATTTATAAACGTGTTAGCTCTGAAAGCGAATTCAGATCACTATTTGTCGGCAAACTAATTCTTCATCGCGAAAGTCGCGTAAGAAGCTTCACGATTAGTAGTGATGGCACGTGGGGAGGCACTTGGAACGGCAAAAAAATTGGTGGTACTTGGAGATTTGTTGACGGCGATTGGTGCCGCATAATGACCGGGGTTGGGGAAGATTGCCAGGAATGGGAAATAGATCAGACTGGTAAAAAAATTAAGGTGACCAGGAATAGAGGTATGGGAGAAGACTTTCGCTACACAATCGAATAATTATCACATACTATGAGATTGTATGCTTGTTCCTGAATTTGGGTTGTGTCGGCTACAACCTTTATTAGCGGCAATCTTAACAGGTCGCTTAAAAAGTTTTAGGGAGACAACTTGTCGTCTATCTACTCTCTCGAAAAGCCTCTCACGGCCAGTGGCGCTGCCTCAATGCGTTCGTAAAATTTGCCGCGTGCTGACTGCTCCATACGCTGCCTCCCTGTTTTGGCAAGAAGGCTAGGCCATTTGCGCTATGCATGCCAGTCGTAGTGTGAAGTTCTGGCAGAGAACCTTACATCAGCCAAGGCTGTGATACTTCGACGGAAATTTGCACACACAGCAGCGTTTGGTCGTTGCCCGCTACACGGGTGCAGGCTGGTGCCAAGTGACGGCTACAGGGCTCTTACACTGTGCCGTTGACGCCATCGGCTGATTTCTTCTGGCTTGGTTTCGTTGAACGGACGAGACTTCCTGCGCTTTTCAGTTGTTGTGTCGATTGTCTGACCAGCTACGATTGCTGCGTCTAGCTAGAAAAGTGATCATCAGATTGAGGAGGCAAATCGATGCGACTTATTGATAACATGCTTTTAAATTTCAATGCCAACTGCAATCGAGACGAGGTCTTTCTTGGCAACTACAAAGAGCGCGTCGAGCACGAGGGCGAAATATCCTGCATGTCATTTATCAATAGGATTTGCCCATCAGAAGAACCGTATGGAAGATCGATCCCTTATAAATTTCAAATGCGCTGCGACAATTTCAATATGCATGCTGAGATCAGAACGACATTATACCATGATCGTAAGCTGATTGATCCAGAAGACTTGATCGAGATTGGAAATGACTTGAATAGTGAGTTTCCCTTCTGTCCGTTCTTCTTTGATCGAAAGATGGGCCGTGGAGTAGTTGCAACTGAGTGGAATATGTTCGGCATGTACATCCCGGCTGATAGTAAAGAAGACGAATGCGCAATTGAAGACGGTTTGGAAGTGAGGCGCGACATAATGAACCGTTTCTCGCAACTTTACTGGAAGCTCAACGAAGTTGCTAAGGCCTACATTAAGCACGATTGCGTCTAGCTCAACTCATCTGGCTTTGGCTTGTTGAACGGACGCGGCCGCTTGCGCTTTTTGAACAGGTCAGCGTCAGGCGACTTGCGCGGCTTTGCTTTTGTGGGTCCGGGTATGGGCAACGGCTTCGGCTTGGGATGCCGTTTGCATATCCTCTCCCCCACTACCTCGCTTATACGCATACGGGATTTCCCGTAGTGCGGGGGAGTAGCAAACGACCACCCCAAAACGATAAGTACTGGCCAGCCAGATTTCTCGCGGCACAGATTTCGGGCTGCAGGGGGAATTTCGACCTAGCAATCATGCTGTCATCCGGTCTGGCGCACGCCACACACGTTCTGCGTGTTCAGCAATGGCCTGATCACACAGCGTTTTGAGCCGATCAAACTGCTCTGCCAGCCGCAGGTGCTGCCCATTACCACCGTCACGCAAGCGACCTGCGTAATGGCCCAGCTTGTGCGAACAGATGGCCAGCGCTTCAACACTTGGCCCAGTGCCGTGATTGCGCAGCGTGCGGATGTAGCCTTCGCTGCGTCCGAGCCATGCCTCACAAAACTCTGGCGTATTTTGCACAGCCCCACAGCTAATCAATTCATCTCTCATGTGTTCTAACAGTTTCACGCTCATATGGCCTCCTACAATATCGTTTACCTACAGATATTTAGTCGATTTTTGATTGCTCTCAGGCAAGGGATGACCATAATATCGCAGTAATAAGAGGAGGCGCAGATGCCCACATATTCGCCCAATATGAAGCTCTGCGCCACATGCGCACTCTGGGCAGGCGCAAGAAAAACCAATGCAACTCGAGCCTTCGTGACCACTGCGTCACCCACAACACGCGGAGAATGCATGGGCGGCGGACACAATCATCACCAGACACCAGCAGCGGCGACCTGCCACAAATACGAACAGTGGCCCGTGCTGCGTTGAACCTCGGTTTTGGGTTTCCACCAACAACGCAAGTTTTTGGTTTCCACAACATCCGAAAAGCTGTGTTATTCACCAAAACCCAACACACTGTGGGGCGGACTATGTTGTCCCAAAACTTCGCGAACACAGTGTTACGAACATAGTACGTGACACTGTGTTCGCGGATACTGTGGAAACACAAGATCGGCCAACACTTCCGCCACACAGTTTTTGCCACATCGGCTATGAGTTTTCTGCCCCGTTGATAAATACACGGGAAAGGACAGCGATGGCGGATTGGCGACGGGAACGGCGAGAACTGAACAGATACCTGCTTGAGCAAGACTGGGACGTGTTTGGCACGCTCAAGTTCGTGAATGGCAGAACCATCGGCGCAGAGACCGCCCACAAACTGCTACGCTCATACTGGAACAGAGTAGATCGCGTGTTCTTTGGCCATGCTGCAAAACGACAGCATATCCGTGTGCCTCGCTGGTGCTTTGCGCATGAAGGGTCAGACGCGGAAAACTTCCACATCCACTTTGTCCTGAAATCTCCCATCGTTGATACTGAGCACGCCTGCTGTGTGCTCAACGCGATTTGGGCCAAGCACCATCACCAAACAGCTCCCCTTGCCAAGAACTGGGTCATGCCGGTGATCAGCAGGTCACGTGCTGTGAATTATGTGACACGCGAATACTGGCGCATGGGCAGCGCCACCTTGTTGGACGAGATCAGTTGGCACAGCACGGATTTGGCTGAAATGGCTAAATACGAGCATGACGCTCAGCGACAGAGAATTCAAAGGGCAGCCAGCCCAATCTGGCTAAGGCAAGCAGAACAGGCATTGACAGCACAACAGGCAGCGTATGCGGCAGACGACGGAAACCTCGTAGCGAAGCGTGGCTAGGCCCCTTCGCACTGCAACATATCAGACAACTCAAACGTGATCGTGTCTTAGATGAATTTCTTGGCACATCCTTGTTCAATGGCAAGTGTTCAAACAGCAAACGTCAAACACAACAAAGAGCTCAAACAGCAATGATGAAACACTACCACTTACACATAAGCGAACACGAACAAGCAATTATACACATAACGTGAACACAAATTACACATACAGAACATCTTACAGCGTCGGCGGTTGATACCGTTCGGCGCTTTTTTTATGGGCGTAGGGTCGGTTCTGATCCGTGTTTCTCTTTCCTGTCACAACCCCTGTCTTTTCGGTCGTCCATATAAAGCAGTGACCATATGTTCGCGTTATAGGTGTATAGCACAGGAGCACATAGCAGATGACTGCACTTGCCAAACTCAACTTCAAATCCGTCAAAAGAAGCACAGCACGTGATCCTATCATGGCGCGACGTGACAAGCTCGTGGCAGGACTTGAAGAACAACAGCTGGTTCATGCGGCAGCAATGAACGGCGAAGACCATCAGGTAGAAAAAACCAAATGGATGAACAACGAGGTCGGAGAGCGGGTCTCTGTCAAAACCCATCGTCGCGTAAGACCTTGGTTCTTTGAGCAAGACCACGGGTGGTATGTGCAGTGCCGTTATGGGGCACGTGTGATCGCAGCTGATGGCACCAACAATGCTGTGTTCGTGAAATCCCTCAAAGACGTGGGTGATGTGCTGGCGGTATTCTTGGCCGCAGCTTCTGCAGGTGAATTGGACACAGCGATTGCCCGCGCTGTTGAGCGCAAACTCCGCACAAAACCCGGTGCTGCAAAGGCCACATCAAATGGCTGACTGTGAGATAGATAAAATAAGGGCACTTAATGATCGCGCACGGCAGAGCTTCACGGGCTGTCGTGTGCTAATAACACCGGGCATTGCTGAGTTGGGAGACGGCGCCGTTCACGCGATATTGGCCAAAGTCAGAACATTTGATCGTTTCACACCTGACAACGATCCATATGGCGAGCATGACTTTGGGTCATTCCATTGGCGCGAGGTTCAGGTGTTTTGGAAGTTTGACTATTACGACTTGGACTACTCAATGCATTCACCCGATCCCGCCGATGAAACCGTCACTGCGCGGGTGCTAACGGTGATGCTGGCCGACGAGTACTGACCTCAGGCTCCATCTGCACAAACTTATCTCACACGGTCAGCAGCGTTTATTGCCAATACAATATGCAAAAAACTGCCCTATCGAGCCAAAAAGCCGCAAAAACTATTGTAGATAGAGACCCACTGTGAATAACTTGCTCCCAAACCAGTTAACAACACAAAATATGGGACAAAGACGTATGGCAAAAGCATTATCGAAAGCTGAATTGGTTGAAGCAATTGCGGCAGAAAGCAGCGTAAACAAAGCCGAAATTGAAAAAGTCTTATCCGGCTTCACCACCGCCACAACAAAACTGCTTGCGGCAGGAAACGCAGTATCGCTGCCTGGGCTTGCCAAGTTTGAAACACGGGACCGTCCGGCACGTCAGGTTAGAGTTCCAGGTAGCGGCAAAGTAATTGATAAACCAGCAGACAAGGCTTTGAAAATATCCGCTCTGAGCGCCCTCAAAGACGCGGTGAACACATAACAAGCCCTCGGCAGGGGTCATTCCAGCGGGGCGCATCTAAACTGGTGTGCCCTTTTCATGTCCACTGTATCGACCAAAAGCTGAGCACTTATGCTGCGTGAGCGGCTTGGCCAAACCAAAACCCATTCACGACAGCAGCCCTGAGTATTTGTGCGCATTCACGCCATTCAACGACGCCGCTGCATACAGAGAAGGTATGATTTAGCCCGCGTTTCAATACGAACACCGTGCTGATGTCTCTCAATTCGCACCACAGCAATACTTATATTTGCGCCCTGATCCACATTTACAAATTTCGTTTCGCCCCTGTTTCTTGCCAGAAAAAGGAACCACGTTGTCCATATAACCATCCATGCTGACATCTTCCGCCATTGGCGCTGATATCATCCGCAACTCTTTTGAAAACCTATTAAGTTCGGCAACACATATGGGGATTAGGTCTGGCGCTCTTCGATCAATTTCATCCACCTGATGTTCAGGAAAGTCAGGCGTGTCATTGGCGACATCGTCGAGAGTAAATATAAACTCCAATGAAGCATATGCCTCTTCATCGATTCCAGGTGTCAAAACATCCCATGACCTCGGTGAAAGTACGGTGCTTTTCATGAAACCATCCACCCAAGGTTCCCATAGGGTCTCGTCCGGATGGTTCACTTCAAATGCCAGAATTGCTTCGTATTGGGAACCATCTGAAAGCATTTTTGCGATGGTATTATAATGATCCATGATCAGATTGATTGTCATTTCAGCGTCTTGAAGCGCTTCAAATGCTTGGCTTGGATTATCACCCCAGATCATGGGCACCCATTGTGATGGCATGATTTGATCAGGGTTCAGCAACACACCCGTCAAATACCCGTTCAGTTTACTTAAACTCATAGGAAGGCCATCTTGCGGCAATGCATCCAGCGCGGCTTCAAGTGCTTCAAGATCATCGTTGGAAAAAGTAGTCAAAAGCAGTTCCTAGTCTTTGTCAAAAAGTTTTGTTTTGATCACTTACATCAAGTCATGGTAGTAATTCGACTATTCTGCCCACAAGGCCGTTAAACTCTTTGCATGCGCGGGTCATCGACTAACATCAACAGAGCGGAACCTTGATACATCAAAGTCTATCGCCCCGCCTACTATCCAAAAGCCTAACGATGTTATCTTCGTTTTTGCCAGCCAAGGCGAAACAGCCATGCATGTTAGCGGATACCTTGTTGAAAACGGCATCAGTTTGGAGCACGTGCTTATCGACACAAACAGTCGGCTGGCGCAGCACTATTCCACCGTCGGCCTGCCCGTGACCCTTTTCATCGGCGCCGACGGCTTACTGATGCACACACATGTTGGCGAGATTTCACGATAAGTGCTTTTGCGCGAAATTGCAGTGCTACAGTAGCGTGGCTTTCCATGTGCTGCGCTGCAGCTGCCAAAATCTCATACAAGTAGCATTCTATGAGATTTTCGCCTAAGTCATTGAAAAACAATACTCTCTGCTCTGGCACAGTTTCGGTCGACCAACCAATACCTCAGACTTTACAGTCATTTATAGCAAATGATTAGGTTTTGAGGGGATCAGCATATGCGCCAAGCACAGACATTGAACGAAGCTCAACTGCGTAGGGTTATACAGTATTGCCGCAGCCGTCGACATCCGACACGTGACCAAACCATCATCCTGTTCAGTTTCTATGCAGGGCTGCGTGCCAAGGAAATCGCCGCACTGAAACGCGGGGATGTTTTCGACGACGCAGGCAACACACGCACACAGTTCACGCTCAGCGCTGAACAGAGCAAAGGCGGCAAGACGCGCACGGTGTACCTCAACCAGCGTCTACGCCGTGCGTTGGCGGATTATGCTGCTGGACTGAACTTGAGCGACCCCAACCGAGCCCTGTTTGAAAGTCAGAAAGGCGGGCATTTCTCAGGTAACACCATGTGCCAGCTGTTTTTGGACATCTACAAGGCCGTTGGTCTGAAAGATGCATCCAGCCATTCAGGTCGGCGCACCTACATCACCCGATTGGCCAACAAAGGCGTGGGCGTGCGCTTGCTGGCGGCGTTGGCGGGGCATTCGCATATTTCAACCACGCAAAGATACATTGACGTGAATTCAGAGCAGCTGAGCGAGGCTGTGGAATTGCTTTAAATGAATAATGTTGACAGGGCGTAGGGACTGAGGATGAGGTAAGTCCAATTCGCCCTGCCACAATCACACTTCATACAGTGCGATTAGTATTTGTCCATAACCGGCTCAACCGTCACAAATTCGGGTTCGGGCTCAGGCTGGCTGCAGGCCGCCACACCCATTATAGTGGTCATGGCGAGGATAAGTGTGAATTTCGATTTCATTGTCGGATCCTTTTTGAGGTTGCGTAGCCATACTTCCACCCAACGCAAGTTTTACGTCAACGTATTGAAATGGTGTTATAAGCTTGCGTTTTTTGGATGTGGCGTATTTATCACTTCAAAGCAGTCGACTGCCTAAAGGGCAGCAAATTTTCCGTAGCTTAATCGCTCTAGTTTTCACAACATCTATCACGATTGGGCGCACATCTTATAATCGCACATATGATGCTGCCAAAATCGATACCGCCGTTACGGCAACTTTGTATCAGCTCTACACAAATTACTCTTCCGCGGTAAGCTTGGCTGAAAATTCCGAAGCTGTTCTGGTAATCCCACGGATGAGCCAAGGTGGATTCATCATCGGCGGATGAATATGGTCGCGGCGCCCTCTAAGGTGCCAACGAAACTCAAGCGTATTATTCAGCCGCCAAGGGAAACATTGGCCTACAAGCCGGCAGCCAACAATTCTCACATATCTTGTTTTTTACGACCCAAGACGCAGTGTAGACTTTTGTGTCATCCTCAGGATGGTCAGCAGGTGGTTCAGTGCAATACGTAGCGTCTGACAAAGGCGATGGATGGAACGCTGATCTGGCCACAGCACAGTCTGCCATTGTTGCAATCAGTTTCAATCAATCGGGCTTGGACGATACAGCGACGATCGAAGGCCTGAAATTTACTCGCATCTTTCCATGACGACTGCCAAACCAGCACACACTAGGTGAACTCCTATCAGCCACCAGAGAACCAAACAGCAAGAGCAACAACAGCTCCAGCAATCAGCGACACCCATGACGCAATGGGAAGACCGAGAATTTTACGCCCGCCAGTATCAGGAATTGCACGCTGTTTCTCCGCCTCGAAGCCAGAAATACCTTGATGGCTTGGAGAATGTACCAAGTTACCCGTATTCACGACGGCTTTTCGGTAAATTTTAGCACTGTGCTTCGGCATCCAATCAAACCCATTCCATAAGATACTGAACCTTGCGCCAACTCTGGTTTATCCAGCGTACCATCAGCGTTTCACCATCAGGTATTCAAAAATGGCGGAGCGGCCAATTTGGATACGTCGCTGAACAAGATCGCAATGTCCCTGCAAATGCATTTTTCTGGCAAATGCCCCAAGACTGCGCACATTCAGAAAAGGGCCTCGACAATATACCGCCTGAGCACCGCGCGGCGCATTTTCAATAAATGCCTCTAACACTTTCTGGGGAAACTGATGCTTTGTCGCATCAATATAACCATTGTCTTGCTCAAGCTTTTGCGACTCCCCTACTTCTGATTGATGCGGCATACTCTTTTACCCATCCTGTTTCCCCCAAATCTTGGCGAAGATCGCCTCCTAAAAAGCCGCTCAGAAGACGTAACAAACTCGTATGGCTCAATCGACGACCCAGCTTGCCCACTTAAAAAATGCCCTGCACTTTTCAGGCAGGGCATAAAGTAGGCGTGTCGCACGGGTAGGGCGTGCGAGCAGTGAGCCTATAAGATGCTTCAAAACATGTTTATCCACAATAGCTGCTCAAAAGCTAAATCAATAAAAAAATCATTTTTTGATGGAGCCTCAGGAAACAACAATACCTAAAGGATAGTGAACATCACTCGTTCAGCTCATTTTATGCGCCAAAGCATAGCGACGACAATATGTTCGAAATATTCAATCTTTAAACGCTGATGCAGCTGACGCTCTATACCGTGCTTATGGAGCATGCTCCCCCGCCACCACCCTGTCAGTAAGTTCATATCCTTTGGCACAAGCCCTCACGTTCCACCGGTCCGCCGCCACTGCAGCATCACGTAGGTTGGAAAACCAAGCGATGCGATGCACACCGTTTCGCCCGTTGCCGCCCCATTCTCTGACCACGGAATATTCACCAAACAGATTATATCCAACATCTACGCGGTAGAAGCTGGGCCGTTCTGCGTGATGATGAACAAGCGTAATCATTGGCGGTTAAGGAATCGTTTGCGATGTATGCAGTTTTGCAGAACCCCTCGCCGCACACCAGCCTTCCAGCCAATCGCTGTGGAACCACACAGGTTTGCCAAACTGTGTTACGCTTGCGTGGTGCGCCAACTGTGTTTGGAAAACTAGGTTGAAAAACTGTGTTCCCCTATTCCTCGTCGCCCACACCCGCACCACCTTCTGCCTTCTGCGCCGCATAAGCTTCCGCTGACAGCTCGTAGCGCTTGCCCGTGAACATATCCTTTTTCATACGCGGAGTAAGGTGGCTGTAATGGCGTTCGATCATGCCAATCGAGGTGCCCATCTGCTGTGCCAGTGCGTGGATATCCATTCCGTCGTTCACCAGTGCAAAGGTGGCGTAGGTGTGCCGCAGGCTGTACAGCACGCGATTGTCGCCCGTCTTCGGGCAGACCAACAAATCGTGCTTGGTCAAAAACGCTTTGAAGGTCTGGCGCAGGTTGTCCGTGACTGTTCCATCAGGCAGACAGAACACGGGCAGGTCCAGCTTTTGCTTGAGCATAGCGTAGAACTCAATGTCCTTGATCGCTTCCGTGCGCGAGTGCAGGCGCTTGAGATAGTCAATCGTGCCAGCCCGCCCAATCGCTTCGTGGGGCTTGGTCTTGCCGTGCAAGTAGAACTCCACATACTCCAAGCCGTTGTCTTCAAACACGGTCACGTGCTTCCAGCGCAGGTTCTCCGCTTCTGTGCCGGGTCGCATACCCGTGTTGGCGACAATCAGCACATAGTCGCGCAGAAGGTGGCGCATATCACGTGACTTGCCGCCTTTGCCCTGTTCGATCCAGTGCGGCAGCTTGCGGATCATCTTGCGAGAATCCTCTCGGCTAAAATCAGGTCGCCGCTTTGCACCTTCGCCCTTGTTCGTCAGTATGGGCACCTTGGCTTGCGTGATGAACCCGCGTGCCACAGCCTCGTCGTACACACGGTTCATAGCGGAATTATGGGTGTTCAGCGTGCTGGCTTTGGGATCGCGCCCGATCACCCGCTTGCGCCACGCATTAAAGTCCTGAATTTTTTGGTGGTCGATGCTGGTGATGAAGGTCTTGCCAAAGAACGGGATGAAATAGAGGTTCAGCGCCTTGATGTAATCCTTGTAGACCTTGCGCCCTGCCTCAGCATCCAGCTGCTTCTGCATATCCGCAATCGCAAGCTTGGCCACGTCTTCAAAGCGTTTGGTCACAACAGGCAGCTCGTGCTTGGCGCGGAACTTGTATTCAAGATACTGGTCACGGGCCACAGTTTTGGCTTCCTCCAACACCGTCTTGCCCGTGCTGATCCTCACCCAGTGCTGGTCAATCTTGAACGTGGCCTGCCAGCGCTTGCTGTTGCCGCGCTTGTAGACCTTAACCTCGCCGTCCAGCAGCGTGTGTGTGTTTGCACTGAGTGCGACCATACTGTGTTTCCCCAAGCTTCATCGCACAGTACGGTTTTGTGTTGGCGCTGTCAGTCGGAAAAACTACTGCTTGGTCCACAATTATGCGAAAGCTATGTTTTTGTCGCCAGTAAGGTCTTCGGCATTGGCTATCAAAGGTCAGTCGTCGCTCAAATTCAGTACAGTCTCCTGTTCATGGCCGATCCGAGGACTTATACCGTCAGATCTATAAGCCGCGTAAAAGCGCCTCGGCCACGCTGTATTGGTGCGGCCGGCCAGATCGTAAAATTGGCACCACGACCGCCAAATTGACCAGTGAAATACCAATCGGCATGAGCATAGACCCGATGTTGTCACCAGCCAGCAAGCTCCAAACCGCGAAAAGCAGAACGGCACCGGATGCAAACAAGCCGCCCCAAGACGCCACCCATTGTGTTCGGCTTGGTCCAATCACAACGCGCGCATCCGGCGAGGTCGCAGCCAAAAGGCTGCAAAGCGATTTCACAAAATCGTTGACTGCTTCATCACTTGTGGCTCCTGACGACACACGGAGCGTTATCGCCCTGCCCGTCGCACGCTGAATGCCGAGCACAGAACGCCCTGATCTGCGTTTTTGAAAGCGGATTTCGACAATCTCATCATAGCCAACCCTTTGCACATTGCCACCGCGCTCAACCTCTAACATACCTTCACCCAATCGGCACGCGACAGAGCGGTTGAAAACACCCACCTTCGCACGAACCTCAAGATTTGCTTTTTTATTCATAAGAGTAGCGCCCCAGAACCTTTTCTTCTTTAGTAAGCAGATTGACGCGGCACACCAAGTCCCTTGGCTGAGCGCTCGTTTTTGGTGTTGCAACCGGCAAAAGCGGTTTCGATCTATTGACCTTTAATACAGGCAACAGAACATAGGCCAAAAGAAGGATCGGAACTATGCTTGATAAAACCACGCGGTCACAAAACCTATTCAAAAATCGAGGTATTTCACTTGCTCTAATCATTTTGACCGGAAGTTTCGCGATAGCTGCACCAGCACAAAGCGAGCCAGTGTTTACGCCAGACGAAACCGAGTCCTGTGTCAGACAGGCCTATGAAACTTCTCCCGGTCTCTCGGAGCATTCAGTGTTGGATTGCGTTGGTCGCGCAGCAGGGGCTTGCATGATGACACCCGGCGGCGACACAACCATTGGCATGATCGAGTGTCTTGACGGTGAGGTCGGTTACTGGGACGCAAGGCTGAATGCGGCATATGCGGAACGCATGGCCATAGCCAAAGATCAAGATAGCGACACGCTTGGCCTAAGATCGGCAGCGGCCTCGATAGAAGACAGCCTTCGAAACATGCAACGGTCATGGATCATTTTCCGCGATGCGTCTTGCCTTTATGAACAGGCGCAATGGATGGGCGGCACAGGCGGCGGGCCAGCCACACAGGCATGTCACATGCATGAAACGGCACGGCAAGCTCTCAAACTGGAAGGCTGGTGGGGGCAATGATCCGCGCCTTGATCACCATCGCGCTGTTCGCTTCTTTACACCCTGCCATAGGGCGTGCCAATAACAGCACTTTGCCCGCAGAGCCCAATTGGCAAACCGATGCAGCAAACTGTTACTGGAACTGGCGCGAGGGTGGCGGCATCGGTCTATGGACCGAAACCTGCCGCTTCAACGAGAGAACATGGCAAGTTGTTTGGGATGAAGGGCACGCGGCTTTCGTAACCAAGAAGGATGGAACCGTCATGGGCATTGCAGTGCAGGCCTTTGTCATGCCTGCGGGCGCAAACATCCGCGCAATCAGCAAAACACTGATCTCGGCTGGCCTACTGGATGCGAACGCCGCGTGCATCTGGGAACCAATCGCTCCGCGCCCGGCACCGCGCACAATGGCTTTCCATGTGCTCAGACCGGCGGACCAGACCGCGCTCAGCCCAACAGCCTCAGGCGATATACCCGAGCCCGCCTGCGGACCCTATGGCGCCTCGACCCACGGCGTGCGGTATTTCTTGACAGACTTACGCTGGCCAGATCGCGCGATCTTCGTCGACGAAGGGCAAGAAAGCCCCCTATTTGATCCGGCAAGCCTCACGCTTTTGCCCTGAGCATTTTGTCCGTTCAGGGAGACAGTTCCAGAATATCAAATTCTGACTCAGCCAAAGGTGCGGGGAATTCCAACCGCATGCGCCCGTCATCCAATCGGATTAGAACCGCCATCTGATTGCGCGAAGGTTCGTCACCAAACCAGTTCGACGCTTCAGAGCCATAATGCAGCGCCCCCAAGTACAGCAGCCGCTCTTCCATCAACCGGTACAGCCGTCCCATACTGCGCTGAGAACCAGATGTTTTCTGAAACACCCATCCCGCGCCGTCATCAAAGATGCGGCACGAAAACCAGTCGTAGACCGTCAACGCAGGGTCTCCGCCAAGCTTGATGTAACGGCAACGCCAATCTCCACTGGGATCATAGCCACCGTCGAACGAACGCACGTCACCCGCCAGAACCTGTCGAAGCACCTCGGACGCAGCTTGATCCTCAACATCCATGGCAGCGGTAATTGCAGCCTCACGGCGCGTGTCGTACTCCTCAAGAAGCTTGACATCCTCTTTGGACATCAGACCCACAATGGCACCATCGCTATACACAGACGTCGACGGACCAAAGATTGCAAGCGCAAATGCTGCTGAAAAATAAAAGACCAGTTTGTTCATGGGCGTTGTTTTTCCATCTTTTTATCCAGCAATAAGGTGCTGCGTAGGTGCAGATTAGTCGTTGCCACAATTACGTAGCCTGCGCTTTGCGCAATCCAATTATGGCTGTGCATCTCTTAGCTTCCCGGCACCTAAACGTTCAAGATCCTGTTTCCTGAGCATCTTCCAACACATGAACCCTATACCCAAACGTAAAACTTCTGACAGAACATGCATTATGGTAATGGCTTGTGAAACCAGCTTTTCGCGCGGCTGTGTTGGGAAAACGGTGTTCAAATACTGTGTTCAACACAGCAACCACAAACACTGTGTTCACCACAGTAAATCACCCAGCTAAACACGCAATAAAACTGTGCGATGAGTGTGCAGCACATTTTGTAAAACTGTGCGATGCTTAAGTCTTTGTTTTTGCTAGTTAAAATGGTGCCCGGGGGCGGAATAGAACCACCGACACGAGGATTTTCAATAGGTGTAACGGCTGTCCGACCAAATCTAAGAGTCAAGTACTCCATTCGCCATTTCCTTTTGAATTTCAGGATATGGTGAAGGCGTTGTTCAGTCAGCCTGATGACAACGCCTCTTTGTATGACTAAACTGCGTAGGTTGTTCAACTTTTCATAAGGCTAACGTGTTTCATCAGTCAGTAATTTCGGTCGCCATACGGCTTTCAAGCAATTGGCTTTCGACAAGTAGATAGATGTCGTCGGGTGGTGTTTTGAGGCTATGGACCATCACACCAGGATCAATACCCATCTCAATCAGGTACCCCATGGTTTCACCTTGTCCCAATTGGATATTTTTAACCGCAAAAAACACAGGCATATAGCCTGGTGTGTCATAGTAATGCTGGTGCAAACCAACAGCGCCTGAAAGGGATACCTGGCGTTCGGTTCCTCCTGCTAGGATATATGGGCATGAGGACAGACAAATTGTTCCGGGCATGATTAGTGTATTCAGTGACAGCTGGCGGACCATGCGTCCTATCTCAAGAGCCTCACCGACAACACCACCTGTACTATTGAGGGCGATGCTGTCTGGAAGCATATCGAGGTTATCAAAGTAGGCATTCACTCTTTGAGCGTCTCCTGGCGCAATTTTCCCATACATGAGCAAGATTGTACCGATATCAGGGTCATCACGCATTGTGAGTTTCAGACGCGGTGGAAGGTCTGATGGTAGATCTATGTCTGGTCTTCTTTCTGGGTCCGAGAATTCTGGTTTGAAACGTGTAGGATCATATCTTCGCACCTGATCTCCCGGGGAGATGGGTTCAGTGATCTCTGGTTCCACAGACGCGCCTTCAAAGCTCCATCGCGTGCCCACATCAGTTAAGAGTAACAAGCCTGCAGTTGCCACTTGTAGCAAGAGTATGAGCTTGAGCCCTTTGTTAATTGTCAGTGAACGGCTTTTCTCAATGAAGAGCTGCAAAGCTTAATCAGCCTCTTCGCTATCACTGTCTTTCGATGGTTTATTCATCTGTAGTCGCCTGCTGATTTCGGCATCGGCGCTTCCCAACGAAACTTCCACATCGCGCATCGCATTGATAGCGGCTTTCAGATCCGATAGTGTGAGCGTTTCTTCGATACTTAACCCATCCCGCCCACTGCGGATTGCAGCCTGTGTGACAGCGAGGACAAAGACGAGAACGCCCGGAAGAAGATCAATCGCAATGGCACCTGCCCAGGACGGTACGAAGCTGCTTGCATAGCGAATTACGGCGTCAGCACTTGAGATCGGATTATACGCCGTCTCTTGCGGGGGCTCCATTTCCAGAACCTCTGACGCGGCTTGCCCAAGCGTTTTGCTACGTTGATCCAACGCGTCGAGCACTGAACCAATGGTGGTAGACTGGGCGTCCCTGACGCGGCTCGTGCGACCATCAAGTTCTGGCAAGACCACCGACACGGGTAGATCCGCAGCAGCGCGGGCCACAAGCAAAGCAACGGAATACTGATTTAAGTTTGAAATAACCCCCGCCAGTCGAACACTTTCCTCCGAAAAGGCTACTGAGCGTTGCTCAACGGGTCCAGGAGCGACGGTCAGTGCACGCATCCTACCAAGGATTTCATTGCCCTGTTCGAAAGCATCATCAATTAAAGGTTGTTGTTCTGCTATCTGTGTTTCAAGACTTTCCAGCTCTTCGGTTTTTTGTCTTAAAACTCGGTAAACAGCGCCTTCACCCGCTGTCCCCGACAATTCCCCGGACCGCTCTTGTTCAGCGAGCGCCTCAAATGCCTCACGTGCGCGACGAACTTCACGTTCCAGAGCTTGTGCAGAAAGCGCTATATCATGGGCCTGTTCAAGAGCGTTTTGATAATCTCGAACCGTCAAATCAAGGTGCTGTTCGACTGCAGCCGAGCCTGCCAACGCCGCTGCATTCAGCCAACTCGACATTGCTATAATCGCAAGTGAGCCGACCATTGTAGAGACTGTTAAGCCGATAAACCCTGCTGCACTGCGCATGGAGGGTAAAAGGCGGAGCATGTAGCTCCAAAACACAAAGATCCCAACTGAGACAGCTATTGAGTAAGCAACAGCCGCAAAGAAGCTCATCGCACCTGTATCTTCAAGAAGAGATGTGACGCCCAGATAGGTGTAGATACCTGACGCAATTGCCAGAACCCCAAGCGCGGCAGGGGTAAATGTATCAAGCCATGCAAGATGACCTTCCAATTCTTTGGCTGTCCGCAGGCCTTTGGTTTCTGCAGCGGTTAAACGCCTGTTTTGGTCGGTCATGTTCAGATCCCAAATATTGGTTCAGCAGTAATTCGCTTCCGGTAGTCTTGCGCGCGCCCCTGATGGTTCCAGCGACCTATATTTGCCGCCTGAATACCGTCGGCAGTCCAAGGCGTGCCCGTTGGCAATTACAATAGCTGCAATATCCATCCAGTGCTCGTCTTGACGAATAAAGCATGTGCCAACCCAACGGTCATATGTGCGCGCGCCCGTTAACTCACACGTTACGGTTTTACCGCGCAGTAGTCGTTCCATAAAAGACTTTGCTGCGCGTCCATATCGGTTGGACAACTCTGGCGCATCGATCCCGTTTAGTCGAACAGGGGTTCCTGACACGACAACTGTATCAGCATCACGAACATAAGCGGTTCCTCTGACGTCTCTTGCTTCAACGGGTTGAGACATCAAGCAGACAACGAGCGTTAAAATTGGTGTGAGATACTTCAAATTGCTCCTCCCATTAACCGACATTTCCCAAGTGGCCTGACAACTGACTTCAAGATCGTCTGATTGCGCCAGCTGATCAAGCGCTTTCTGCCCTGAGCGGCTTCCTTGGTCGCGCAGACGCCCGAAGTTCGCAAGTTCAACAGCAAATCGGCTAAGTGATTGATATTGTTATGGCTGGGCTCGCCCTTGGGGGATGTCCCGACGGATGTTGAAACTTTGAAAAAGGGTGGCGTTGCTTCCCCTGAGCCGTAGGCTCGGGGTGATCA
>NZ_JAAORB010000054.1:0-2335 GCF_011601345.1 Roseovarius gahaiensis
TGTTAACGAAACAGGTGGGTCAATTTTACTCGCTCATAACCCACCCAAGTGGGTCAATTTTGCACGCCGATTCACACTCATTGACAGCCAAGACCGACCTACCCGACCTTCAAAAACCTTAAGCCTGCTCATGCGTCGTAAAAATCAAGAAAGGAATGGTGCAGCCCACTTGATGAAGCCCGGCGCAAAATTTTTGGGTCCGCAACCAAACCGAACAACATGCGTTTCCATCGCAATGATTGCGCTGGTGACGGGAACGAGGGCTGCGATCCAAGGCGACTTTCCAGAACTTCCCGTTCGTACAAGCAAACAACGGCATGAACGTCTGACACCGAAAGGTTCGCATAGCCCAAAGACCTATGTTTCTGAGTATATTGCGTTATTTTTCTGGCAATGTCCGGCAGTTGGGGGTGGAACTTGTCATGCCCAAGATGCCCGTATTTGCCCCAGAGCATGGCGACCCAGTCATTTGGAATGGTGAGATCTGCGCTATAAAATAGATTGATGGTGAAATGAGCAAACTCCAGTGGCGATCTCGGTTTTGCAAAAAGCCGCTGCCCATAGACTTCGACTGAAAGCTGAGAGACCAATTGATAGAGACGAAGCTGGTATTTCGTAAGATTATCAAAAATGCGAAAAAACGTGGATTTTGAATAACCTGCTTGTTTTGCGATGTTGGCAATCTTGACCTCTGCCAAAGAGGTTGCGTTTGCATATTGCCGAATACCGGCAAGAGCGAACGCTTCCCAACGATTGTCTGCAATATGCTGGGTGGCAGCCTTTGCGATCTCATCCGCCCACACACTTGTCAAAAGATCGGTTTCTGACAACAGATCTTCGACGTCAAACCAGTCATTTCTTTTGATGATGTCTGTGAGTTCAGTTTTTATTGGTAAGCCCGACTTTATCACCGTGATCCCCTAAAGAACGTCGTCCGGCGACAGCCGTTCAAAACACACATTCCGAAAACACCATGCAATTGGACGATCCGTATACGTGAGATATGTTTGTTGCAAGCCTTACCAAGCGGCACATTTTTTAGGTTTCCAAAAATTAAAGGGCTACCTTAAACCGCAGCATCCGTTGGTCACAGGACTTCTTAGTTGCTCTTGCGGTGCGCGGTTTGGTGGTGGTGAAGATCGGGAAGTAGAGAGTCAACAACGCTCTCCAACGCCAGTTCGGCCCTATCGAAAGAGCAGAGGCCGTCGCGCGGCTTAGGCGTGCACGGCCCAGTTTTTTTCTAAACGCTTGGCAAAACGAGATCGGCAGCCGGAGGAACTCCGGCTACCGATATTGGTTTTAATCCGTCTGATGATCAGGTGATCGCGTCGTAGTCAAAGCGGCCGCTGAGGGTCAGTTGGAAGTCTTCATCGTCAATACTGCCGCTGATCGTTGAGACGCCGTTGGTGGCGTCATCCGCGACATTGAAGCCAGCCTCGATGGCCTGATCCCGCGAGGAGATCGTGACCGCGTCAGCCCCTGTGCCAAACTGCAGGACATCTCCGGCGTTGAGGCCATTGATATGGTCGTCCTGCGCGCTGGCCGCGGTTTCGAAGACGAAGGTGTCGTTGCCGTCACCGCCATCGAGCACGTTAGCCGCGTCGCTGGCGAAGATAGTATCGTCCCCCGAGCCGCCGACGAAGTTCTCGATGCTCCAGATCGTGTCCCGACCACCCTCTGCCGTGGTGATCGAGCCGCGATCCGTCCCGGCATTGCCGAGGCGCACCGTGACGTTGGATGTGACCGACGCCATGTCGATCGTGTCCGACCCGTCGCCACCGTAGATGATATCGTTGCAGTCGTCATCCGTGCCGATGAACGTGTCATCACCCGCGCCGCCCATCAGGATATCCGAGCCGGAGCCGCCGATGATCAGATCATCGCCGTCGCCGCCAAAGATATTGTCACTGCCAGCACCGCCCACAAGCATGTCATTGCCATCACCTCCGAGCATATCGTCACGGCCATCGCCCCCAAAGAGCATGTCGTCACCGGCATTGCCAACAAACATGTCGTTGCCATCCTGGCCACCGAGAACATCGTCCCCCGCGCCCCCGAAAAGCCCATCGCTGTCAGCACTGCCGTTTTCGACCATGCCGTCCACGTGCTCGGCAGGCTCTGTCGGCTCATGTTCCACAGGCTCAACCGGCTCTTCAGCTTCTGTCGGCTCCTCTGCTACAGGCTCCTCAGCTTCCACCGGTTCCTCTCCCTCAGGCTCCGCAGGCGCTTTCGGTTCCTCCTCAACCGGCTCTTCAGCTTCTATCGGCTCCCCTGCTACTGGCTCCTCGGCTTCCACCGGTTCCTCTCCCTCAGGCTCCGCAGGCGCTTTCGGTTC
>NZ_JAAORB010000054.1:2345-16328 GCF_011601345.1 Roseovarius gahaiensis
TCTATCGGCTCCCCTGCTACTGGCTCCTCGGCTTCCACCGGTTCCTCTCCCTCAGGCTCCGCAGGCGCTTTCGGTTCCTCCTCAACCGGCTCTTCAGCTTCTATCGGCTCCCCTGCTACTGGCTCCTCGGCTTCCACCGGTTCCTCTCCCTCAGGCTCCGCAGGCGCTTTCGGTTCTTCCTCAACCAGCTCTTCAGCTTCTGTCGGCTCCTCTGCTACAGGCTCGACCGGCCCGGTCGGCGTTTCCTCGACCGGCGCCTCAGGGGTCGGCTCTGGGGCGACGTCGCCAACGACCTGATCCGCTTTATAGCTCAACACATCCAGCGGCACATCGGTCAACCCGGTGTTGCGTGCGACGATATCGCCAAGCGTCACGTTACTGATGAAGTTGTTGTAGACGGGCAAATCACCGATCCGGTCGATATAATAGAACCGGTCACCTTCCTGCAAACGGTCGAGCTGTTCATGAATGATTACCCAGAAGGTATGACCGACAACACCATTCTGGATATGCTGCTCAGCCAGACCACCGACCCAAAGGTCGACCCGGTCGATTCCTTGAACCTTCACCTCATTCAGAGTGTCACCCTCGATCAAGTTGATGTCGGGGTTGGCCGCGGCGAAGGTGTCGTATTCCGGCGAGTCGACGGTCAGAACCAGATCAGGATAGGCCTGCTCGAAAAGCGCGATCATCTCGTCTGACAAACCGTTGCGCGCCTGGAAATCGGCCCAATCCGTGTAGGGCGTCATTACCATGTCCGACCGTTCGATCGCTTCCGCGATGAAGCGGCTGTCCGACGCGGCCAGATCCGCCTTGACCTGGTTCAGCGTCCCAAGGCCAACATCCCGGCCACGCGCGACGTTGAAGGCGAACAGATCCGCGGGGCTGCGCACCAGATCGGTACGGACGGCGTCAACCACCTGCAAGTCCACCTCTTCCGAGGGCTGTTCGATCAGGCCGCTCAGGATATTGGCGACACCATGCTGGGCATAGCCCGGTTGTGGCGTGTAACCGTACTCTGCCAGTGCCGCCAGCGCGGCGTCTCCGGTCAGTTCGGGCGCCGGGCCGTCATTGTCGGGGTCTATCTTGAACGCGGCCGGATCGTTGGTCGGGTTCAGGAACAGATCGAACAACGGCGCGTCAAACGCGTTTCCATCGGCATCCTTCAGGGTCATCATGTCCCCGATCTGCGAATGTCCAAAGCGATAGGCCGCTGCCGCGAACTCGTGGCTGATGCGCCCGTCTGCGTTCGGGTCGTAGTCGTCGTGACCATGACGGCCCGAGCCCTGCAACCCGCCCAAAAGGCTATCTGCGAAGTCGTTAAACACGACCTGCTGATACTCCCCGATGTTCAGGATGCGCGCCGCCTCAAACAGCTCCTCTGATGTCTCAGCTTCATAGCCTGCTGCCTCAAGCTGATCGACGTGATAGTTGTGGTTGCGGGCCCAGACGGTGTGAACAGAGGTCAACCCCACATTTTCATTCGCACGCCCATCACCGCCGACAAAGTGGTCGAGCCGATCCATATACGGGTTGATATCGATCAACAGCGGCCAGCCTTCCCCCATGAAGTTGTCGGAGAGTTGTGCGACCAGACCAGCGTCGAAATTGCCGTCCTGATCCCGCAGGCCGGGATAATAGTCCAGCAGCGTCATGCCATCCCCAAGATCTGCACCCTGGAACACGGTTTCCGCATCGATGTGGTGATCTAGCAATTCGCGCAGGGTGGCCATCAGCTGGAAGCCGTCGGCAGAGGGATCGTTTTTCCCCATCAGGACATGGGATCCAAAGCCGCCATTTCCATCGCTTTCACGCAGCAGCTGGCCCACTAGGTTGGACGAGCCGTAGACCTGGTTCTGGTCGACCACCGGCGAGGTCAGGTTGGTGTGCTGCGGCATGCCGTCGGCATCGGTCCCGGTGACCGACGCACGGGTCAGGTCAGCAGGGTTGTCGAGCATCGGATTGCGTGACGCACCTGCGTCGCCAATCAGGATCGGCTCATGACCGCCCTTCGGAATGAAGGTCAGACCATGATCGAAATACTGACCGAAGGACATCATGAACATGTTGACCGAGTCTGCCGTGCCGCTGGCAAGCTCCTGCTTGCCAAGAGCGTTCGAGATGTCCCGCGCATCGAGATCGTCAAAGACCGGGTTCACAATGCCCGCGCCGGTTTCGTCGATGCCGGCATATCGGGCATCGGTCACACGGATGAATGGCAGGGTCGCACCGCCCGAGATCTCGGGATTTTCCAGATTGTTCGTCAGACCTTCCAGATCGCGGGTGCCGACGATCAGATCCGCCGGCTCGTCTTCGGCGGCCTCGCCCGGTTCGGGTGGCAGAATAGGCGCCTCGCCTTGGCCGGTGACCATGTATTTCAGCGCATCAAGGTCATTTTGCGTCAGCAAGACATTGCCACGCGGCAGAGTGCCAAGCGCAACGGTCCCGACCCCCTGAGGCGCGCCGGTTTCCTCGTTAATGGTCGCCACGTTGCGCAGACTGTTCGCCAGACCGCTGCCGGACTGGACGATGACCGGAACGGTGTCCGTATCGTCAACCGTATATGTCAGCGTGAAATCACCCGAGGTCTGGGTCACTGTCGTGCCATCGACCGTCGCCACCAGAGAGGCCGGATCGATATCCGCCGGGACGACGAGAACGTCGCCTTCGGTCAGAATGCCGGTCACAGTGGTGGCGCGGCTTTCGGTTTCGACGAACACGCGGTGCGTCGACAGACGGCCCGTGACATCCACATTGGCGACTTCACCCGTCACACTGATGGTGTTGAAGTTAAGAGCGGTCGGGTTGAAGTCCCCTACCACCTGAACGTCATTGGTGCCTCCCGCGGTGTTGATCTGAATTTCCTCAATGTTCTGAAGCTGACCGATCACCTGCTCGCCGATGCCGGCTTCGCGCGTGATGACAATGTCGGTGCCGGCGGCCACAGGTGCCCCGGCCCACGCATCAGCCGCATAGACGCGGAAGGTCTCGTCAGAGGCGTCGCCGTTGATGGTGTAGGTATCGTCACCTGCCCCGCCATCGACCACGTCGTTGCCGCCGCCCACACTCCAGGATATGTCGTCGCGGCCTGCGCCAGCCTGAAGGATGTCATCGCCTGCACCCCCGGTGATCGCGTCGCGGCCATCGCCTGCATTGACGACAAGACGCTGAGTCGAGGTGAAGCCAGAGAAATCGATCACTTCGTTACCAGCCGTACCGTTGACATAGATCGTGTTTGGCGCAAGCGAGGTGCCTGCAAAGTCACCCACAGCAGTGATAGTTTCAACACCCTGGACCCCGTTGAGCGTGACCTCTTCGATGCCGCGCATCTCCATGATCGCGGTCTCCTCACCGGCCACGGTCCGGGTAATGATGATCTCAGAGAGCGAATCCGCCGGGGCGGCGCCGCCTGCATCGGTCCATGCCGCGACCGTGTACATGGTGAAAGCATCTTCGGTGCCGTCGCCATTGATCACCAGCATGTCGGTGCCGCCATCGTCCACAATCCCGTGCCCGACGACCACATCGTAGCCCCCGTTGGGCGCGTTCCATGTGATGGTATCCGAGCCGCCTTCACCAAAAATCACGTCATCGCCCGCCAGGCCATTGATGGTATCGTCACCAGCGCCCGCGAAAATCCCATCGGGGCCGTTGCTGCCATCGATCACATCGTTGCCATCTGTGCCCTGCACCAGGCCATTGCTGGCAGGATCGGTGCGCAGATCGACCTCCATATCGGCAAAGCGCAAGATTTCGACATTGGTTAGGCGGTCGGTTCCGTCGCCTTCGGCGACGTTCTTCTGACCGTTGACCGGGTCGATGAAGGTGCCTTCGGCGGGTGGTGAGATATGCTCGACCGTGACGCTACCATCGGTGTTTTCGCGGATGTTGTAATTGGCCCGCACATCGAAGTAGACGGCCGTGTCCACGTCGCCATCCTGACCTTCATCCAGGATTTCCCGAACGATCTGTAGCTGACCGGGATTGATCGAACCGTCCAGAAGTTCGCCCGAGATTTCAAACAGGCTGTTGATCGAGCGCAGTTCCACGGTCGGATCTTGGGGATCACGGACCGAGATGCGCACGTTCAGCGCCTTGTCGCCATCGATCACATCGTCGCCGCCACGGCCTTGGATCACATCGCTGCCGCCGCCACCGAGCAGTATGTTGCCGCCGGTGAAGGTATCGGCCGGATCCGTACCGATCATGTCGGCCAGCAACTCGCGCAGACCTGCGATCCGGTCAACGCCAGCCTGGGTCAGTTCATTGGCGAACAGCGTCGCGTCATTGGCCAACGGGTCCAACCCTTCGGGCAGCGCTGCGCCTTCGCGGTCATCGCCATAAAGGAAGTCGTCGAACTGCGTCCCCGAGGCCGCCTCGATCAGTTTATAGCGGTCACGGATCGCGTCCAACTGCTCGGCCGTTTCCAAACGCCGGGTCAGATCAATATCCGCGCCTGTCATGGCATTCTTGTGGGCTACCCAGTCAAATCCAAGATCACCTTCGTTGACATGCACGCCCTCGCGTTGGATCAGGATGTCGTCGCCCCCTTCCCCCAGCAAGTCGTTGTCGTTGGCGCCGCCATCCAGAACGTCGTGGCCCGCAACACGCGAACCGCCAAAGGGATCGCCGTTGTCGCCCATGATCATGTCAAAGCCGTCGCCGCCTTCGATCCAATCATCGCCTTCGCCGCCAAACATGACCTCGGCCCCGGCCCCGCCATAGATAAAGTCGTCGCCTTCCATGCCGAACGCCTCGGCAGCGTCATCCGAGCCCATCAGGATCGCGTCATTGCCCTTACCGCCGAACATCAGTTCGCCGATACCGCCCCCGGCCGAGATCACGTCATTGCCATCTTCACCGTGCAGGAAACTGACATCGTCACCATCCTTGAGGATGTCGTCACCGGCGCCGCCGCGGAACGTGTTGACACCCGCGCCACCGATAAGAAGGTCATCCCCTGCGCCGCCCCACAGCGCATCGTCACCAAGACCGCCATTGAGGATGTCGCGCTGATCAGTGCCGCCAAGCACCGCATGCTCACCGCCGTTGAACTTGAGCAGGTTGTCATACTCCCGCACCCCGTCGATCAGCGGCGCATCCGCCGTGGCTGTGGCCCGCTCGACCATGGTGGTGCCCATGGCGGCAAGGAAAGGATCGAGATCGGTCGAGACCGGATCGGGCATGGACTGCACCGCTTGATCCACTTCCAGGATGACATCCATCGACGAGAAGATGTTGGCCGGGATATGCGCACCGCCGTCCTGAATGTCAGTGTTGCGCATGATCATCGACGCGAAAGAGTTGTTTTCCAGTTCCGCCAGCATATTCATACCGGCTGTCCGGGCAAGATAGTAGAACCGGTCGCCGTTCTGAAGCGCCTCCATCTGCTGTTGGAAGACAAAACCGAAGCTCGAGCCAAGCATCCCGCCGAAAGGCATGATGGCCTCGGCCAAACCGCCTATCCAAAATTCCACATCGTTGATACCGGTTTCCGCGTCGGCCCAAGCGCCCGTGCCGTTGACAAAGTCAAGGCGATCCTGGGGGGCCCTGTCGCCGCCCAGAACCAGATCAGTGGCCGCGGCGCGCTTTTCCACCACGGTCGTGGCGTTCACGATGGTATCGTGCGTGCCGTAGGACGCGATGAAGTTGATGATGGATGCCGGGTTCTTGAGGTTTTCGGCAAAGTCGGACCATCCTTCATATGGCTTGAGGAACTCGCTGCCGGTGGCGGAATAGAACTGTTCCCGCGCGGCGTTGAGCGACGGCACGCCGGTTTCCCGGCCCCGTGCGATATTCAACGCGGCAAGGTCCAAAGGCAGTCCGACAAGATTGTCGCGCAGGGCGCTGGTAATGAACTCGTCGATATTGGCGCCGGTTTCGCGAGACATGCCACGCGCAACCGCACCAGCCGCCTGATCCGAGGTCAGGGTCTGGTCAAGATCAAAGGCAACCGGATTAAGGAACGCTTCGATCAGACCGTTAGAGGTGTTCACGCCGTTAGGGTCCATCGTTTGAACGTTCTCGGTCAGCATCGAGTGGCCGAAGCGATACACCACATGGGCAAATTCAGCCATGACCGCGCCATCAATCTCGGCGCTGGAATTGACCATGAACGCCGCGATTTGCGGCTGCACGGTGCGGCCGAACTCTTCGAAGGCGAGGTGCTGATACTGCATCTCTGTGGTGAACTTGGCGGCCTGAAACAGACGCCCGCCATCCCATTCAAGGGTATCAGCGGTCGCGTTGGCCAGATCAGCCTCGTCGATCGGGGTGGCCAGCCATTCGTTGATGAACTCCAGCTCGCCGCTTTCGAGGATGGTCTGTTTCATCTCGGTTGTCTGGCGGTTGTGCTCGGTGTGGAACACATGGTGCACCGCCGTCAGGCCGAAGTTTTCGTTGCCACGGCCATCACCAGCGATGAAGTGACGATCCAACAGTTCGTTGTCGTAGGTTTCGTTCTGTCCGAACTGGTTGGGGACGATCGCGTTGCCGGTCTCGGCGTCGGAATCGGGCTGCTTTACGGCGGTTTCACCAGTGGTGCGGTCAACAACATAGGTGCCTGGGACCGCGTTATGGGCAATATCTTCCAGGAAGGCATGGCCGTTGCGGACCGCCAGGCTGGCATCCACCGGATCGGCAAGATTGCCTTCGACATGGATATGCAGCGGTTCGGTGCCGCCCTCGACATAATCGGGGTTCGGCACGACCAATTGTGGCAGGCCGTTGGGGCCGGGAATGAAGTTGCCATACGGATCGGTCGCCAGAAGCGGGCCATCCAGAACGTCGGTGTCGTTCAGCTGAATGCCCAGCTTGGCCGCCGCTTGCGCCTTGACATCGCCCCAGGTGGACATGCCGCCGCTCTGACCATGCAGCAGGTCGCCGTTGGACACCGGCTGATCATTCCCGTTCAGGTCATATTCGCGCAGGAAGACCTGATGCGACGGGTGCGAGGTGTAGGTCTGGTTCTGATCGACCCAAGGCGTTGTCTTGTTGGAATGATCGCGAAGGTCATCCTCGGTGCCAAGCACGCCATCGGGGCCGGGCTGGTTCGTGGCGCGGGTCAGCACCATGAAGTTGGTGGGGGAGCCTTCTACGTAAAGCGGATCATCGGGCTGAAGCGGTATATAGACGGTGCCACTGCCCCCTTTACCGACAAGGTCAAGACCATGATCAAAGAACTGACCAAACAGCGTCATCCACGAGTTATAGGGCGCGGAGAGGCCTTCATCGGGGCTCACGTCGGGCAGCAGAACATTATTCCCGTCCATCGTGATCTCGTGCGTCGTCAGCAATGTGTCAAGCGCGGTCTGCGCCTCGGCGGTGGTGGCCTGCGCGGTGGCCAGCGCGGCTTCGGCTGCGCCGGGTGTGGTCAAGGCATCAAGGTTGCTTGTGGCAGTGTCGAACGCGGTTTGCTTGTCAGCTTGCAAAGCTTCCGCCGCTGTCAGGTCGGACGCGGCCTGATCAGCAGCCCGCGTGGCGGTGTCGAGAGCTATTGTAGCGTCCGCGATCACGCCGAGTTGGTCGAGGATCCGAGCATCAGCGGTCTGCGCTGCAGCCAAAGCTTGCTTGGCCGTGTTGACATCGTCTTGTGCCGTGGTCAGATCACCGGTTTCGGTCTGCACGACGCCGTCAAGGCGGGTGACCTCGGCATTGGCGGTGTCGAGATTGGTGTTCAGGGGTCCAAGCTCGGCGTTGATTTCAGAAAGCTGGTTCACAAGGCCATCGACCACGCCCTGCGCCGTATCGACGCCGGATTGCGCCTGCGTGACGGCGGTCTGTGCCTCAACATAGGCCTGATTGTTTGCCTGTGCGGTCTGAAGATCCTGCTGAGCAGTTTCCAGCGCGCTCTGCGCGTTGGACAGGGCGATGTTGGCGTTCGTCAGCTGGGTGCTCAAGCCGTCACGCGTGGTTATGGCCGAATCGCGCTGCTGGGTCAGGGAATTGACCTGAGACTGCGCACTTGAAAGCGTGGTATTTTCGTCCAGAACTGTCTGATCTGCGTCGTCATCCGCTTCGATCGCATCAGCCAAAACTTCTTCTGCAGCCAGTTTTTCCTCGCGGGCCTTGGAGAAGGCTGCAGATGCCACAGAGAAATCGGCCAGCGACCCGCCTTTCATATAGACCTCAAGGGCGCTAAGCATATCGGTCTGCGCGGTCGCCAGTTCGGCCACTTCAGCGTCAAACAGAGATGCGGCATTGTCACGGGCGGCCTGGGTTCCGGCGGCGGCCTGCTGGGCGGTGTCGACGCGGGCTTGTGCGTCGATCTCGGCCTGCTGCGCGGTCTGAAGTTGGGCGTTCAGATCCTCGAGGTCCGTCTGCGCCTTCGTAAGCAGTACGTCGAGGTCATCCACGCGCGCCTGTGCGGTGTTAACTGCGGTGGACGCCTCGTCAACGGCTGTCTGGGCTGCGGTGACCGCGTCTGCGGCGTCAGTTTCCTGTTCCAGCGCGGCCTGAGCGTCTGAGAGAACGCCCTGAGCCGTGACAAGCGCCTGATCGGCGGTGTCCTTCTGGTTCTGCAGGGTGGTGACTTCGGTCTGCTTGGCATCACGCATGGACAGCACCGAAGCCGCTGAAATCTTGGCGGCGTCCAGATCATTCTGCGCGGCGTTGAGCGTATTCTGGGCTTGCGTCAGGGCGGACTGGGCATCCGTCAGCGCGGCCTGAGCTTCGCCCACCTGCCCGCCGCTTTGCAATGCGGACATGGTTGTGGTGGCTGCGTCCAGCGTCGCTTGCGCCTCAATCACGGCCTGATCGGCGTCCGTCTTGGCGGTTGTCTTGGTCCCGACATCGGTCTGGGCCGTTGTCAGCTCTTGCTGCGCCGTATCCAGCGCGGTCAGCAATTGCTCGCGTTGCAATTCAAGCGCCTGATCGACGTTGCCGGCAGCGGCCTGTGTGTCGATCACGCGCTGATACGCCTGCACGATCTCGTTGGCGGCGGTCAGCATCGCCTGACCGGTTAAACCAGAGTGGCTGAGGGCAGCGGCGATGGCGGCGGGGTTTGCAAGCGTCTGATCGGCGATCAGGTTGGAGATGATCCTCGGCTCAGCATCATAAACTGACCCTGAGGTCTGGCTATACGAAGTCGGACCCTCCTGAGGCGCACGCGGGTTGGGATCGGCCAAATGCGCTGTTTCAGACTGCGTGAGAAAGGTCGATTCAAGCAGGCGCGGCATGACCTGATCCGCCGACCCCCAACTTTCACGACCTTCCGTCAGGTTGTTCATCGTCCCGTCGACATGACGCAGACCAAAAGGCAGAACCGGGTTCGGCACCAGTTCTGTCAGCGGGGTGCCCGCCACATGCTGTTCGGCGATGCGGATCTGGTCAAGGATGTGCTTCAGGTCGTTTGTGTTTACGAAAACCATTTTGGTCTCTCCTGGTTTGAAGTCTGTTGGCCCCCACCAAGTCGCGAGCGGGAATTTCCTGATCCAAGCCTAGCAAGGGAAACCACGGGTAGGAGGCGCCGAAGGTCTTGCGAAAAACCCTACGAAGGTAGCGGTAGCGTGAGACCAAGGTCCGATGAGAGCGAGGGGGCAGGCACAAGGGATTCGGTGCCGATTCTGGCAGCGATGCCGCGCAATCAGTTTTGGGGGACGCCTGTGTCGTTGAGCCGGGTGCTCAGCCGGACTATGTGGCACGCGGCGCTGTGGGCCATGAGGCACAGGACCGGCGTGACCACGAGGCTGAGCACGGTCGAGACCGCGACGCCGCCGATCACCGTCAGCGCCAGCGGTTGACGGAAGGCCGAACCGTCGAGCCAGGGAAGCGCGGCAGGCAGCATCCCGGCGATCATTGCGACGCTGGTCATGATGATCGGGCGGGCCCGGTCCGACGCAGCGGCGATCACCGCCTGCGCCATGGTTGCGCGCCGCGCGACAAGCGTCTGCGCGCGGTCAATCAGGAGAATCGCGTTCTTGGCCACGATCCCAAGCAGCAGAATCAGACCGATCAGCACCGGAAGGGACACCGGCAGGCCCGTCACCGACAAGACCAGCATCCCACCGCTTAACGCGAAGACCAGCGAGGCGAGAATCACCGCAACCTGCGCCACCGAGCGGAAGAGCGCGTAAAGCACCGCGACGAGCAGCAGGAGCATACTGCCCAAGGCGCGGCTGAGGTCGGACATCATCTCGAGCCGGGAGGCGGTGTCGCCTGCGGGCAGAAGGGCGAGACCGGGCAGATCGGAGGCCAGCCGGGCAACCTCGGCCTCAGCAACCTCCGAGATGCGACGCGCGATCGCCGCCGAAGGGGGCGCGGCCAGAAGGGGCAGCACGTAGAGGCCATCGCGCCGTTCGAGCCGAAGATGGGCGAACTCCAGCTCGAACCGTCCGAGCGCGGCAAGCGGCATTGTACCGCCACCGGGCAAGGCCACGGTGGCGAAGGTCAGGTCATCCGGCGCGTTGCTGTCGGGGCTAGGGGGGGCCAACCGACTGCGCAGGGGGAGCGGCTGTTGGTCATCCCCTTCGATCATCGCGATCAGGTGATCGTCGGGGTTTGTATGACCCTGAAGCGCCAAGACCAGATCCGCCGCGCTGAGATCGAGCTGCCGCAAGAGGCCCTGATCGGGCAGGAAGCGCACCTGAGCCGGGCGTGCGGGCATCGACGACAGGATCGGAATATCCTCGGGCAGTCGCGCGATGGCAGCGAGGATCGCGGGGGCCGCGATTTCGAGGCTGCGACGGTCAGGGGCCGCCAGATCGAGCACAAGTGCGGCACGCCCGGTGCTGGTGAGCGGGATGGCGCGCGCATCGGCGGTCTGGCGGAGCGCGTCGCCCAGCCGGGCCTCGGTTCGAGCGGAGCCGTCGGTGCGGATCAACAGACGGAGCGTGTCGTCAGGTTGATCCGAGGCGATCACCGTCAGGCCGCGCACGCCGTCATCCGCCAGAAGATCGCGTTCGAGCGCGGCCAGGTGGGCCACACGCGCCACGGGGGCCATACTGGGCGGCAGGGCCATGTCGACGCGCAAAAGATCGTCGCGCTCGAGCGGGATGAACGCGCCGGGATGGTTGAGCGCCGAGACCACGGACAGCAACGCCACCAGCCCCGCCCCCGCAAGACAGAGCCATCGCAGGCGCAGCGCGCGGACAAGCAGGGCGCGGTACCGCCGGGCGATCCGCCGCGCCACAGGCGTGGAGGGGCGTGCCACGGGGCTGCCCGCAAACCGCAGGGCAAGGCCCGGAATCACAAGCCGCGACACCAGCAGCGAAAACACCGTTGCGATGCAAAGCGTATACCCGAATGCCTGAAAATAAAGACCGGCCTCGCCCCACATGGTCGCGACGGGCAGGAATACCGCCAGCAGTGCCAGACTTGTAGCGATGACCGGGCGAGCCATTTCGCTCACCGCGCGCGCAACGGCTTTGCGGGGCGCGACGCCCCGGCGCAGGTGGGTGTGGATGTTCTCGATCTCGACAATCGCATCGTCCACGACGATCCCCGATGCAAGGGTAAGGGCCAGCAGGCTGACGATGTTCAGGCTGAGGCCGGCCACCTGCATCACATAAAGCGTCGGCAGCACGGACAGCGGAATGGCCAGCGCGGCCAGTGCCGTGGCGCGCCAGGATTTCAACGCAAGCGCGATCACAGCGATCACCAGAAGGCAACCTTCCAGAAGCGCCTGCAGGGTGGCGCCAAGCGAGCGGATCGCCTGCTTGGCAGGGCGCGCGATCACGTCCAGCATGAGGTCGGGGCGCCTCTGCCGGAGGTCTGTCAGTACACGGTCAAGATCCCGGCTGAGCGTCACGAGGTCGGCCCCTGTTGCGGCATGGACCTGCGCCAGAAGCGCCGGTGCTCCATTGTGCCGGGCCAGCCAATCGCGCGGGCCCGTCGCATAAGAAACACCCGCCACAGCAGCCAGCGGGATCGGCTGACCGGCAGCGGCGGTCAGCGACAGGTTGGACAGCGTTTGCGCGGCGTCCTGCGGGCGTATGGTCTGGGGGAGCGAAAACAGGATCGTGCCCTGCGTCTTGTCCGGGGACACGGGCACGGGTTTGGCCACCTGTTGCGACAATGCTTGAGTGATCTGGCGGTTCAGCGCCGCGAAGCTCAGCCCGACCGAGGCAAGCTGGCTGTCGGTGGTATGGATCACCAGTTCAGCGCGGGTGCTGGCCTGAACCTCGATCTCGGCGATGCCGTCGATCTGGCGCAAAGCGGGCAAGATGGTATCGCGCATCGCATCGCTGGCTGCGACGATATCTGCGTTGCGGGGCAGAATGGCCAGCTCCAGCGCCGCCTGACGGCGCGAGGAGGTGGCGCGCATCTCGTCTACGGAAAACACCAGATCAAGGTCTGGACCAAGCGCCTGAAGCCGATCCTCCACCTTGGCAAGACTGTCTTGGGCGGTGCGGGAATTACGCAGGTCGAGGATCATGACCAGTTGCCCGGCAGTAATCCGCGCGCGGATCGAAGTCACTTCGGGCAGCGACGACAGCGCGCGATAGACCGGCTTGGCCAGATCGTGATCGGTCGCGGTAAGCGAGGCATCGGGCGCGGACAGGCTTAGCACGATCCGGTTTTCGCCAATATCGGGCAGATGGGTCAGCGGCAGTGTCAGACCCGCGCGCAGGCCCAGAAGCGCCAGCACAATGACGACAATCACCGGCAAAAGCGTATGGCGCAGGGTCCATTCCGTGAGGATCATCGCCGGGCTAGCCCCAGCCCCAAGGCCGCTGTCTGCTTGACGCCAATGTCGCGCAGGTCGCCGCTTTGCGCCACAGGCTCGCCATCGCGCAGAAGCGGCGCGGCGACCGTGACATATACCGCACCGTCGGGCAGGCCCGCGACGATCTCGGCCTGGGCGCCGCCCGGTCGCATGGACAGAGTGACGGGCGTTGCCACCGTGCGCTGTTCGACCACGCGGAACACGCCGGGGCCATTATCAAGCGCCACGAGAGCGGATGTGGGCACGACGATCGCAACCCTCTGATCAACAACGATTTCGCCGCGCAGGCTGGACCCGGAAAGATGGGATTGCCCATCGGGTATCTGTACGGCCACACGCGCCAGCCCCCCATCGGGCGCGGAGGATGGGCTGATCCGGGTGACATTAGCCTCGATCACCGCACCGTCCGGCGCCCAGAGGCGGACCGGATCGCCGACCGAAACGCGGGCAAGCGCATGGGGGGGCAAGGTCAGCACGGCCTCCATCCGGTCGTCGGCGGCCAGACCGAGGACGGGGCCGCCCATGACCGGCGTGTCACCGGGATCGACCATGATGGCGGTCACGCGGCCAGCGACCGGAGCGCGGATGTCCATCTGCTCGGCCAGTGTGGTGACGCGCTCAAGCTCGAGCCGGGCGAGGGTTTCGCTGGCCTGCGCGCCGGCAAGACGGGCCTTGGCGGCCTCGTGTTCGGACATCGCCTGTTGCAGCGCGCGGAACGCATCCTGCCGCTGCACCTCGGACGAGGCGCCGGTTTTGGCGAGACGTTCCAGCCTCTCCAGTTCGGCGCGGCGCTGTGCGATATCGGTGGCGGCGACCTGCAGGCTGGATTGCGCGATGCGGATCTCGGCGCGGGTGGTGGACAGGGTCGCTTCGGCCTGCAGAAGATCACGCCGGATATCGGTCCGGTCGATGCGGGCAAGGATCTGGCCGGCGGCGACAAGATCGCCTTCGTCCACCAGAATATCCGTCACCGGGGCGGCATGGCGCGGCATGGACACGCGGAGGATCTCCGCCGGGACGACATGGCCGAAGGCGTGCAGCACATCGTCGATCCGCAATGGGTCCGCGCGCCGCACAGAGGCTGCGACAGGGGCGCGTTCGTTGATAGGGCCGGCCATTTCCGTAGCGGTCAGCTGTGAAATTCCCAATGGGCACAAAATGGCGACGGTGGCGACAACTGCACCGCGTGTGATCCAGCGCATCGGTCAAGCTCCTTTTTGATGAGGTGTCAGCTGGCAAGCGCGACGCGATTCAGCGCGCAGTGGCTCCATAATTCATCCATCGCGCCAATCAGCGCATCCATTTCCTTGGGGCCATGC
>NZ_JAAORB010000055.1 GCF_011601345.1 Roseovarius gahaiensis
TCGCGCTGACGGCCAAGCTCTTGGCCAATCGCCTGCGCAATCTCGGGATCGCGCGACGCGAGGGATTCGGTGAAAAACGTGTTGATCCGAGGCGGTGCGGTCATGCCCTGCCCTCCTTTTCATGTGGTCTTGTTGTTATCCCGTCCAGCCAAGCCCGGCGGAAATACAGTTCATGGTTTGCATCAAACGAATGCGGCTGTCGTGGTCCGCCTCGGCGCGGACATCCTTCAACAGCGCAATCTGCGCCGTGTGGGCCGCGCGCAACGCGGTTTCGTTGCGCCGGGTGCGGGCCATGAAATTGGGAAACCGTCGGCCAAGCTCTTGGCCCGTCACCATTCGCACCGCTTGTGCGGTGCGCTGATGTTCTGCTTGGATGCGGGCAAAAACATCTTCGGCCCCGGCCCGGTTGGTGACAAGCGCGGCATAGTCTTCGGCGATATCCATGCGCGCCAGAACAAGGGATTTTTCAATCTCATCCACGATCAGCCGGAACAGCGGCACCTTGGCGAACATGGCGGACAGCTGCGGCGCACCTGCCCCGCCACGGACCGCGCAGAAATCTTCCACCGCGCCCCCGAACCCAAACCAACTGCTGATCATGTGGCGGTTCTGGCTCCAGGCAAAGACCCAAGGGATCGCGCGCAGATCGTTTAGCGATTGCGCCCCGAACCGGCGCGCCGGGCGCGATCCGATCTTGAGCAGCGTCAGTTCGTTCACCGGGCTGGCCTCGTTGAAATAGTCGATAAAAGCCGGCCGCTGCATCAGCGTTTGATAGCGGGTCTGGCTCAGGCTCGACAGCGTGGTCATCACATCTTCGGCCTCGGGGTCCACGGCCTCGATCTCGGGCACGGCGCTATGTTTCAGGACCGCAGAGGCCAGCACCTCAAGCTGTGTCGCCGCAGTGCCGACATTGGCATATTTCGCCGTCACCACCTCGCCCTGCTCGGTCAGGCGCAGCCTGCCGTTCAGGGTGCCGCGTGGTTGCGCGGCGATTGCGCGTTCGGTGGGCGCACCGCCCCGACTGACCGAGCCGCCCCGGCCATGGAAAAACGCAGGCGTCAGCCCCTTTTTGCCAATGCTGCGGGTGATCGCCCGTTGCGCGCGATCCAAGGTCCATGTGGCACATAGAAACCCGCCATCCTTGTTGCTGTCAGAATAGCCCAGCATGATCTCGATCTGTTGGTCGGTGTCGCGCAGGCTGCGTGCGGCCAGCGGCACCTCCAGCACGTTCTCAAGAATGCGGGGCGCGGCGTGCAGATCTTCGATGGTTTCAAACAGCGGCACGACCTTGAGCGCCAGCTTTTCCGCTCCGAACCCCGCGTAGCGCGCCAACAGGTAGACCGCCAGAATATCGTCGGCGGACCGGGTCATCGACAGGATGAACGGCCCGATCGCCTCGGGGTCGGAGCCCGACAGAACATCGCGCATCAGCTGCAAAAGCGCCAGCAACTCGGACGCGTCAGGGCCAAGCCGGGTCATGTCGACACAGGGCATATCGGGCGCAGCCAGTTCGGCCCTTAACCGCGCGGACCAGTCCGGCGAAAACGCCTCGGGCGCGGGGCCGTTGGCCGACCAGATATCTTGCAAGGCGCGCGTCACCACGTCAGAGTTTTGCCGGATATCCAAGCTATGCGCGCGAAAGCCGAAAACACTGGCCTGCCAGATCAGCGGGCGGATCAACCCATCGGCCAGCAATCTCGCATCAAGCGCCACAAGCGCATCGCAGACCGTTTCAAGGTCCGCGATGAAGGCCGGAACATGCGGGTAGGCATCGGTTTCGATGGCTTGCAAAATGGCCGTGGTGGCCTGTCGGAAACTCTCGTTCGGGTTGCGGGCGGTGCAAGCGCGGGCATCGGTGCTGCGGGTCGCAACGATGGTGTCCAACGCCGCGCGGTGATCGGCAGGCAGCGCCGCCAGCTTATCAGACAGGCACAGGTGTTTGACGATCTCGCGCAGGGCGGATGCGTATTCCTCCAAGATCATCGCGCGCGATTGGGTCAAGGCCATGCGCGTGACCTCGGTTGTGACATTGGGGTTGCCGTCACGATCCCCACCGATCCACGAGTGGAACTTCAAACAGGCCGACGCCGGGCACTCGGGGCCGAATGCGTTTTGAACCGCCTCGCGGTAACGTTCGAACAAACGCGGAACCGCCTTGATCAGGCTGGTGCGGTAAAATTGCAGACCCCAGTCGATTTCCGCCGCAAGCGACGGGCGTTCCATGCGCAACTCGCCGGTCAGCCACAACAGGTCGATTTCCATTTCCAACTGGCGATCCATACGCGCGGATTCTTGCGGGGTCCAGCGGTTGGATTCGAACTGCACAAGCTGCCGGTAAATCCGCCGGTGGATTTCCATGACCGACACGCGCTTGGCTTCGGTCGGGTGGGCGGTGATCGTTGGGCCAACCGAAATTCGGCCCTGCTGAACAAGCCGGTGCAGGGCATCGCGGGCGTCGGGGTCAGTTTCGGACAGCACCTGTGCAAAGCTGTCGGGCACATCGCTGACCGAGCCGTGACGTTCAAGCTGGCGCGCGTCATGCACGGCGATGTTTTCGTCCATGATCTGTTGCAGATGAAACCAGATTGTTGCGGCTTGCAGGTGGTCGGCGTAATCCGCCTCGGGCCAATCGACAGCGCCTTGCAGCACTTGCCGGGCCACATTGGGCGCGCGGCGTTCCAGCATGCGCAGCCACGCCGAGCGCACCCTGTGGTAAAGCTGCGCGGCGTAATCCGTGGCCTCTGGCATGGTCTGGGTTTCTGCAACGGCCTGCATCACAGCACCTTGTCACGCGGTGCGCGGCCTTCGAAAAAGTCGACCAGATTGTCGAACACCCGCATTCCCATGGCCTCGCGGGTTTCGCGCGTGGCGCTGCCAAGATGCGGCAGCATCACCAGCTTGTCACAAGACAACAGGACCGGGCCGATGTTCGGCTCGCCGTCGAACACATCCAGCCCCGCGCCGCCAAGATGCCCCGAAGTCAGCGCCTGCGCCAAAGCGTGGTCGTCCACCACTTCGCCGCGTGCAGTATTGATCACGAACGCACCGGGTTTCATCAGCGCCAAACGGCGGCCATCAATCAGGTGCCGGTTGCTGTCACCGCCCGGACAATGCAGCGACAGGACATCGCATTGCGGCATCAGATCGTCCAGACTGGCAACCTGTGTTGCGCCGTAGCGGTCCAGCACATCCTGCGCGATAGCCGAGCGGTTTTGCACGACGATCGTCATGCCAAAGCCGTGATGGGCGCGCTGTGCCATGGCCTGCCCGATCCGGCCAAAACCAACGATCCCAAGCGTCTTGCCCGACACCTTGCTGCCAACCAGATGCGTGGGCCGCCAGCCTGTCCAATTGCCGGCGCGCAATTCACGCTCGCCCTCGCCCGCGCGGCGGGCGACCATAAGCATCAACGTCATCGCCAGATCGGCGGTGCAGTCCGACAAGACATCGGGCGTGTTTGACACAGTGATGCCATGCGCGCGCACGGCATCGGCATCAATATGGCTGAACCCCACGCCGTAATTCGCCAAAAGCCGCGTTTGCGGGTTGGACACGGTCAGTGCCTCGGCATCCAGTTTGTCGGTAACGGTGGGCAAAATCGCGTCAAAGCGCGATAAAGCCTCCTGAAATTCTGCGCCGGTCATCGGCGTGTCGGTCTTGTTGACCTGCACCTCAAACCTGTCGGCCAGCCGCGCCTCGACCGCTGCAGGCCAGCGGCGCGTCACCAGAACTTTTGGTTTATGGGTCATGACAACCGGCGCAGGCATTACGCGGCCTCCCGCTTTAGAACGCTGACGATCGTGTCGCCGATCACCGCCGGGTTGGGCGCCACGGTGACGCCCGCGGCGGACAGGATTTCCACCTTTTCCGACGCGCTTTCGCCAAAGGCCGAGATGATCGCGCCCGCATGACCCATGGTGCGGCCTTTCGGGGCGGTCAGGCCCGCGACATAGGCGATGACGGGCTTGCTGACGTGATCGCGGATATATTCCGCGGCCTCGGCCTCTTGCGGGCCACCGATTTCACCGATCATACAGATCACATGGGTGTCGTTGTCGTCTTCGAAGCGTTGCAGGATATCCTTGAAGGACGAGCCATTGATCGGATCGCCACCGATCCCGACCGAGGTGGACACGCCAATGCCATGCTCTTTCAGCTGCGCCGCAGCCTCGTAGCCCAAGGTGCCCGAGCGACCGATGATCCCGACATGGCCCGGCAGATAGATATGGGCGGGCATGATGCCCAGAAACGCCTTGCCGGGGCTGATCGTTCCGGCACAGTTCGGCCCGGTCAGGACCATGCGCCGTTCTTTGGGGTAGCGGTACATATAGCGTTTGACGCGGATCATGTCCTGCGCGGGGATGCCATCGGTGATGCAGACGCAATAGCGGATACCACCATCGGCGGCCTCCATGATGCTGTCGGCGGCAAAGGGCGGCGGCACGAACACAAGGCTGGCCTCGGCGCCCGTGGCTTTGACCGCATCTTCCACCGTGTCGAACACCGGCACACCTTCGACCGTCTGGCCACCCTTGCCGGGCACCACGCCACCCACCACGTTGGTGCCATAGGCGATCATTTCGGCCGTGTGGAACCGGGCCATCTTGCCGGTGATCCCCTGCACGATGACGGGTGTTTGTCTGTCGATCAAAATGCTCATTGGGCGGCCCTCAAAGTTGTGTTTTCCGATTGATCCTTGCGCCATGCGCTGACGACACGCTCGGCGGCTTCCATCAAGGTGCCGGCGCGGATAACGGGAAGGCCGGATTTCGCGAGGATTTTCTGCCCTTCCTCGACATTGGTGCCCGCCAGCCGCACCACCACCGGCACGTCGACCTGCACCTCTTGCAGCGCCTGAACGACGCCTTCGGCCACCCAGTCACAGCGGTTGATCCCGGCAAAGATGTTGACCAGCACGGCCTGCACATTGCCATCAGACATCACCAGCCGAAACGCCTTGGCCACCCGCTCGGGCGTGGCCCCGCCGCCGATGTCCAGAAAGTTCGCCGGTTCGCCGCCCGCCAGTTTGATGGTGTCCATTGTCGCCATCGCCAGCCCGGCACCGTTCACGATGCAGCCGATATTGCCTTCCAGACCGACATAGCTCAGGCCACGGTCGGCGGCGCGGCTTTCGCGCGCGTCTTCTTGGCTTTTGTCGCGCAACTCGCTGATCTGCGGGTGGCGAAACAGCGCGTTGTCGTCGAATGTCATCTTGGCATCCAACGCCAACACACGGTTGTCGCCCGTCACGACAAGCGGGTTGATTTCGACCATGGTCGCGTCATGTTCACGGAACGCCCGGTAGCAGCCTTGCAAGGTGCGCACCATTTGCGCGGTCAGCGCCGGGTCGATCCCCAGCTTGAAGGCAATCTGGCGGCACTGGAAATCCTGCAGGCCAACCGCCGGTTCAACGGTGGCGCGCACAATGCTGTCGGGTTTTTTGGCCGAGATATCCTCGATCTCCATGCCACCTTCGGCAGAGGCGACGATCATCACCCGCTGCGATGTCCGGTCCAGCACGAAGCCAAGATAAAACTCGCGTTCGATGGGCACGGCCCCTTCGATATAAACGCGATAAATCCCCTTGCCTTCGGGGCCAGTCTGGTGCGTCACCAGTTTGCGGCCAAACAGCTCTTCGCAGGTTTCCTGAATTTCGGTGTCGCTGTTGCACAGCTTGACGCCACCGGCCTTGCCACGGCCCCCGGCATGCACCTGCGCCTTGACAACCCAACGGTCCCCACCGATCTCGCGCGAGCGATAGGCGGCCTGTTCGGGGCTGTAGGCCAAGGCGCCCGGCGGGCTGTAGACGCCGAAATTCGCCAATAGTTCCTTGGCTTGGTATTCATGGATATCCATTGTGGTCTCTCCTCCTCGACCGGAATGCGCGGCGCGGCTTATTCGGCCGCCATCGCTTTGTCGTAACTTTGTGCAAGGGCGGCGTTCACCGTTTCATCGTCAGCCTGCCCGCCCAAGTCGCGGATGGCTTCGGCAAAACGCAGCGCGATATCGGTGACCGCTTCACGGGTGAGCAGGTTCAGGATACCGATCCGCACCTGAACCGGCTCGGACAGGGTGGGCCAGATGCCGAAGTTGCGGGCGCGGCAATTTTGAACCAACTCCATTTCGCGACCCCGCAGCGCGCCGGGCAAGTTCAGCACGACCAGCGATGTCATGTTTGACGTCACCTCACAGCCGATGGCCTCGACCGCCGCGCGCAACGCGGCTTCGTGCAGCGCATAGTCGCGCGCCCGCGCCGGAACGCCCTGCTGCAAGGTGATGCGCAACGCCTCGTGGAACGCTGATACAGCATAGGCCGAATGGGTGCGGTGATAGGTGCCCTTTTCAACATCCTGCCCGTCGATGATGCCCCAATGCCGGGCCTCAAGAATGGGGTGATGCACGAAACTACGGGTGCCGGTGGCCTTCAGCGTTTCGATATAACGGTCGGTGAACGACACCGGAGCATAGGTCAGCGGCAGGCAGCAAATGCCTTTTTGCGGACACGAGGCCCAGCCGTGGACACCGGAGAAATCATCAATCCGGAAATTTTCCACCCCAAGCGATGACACCGCATCGACCAACCCCATGGTGCCATGACGCTCACACGCGGCACTGAACCCGGCCAAATCATTGATGCGCCCCGATCCGGTTTCCCAATGCGCCATCGCGGCCCATTTCGGTTTGTGTTCAGCCAGAGCCGCCTCGACCATATCGCCGGTCACGGACTGGCCGTGTGGCACATCGACGATCACAACCGAGGCGGACTTGGGATCCAGCGGGTTTGCGGCCAGTTCCTCGGCGGTGGCGGCCTTCATCCGCACGGTCAGCCCGTCGATCCCGGAAAACGTGCCGTTGGTGAACACGACAACGCTGTCGCCCGGCATGACCGCGCTGAACATCACGTCCAGCCCGCTCCAACCGGTGCCGGCGACGCCAAAGGTATGCGTATTTTCGGTGCCCCAGACCTGACGCAGCATCAGTTTACATTCGATCATCCCGCGCAGAACGTCGGCATGCATGTGATCGGCAAGACCGGCGCCGCTAAACGCCGCCAGAACACGCGCATCGGTGTTGCCCGGTCCGGGACCGGCGGCGATTGTATCGGGAATCTCGAGATGAGCGAATGGTGCGTTTGATGTCATTTTCAGGGTCCTTTTCAGATCGGCGGCTGATGGCAGCGATGATTTTCACCACGATGATAAAAATTGTTGCGAAATGAAAAAACACCCGATACTCCTGCTTTTGGGCAGCCAGTTGGGTGGGGATAAAACTACCCATTTAGGTTGATATACCGTTGTATACCCGTGAACACCCCACACAGATGGGTAGGTTTTTGAAAATTTCACCTTCATAACAAGGGGGTAGCGCCTTGGAAAAAGTTGAAATCATGCTCGGAGACAGCAATCCGCTGGTCTTGTCGGCCATGTCCGAGGTGTTCGAACGCGATCAACGGTTTTCCCTTGTCGCGACGACCGCAACCGCCGAGGGCTTTCTGGGTATGGCGATGCGTGTTCCGGTTCAGGTGGGCGTGATCGACTGGAACCTGCCCGCCCTTGGTGCCGAAAAACTGACCGAGGTTTTGCGATCGCAAGAGAACGCGCCGCGCATCGTGATTTATGGCCATGACCATGACCCAAGCGCGCCACGCCGCGCCATGAGCATTGGCGCAGCCGCCTTCGTGTCACGCTCGGCCCCGACAGAAACCCTTGTGCAAACTTGCCTTGAGGTGGCCGACGGGAAAATGGTGTTTCCGTTTCTGGATGTCCGCGATCTGCGTTCGGATCCGATCAGCGCCTTGTCGCGCAAAGAACGCGCGATTCTTGAGGCATTGTCAGAGGGGCTGACCAACAAGCAGCTGTCAAACCGGCTTGGCATTTCCACCAATACGGTTAAGTTTCATCTGTCCAACATCTTTGACAAATTGTCCGTCAAGAACCGGGCGCAGGCCATCGCCTTCTACTATGCGGACCGGGCCAATAGTGGCGGTTAAGACTGGCTCGCATACACCTGTATGCAAATTTTTTTATTGACAGGAATGTGATTTTTCCGAATGCCAAGGGGGTACGAAGTTGCTCCGACACTCAGAAAAAGGGATTTACAAATGTCGTTTCACCCCGTCGAACAAGCCCCCGGACGCCTGAACCGCTCCGAACTTGCCGTGCCCGGATCACAGCCACAAATGCTTGAAAAGGCCGCAGAATCTGACGTTGACGTGATCTTTCTGGATCTAGAGGACGCCGTCGCGCCCGACGAAAAAGAACAGGCGCGCAAGAACATCATCAAGGCCCTGAACGAAATTGACTGGGGCACAAAATCCATGTCGATCCGGATCAACGGCCTCGACACACACTATATGTATCGCGATGTTGTCGATGTGGTCGAACAGGCGGGCGAACGGCTTGACCTGATCATGATTCCCAAAGTGGGCACCGCCGCAGATGTCTATGCCGTCGACATGATGGTCACCCAGATCGAAGATGCCAAAGGCTACAAAAAGCGGATCGGGTTTGAACATATCATCGAAACCGCGCTTGGCATGCAAAACGTGTCCGACATCGCTGCCGCCTCCAAGCGCAACGAAAGCCTACATTTTGGCGTGGCTGATTATGCGGCCTCGACCCGCGCGCGCACCACGATCATCGGCGGGGTCAATCCTGATTATGCCGTTCTGACCGACCCCGACGATGCTGGCGCGCGCGAGGTGCATTGGGGCGATATGTGGCATTATGCGTTGGCCCGTATGGTCGTGGCTGCACGCGCCAACGGTCTGCGCCCGATTGATGGCCCGTTCGGGGATTTCCAAGATCCTGACGGCTATCGCGCCGCCGCCAAACGCGCCGCCGTTTTGGGATGCGAAGGCAAATGGGCCATTCACCCCAGCCAAATCGCATTGGCCAACGAGGTGATGAGCCCGTCCGACGCGGAAGTGACCAAAGCCAAGCGTATTCTTGACGCGATGGCCGACGCCGAAGCCGCAGGCAAGGGCGCGGTGTCATTGGATGGCCGGTTGATCGACTATGCGTCGATCCGGCAGGCCGAGGTTCTGGTTGAAAAGGCGCGCCAAATTGCCGGTGGCTGAGATTTCAGAGCTTAAGGATCACGCAGCCCGGGCCTTCCGGGCTGCTGTTCGGCGTGCGGATCCCGGTGTTGCGCTGACGGAATGCACCCGTGACACCGGGGTGCCGCGGCCCAAGCCCAATGGCAAAACCATCGTGATTGCCGTGGGCAAGGCCGCGCCGTCGATGATGCGCGCGCTGATCCCGCAGGTGTCGGGACCGCGCGTATTGATCTGCGTGACCCACCGGGAAAACCAAGAAAGCGTTGCCGGGGCCGAGGTGTTTCGTGCCGGTCATCCCGTGCCCGACGAGGTGGGCGCACATGCCGCCATGCGGGTCGAAGAGGCATTGCGCGCCGCCACGGACGATGATGTGGTCATCGCCCTGATATCGGGGGGTGGCTCGGCCTTGTTGCCTGCACCGCCGCCCGGTGTCACCCTGGAAGACAAGCAGGCGCTGAACCGGCTCTTGCTGAAAAGTGGCATGAATATCAATGCGATGAACGCCGTGCGCCAGCATGTTTCGATGCTCAAGGGCGGTGGCTTTCTGCGCTTGGCGGCCCCTGCCTCGGTGACGTCTTATATCCTGTCTGACGTCATCGGCGATGATCTACGGGCCATCGCCAGCGGCCCCACCGTTGCGCCGATGGCCACCCGCGCGGAGGTGCGCGATCTGTTGCAGCGCAATCAGATCATGGATGCGTTGCCCGACAGCGTTCGCCACCATTTGTTACAGCCAGCCCCCAACACCCCGCTGCCCGAGGCGCAAAACCATTTGATCGGCAGCAACAGCGAAAGCGTGGCCGCCGCCGCCGACACCCTGTCGGCAGCGTATGACACCCAGATCGTCGAAGCGCCGCTTGTGGGGGACGTGACGGCAGCGGCCTCGGCCATCTATTCGGCCTTGCAAACGCAGTCAGGCGCCCCCGGCCCCACCGCCGTTGTCTGGGGCGGCGAGACAACCGTGAACGTGCGCGGGTCGGGCCAAGGTGGCCGCAATCAAGAAATGGCCCTGCGGTTGGCCTGCCTGATGGACGCCACCCCGCTGGACCGGCCTTGGGTGTTCCTGTCCGCCGGAACCGACGGGCGCGATGGCCCGACCGACGCCGCCGGTGGCGTGGTGGATCAAGGCACCGTGCAACGCATTCGCGACGCTGGCGGCGCGCCTGCAAGGCTTTTGGATAGCAATGACAGCTACGCCGCCCTACGGATGGCGGGGGATCTGTTGATCACAGGGGCAACTGGCACGAATGTGGCCGACATCCAGATTTTGTTGCTGGGCTAAACGCCGCCAGTTGGCGCAGTGCTGGCCTCGCGCCAATCCGGCACATCATTGACCAACAACAGCGCGGCACGACGCAGCGTGGCGCGAAACTTGTCTACCGTTTCGCCCTGCATGCCGCACTGCATCAGCGCCTTGTCAAAGGTTTGCAACCAAAGCTCGGCATCGGCCGCGCGGATCGGCACATGGGCATGAATTTCGCGCAGGTTCATGTGGCCGAACCGTTCGCGATAATAGGCCCTGCCCCCCAGAAACCCGCACAGGAATTCAAACTGGGCTTGCCGCGTATGGTTCAGGCCGTGACCGCGAAAATGTAACCGATGCAAAGGGTAAGCCTCGGGATCGGTTTCCATCAGGTCGTAGAAGGTTTCGACCAGTGCGTGCAGGGCGGTTTCGCCGCCAAGGGATGTCAGGGCAGATGTCATAGCCTATTCTGCCCTGACGGCATCCGCGATAGCCTTGACCTTGGTCAAGACCGTGGCCGTGTCTTTTGCGGATCGTAATGCGACAGCGGCACGATGGTCGCTGGCAGGCGTTTCTGGTGGCCATCCAGCTTGCCGATTTCCACCTTGGTGCCAACCTCGTGATGCGCCACGTCAACCCGCGCCAAGGCGATATTCTTGCCCAGAATGGGCGAGCGCATGGACGATGTGACCTCGCCAATCTGGGCGCGGCCAATGTGCACGCAATCGCCATGGCCAACATCGACATTGCTGTCGATATCCAGCCCGACCATTTTGCGCGCCGGGTGCTCCTTGCGGCGGATCAGGGCGTCGCGCCCGACGAAATCGTCGGTTTTCGATTTCAACGGCACGGTAAACCCGATCCCAGCCTCGAACGGATCGGTCTGATCGCTGAAGTCATAATCGGCAAAAATTAGCCCGGCTTCGATGCGGACCATATCCAGCGCCTCAAGCCCCATGGGCTTGATCCCATGATCCTGGCCCGCCTCCCACACGGCATCGAACACCGCGCCCGCATGTTTGGGATGGCAGAAAATCTCATAGCCCAATTCGCCGGTATAGCCCGTGCGGCTGACCACCACCGGAATACCCTGATCATCGCCAATCCGGGCCGGGGTAAAGCGGAACCATACCAGATCGTCGAAATTCGGCTGATGCGGCGCGGTCCAAATCACCTTTCGCAGCAAATCGCGGCTTTCGGGGCCTTGCACGGCGATGTTGTGCTGCATGTCGGTCGAGGACCGCACCAGCACGTTCAGCCCCAACTCAGCCGCCTTTTCGCGAATCCACTCGCCGCCGTAATCCGATCCGCCGATCCAGCGGAAATTGTCCTTGCCCAGACGGAACACCGTGCCGTCATCGACCATCCCGCCATGCGGGTAGCACATCGCGGTATACACCACGCCGCCCACCGGCAAGGTCTTCATATTGCGGGTAAAGATGTATTGGCACAGCGCCTCGGAGTCCGGGCCGGTGATCTCGAACTTGCGCAGCGGGCTTAGGTCCAGCACCACGCATTTTTCGCGGCAGGCGTGATACTCTTCGATCGGGCCTGCGGTCGACATGCAATTGGCCAGCCAATAGCCGTTATATTCGATGAAATTGTCGGTGAACCGGTCGAACCGGTCATGAAAGCCTGTCTGTTTGGTCATTTTACGTTCCGCGTCAGGTGTGGGCCGGTAAGCGATGGCGCGTTGAAAACTTTCCTTGCCGCTATAAGTGCGCACATGGATATCGGTGGGGTTCCAGCCATTGGCGGCCGAGGTATCATCGGGGCAGGCAGAACTGACGCAGACAAGATCGGTCAGCGCGCGCAGCAAGACATAATCGCCGGGGCGCGACCACGGCTCGTCGGAATACATCACGCCGTGATCGTCCAGCCCGGTGTTGAAGAAAAAGTTGATCGCCATCCATCCCGCGCGCCCTGTCACCCCGCTTGGGGCCAGTGCCGCGTTGAAATTGTCGGAACAGTTGACGTGACCGGGATAGCCGATGTCGTCGTAATACTTGGCCGAACAGGCCAGCGCAAAGGCGTCATGCCGCCCGCAAGTGTCCTGTATCACCTCGACCAGCGGCAGCATGTCCTGATCATAGTATTTCGCGTGCAGCCCCGGCATGGGGTAGGCATGTTCCATCAAGGTGCGCGTGGTCGTCACATCCAGCGCATGTTCAATCCCCTTGTCCAGTTTTCGCGCGGAAAAGCATTGAAAATCCGTGCATTGCCGCCCGTCGACATCCAGAATCTGGATATAATCTCCGGCCTTTACAAAATAGGCCTCGGCGGTGGCGGAATGCACCCGGATATCTGAAACCGGATCGGCCAAAGGGTCGGGCAATTCAAATTTGGCAACACTTTTGATCACCGCGCGGCGGATATGCACCGTCAGCGGCGTGGCGGTGTTCTGGGCCTCAAAATCCATGATGCCACCCGGCGCGGCGATGATCGCCACCCCCTCACGCGTGGCGGTAAAGCTTTCTTTGGTGCCTGCAGGCGTGTCGCTGCCGAACAGATGCACGGCTTGGGCGTTGGACAGATCCAGCCCCCGCGCCTCGATGCCCATGCGCAGGCTACGCAAGGACTGATCACCCGAGCTTAGCAAGGCCTGAAGCCCCTTGGGCGCGCCCTGCGCCGTCGCCCCAATCAGGCCCGTGTCGAACCGCCCGCCGGGATCGGCGCAGACGATTTCACAAGGTTGGCCGCCTTCGGTGTTTTCAATTTCAAGCGTGTCACCGGCTTCGAGGCGAACAAGGATTGCGCCCGCGCCTTCCACCACATAGCGTTCGGTTCCGGGCGGAAGCGTGAACACCCGCGGCTGCACGATCGCACTGGGCTTGGGCGGCCCCGGCACAACATCCGGATAATGTGTATCTAGCATTCTTCCTCTCCTGCCATTTGCATTTGTGGAATATTTATTTAACATGGAGAATATACACCCACATCGCATGACGCAAGGAAATCACGCGATATTTGACCGAAATCTTAGGGGCTAAGACACGATGAATGCAATTGCGCTTGGCCTGCTGGCCGCTGTCTGCTGGGGGCTGCATGACATTGCAATCCGCTATCTCAGCCGCACCGTGCCCCTGCTTGGGGCGCTTTTGGTGGTGTTGATCACAGGGCTGGTGTTCCAAAGCTTTGTTCTGGCCTCTGACGGTGACCTGCGGCTGCCAAAAGGCCCCGCGCTGTGGCTGTCGGTCGGGTCGGGCGCGGCGTTTCTGGTGGCCAGCCTTGGCCTGTATTTCGCTTTCGCGCGCGGGCCGGTTCGTTTGGTCAGCCCAATCATCGGGGCCTATCCGATTGCCTCGATTGCCTTTGCTGCCGCCACCGGAACGGCCATATCCGGCGGTCAGATCGCCGCTGTCTTGTTGATCGTTGCAGGTGTGGGGCTTGTCGCCAGCCTCGCCGATACCAGCGGCGACCCGGTGCCCCCCAAAGGCCCGACCATTGCGCTGTCGCTGATCTCGGCGATCGGATTCGCCACGACCTTCAAACTGGGCCAGATGGCCGCAGCGCTAGAGGGTGAACTGCAATCCACCTTTGTCGCACGGATCACCGCGATTGCCCTGCTGGTGCTGATCGTTATTGCCCGGCAAATACAGGTTCGCGTGGACCCCCGCGCCATCCTGCCGCTTATCGTGATGGGGCTGCTGGATGGCGTGGCGCTTTTGTCGGTCCTGTCGGCGGGCAGCCTTGCCAATCCACAATTCGCCGCTGTCGCCTCGTCGATGTTCGGGCTGTTCACCATCGTGCTGGCATGGGCGCTGCTGAAAGAACGCATGACCGCCCCGCAATGGGGCGGCTGCGTGATAGCGTTTCTGGCGATCGGTTACTTGGCGCTTTAAGCAGCCCCCCGGTGCCGTGGGACGGCACCGGGGTTTTGGTTCAGAACAAGCCTTCGACCTGGCCGTCGTCGTTGAGGCGGATGTTTTCCGCCGAGGGGACGCGGGGCAGGCCTGG
>NZ_JAAORB010000056.1 GCF_011601345.1 Roseovarius gahaiensis
GAGGAAGATCACAACAGATTCGCTGAAGCGGACCGGCTGGAAGCCGGTGGCTTCGATCCATTAGGTGGAAAGTGAAGGCATTGTCGAATGACGCAGGTTAAATAGCACATCTCCCTGTCCGGCCCCGGCCGGACCACCTCAAAACCCGCCAGTTTGGCGGGTTTTCTTTTTGTTACGCCAAATCGCACAATTACGGCTTTTTAGCCCAAATGTTGCCAAGATTTTCGGCGAGTGTCAGCCAGTGGCAAGTCATCCCTTTGGTAATCGGGGGCTGCGCATCCGGCAAATGACCCCATGATCCGGCAAAGCCCGATCAGGTCGCGCAGCAAAATTAGGAACGGAACGGAAAAATGACGAGTAGTTCGAACCCATCAGCAGATCCCAGCCCGATCGTGGCCTGCACGATCAGCCGCGATGTGCAGAATTTCGATCTGCTGATCGAAGATATGGAAACGGTTCTGGGCGAAAGCTGGGGCGACCTCGGCTTTGCCGAGGCTTTGGCATTCTTCAACCAACCCGAAGCCCAGACGCTTGAGTTCGTCGCACTTGCGATTGACGACGCGGATGAAGACGACCTTGTCATGCTGGGGGAAATCATCGCCTTGGCCAAAGCCAAAAAGATCAAGGTGATCCTGATCGCCGAAGATGTCAGCCCCGCGGCATTGCACCAGTTGTTGCGCCAAGGCGCGGATGAATTTGTGCCCTACCCCCTGCCCGAAGGTGAACTGGCGGCCGCGATTGACCGCCTGAAAAAGCGCGAACACCAAGCGGCGCAACAGCCCGCGTTTGTTTCAACCGAAACCCCTGCAGACGGGGTTTTGCTGGCGGTGCAGGCGATTGCAGGCGGCACCGGCGCTTCGACCTTGGCCGTCAACCTGGCTTGGGAGTTGGCAACGGTCGACAAAAAAGATCCGCCCCGCGTTTGCGTGCTGGACTTCGGCCTGCAAACCGGCAGCGTTGCCACCTATCTTGACCTGCCCCGTCGCGACCCCGTCTATGAAATGTGGAGCGACACCGACGTTTTGGACGAAGAGGTGTTCCGACAAGCGCTGACCTCTTTCGAAGACAAGCTATGGGTTCTGACCGCGCCGCAAGATATCCTGCCACTTGATATGATCACCCCTGAAGATGTGCAGCGGGTTTTGGATCAGGCGCGGGCAAGATTTGACTATGTCATCGTTGATATGCCCTCCACGCTGGTTCAGTGGACGGAAACGGTTTTGAACAACGCGCAGGTCTATTTCACCACATTGGAATTGGACATGCGCTCGGCACAAAATGCCATTCGCCTCAAGCGGGCGCTGCGCGCAGAAGACCTGCCTTTGGAAAAAGTCCGTTTCTGCCTCAACCGCGCCCCGAAATTCACCGATTTGAACGGCAAAAGCCGGGTCAAGCGACTGGCCGAAAGTCTGGAAATCGCAATCGAACTACAGCTTCCCGACGGCGGACGCCAAGTCACGCAAAGCGGGGATCACGGTGTGCCGCTGGCATCTTCCGCAGCAAAAAATCCGCTGCGCAAGGAAATCGCCAAGCTGGCATTCTCCCTGCATGAACTGGGCAAAAGCGACGCAGAAGCTGCGTAAGGCAAAAGGTAGCGAAACATGTTCTCACGTTACAAGAAACAAAACGCTGGCGCGCCCAAACCCTCGGTTCAGAAGTCCGATGCGGCCAAGGCGCGTGTCGCGGTCGAGCAGCCTAAAACGGCCCCCGTGCAAAGCGCGGCAGCGCCTGCCACACCCGTGACCAGTTTGCGCAGACCAGCCCAAAAAGCCGCCGCCGTGCCGCAAGGTGCCGACAAGGAACGCAAGCGCAAAGAGCGGTTGGGCGAAATCAAACTGGATTTGCACCGGGCGTTGCTGGACAATTTGAACTTGGCCGCGCTTGAAAACGCAAGCGAGGCCGATTTGCGGGCCGAGATCAGTTCGATCACCGCCGAAGTTCTGGACGAGCGCAGTATCGTTTTGAACCGCGAAGATCGAACAACGCTGACTCAGGAATTGTATGACGAGGTCCGCGGCCTTGGGCCGCTTGAAACCCTGCTGCAAGATGACACGGTCAACGATATCCTTGTGAACGGCCCGCAACAGATTTTCGTTGAACGCGAAGGCAAGCTGGAACTCAGCGATGTCACCTTCAAGGACGAACGCCACCTGCTGCGGATTATCGACAAGATCGTTTCCGCTGTGGGGCGGCGGGTTGATGAATCAAATCCTTATGTCGATGCCCGTCTTGCCGATGGGTCGCGCTTTAACGCCATGGTGCCCCCTGTGGCAGTGGATGGCAGCCTTGTGTCGATCCGAAAATTCAAAAAGGACAAGCTGGGGATCGACGATCTGGTCAGGTTCGGGGCGTTTTCTGAGGAAATGGCAGCTTACCTTCAGGCGGCTGTGGCCTGCCGTCTGAACATTATCGTGTCAGGCGGGACCGGCTCGGGCAAAACGACAACGTTGAACGCGTTGTCATCGTTCATCGACAATGCCGAACGCATCCTGACCATCGAGGACACGGCGGAACTTCAACTGCAACAAATCCATGTCGGACGGATGGAAAGCCGCCCGCCGAACGTGGAAGGCAAAGGCGAAGTCAGCCCGCGCGACTGTTTGAAAAACGCGCTGCGGATGCGCCCGGACCGGATCATCGTTGGCGAAACGCGTGGCGAAGAAGTGATCGACATGTTGCAGGCCATGAACACCGGCCACGACGGATCAATGACCACGATCCACGCCAACAACGCCCGCGATGCCATCAGCCGTCTGGAAAACATGGTTGCCATGGCAGGTATCGAAATGCCGCTCAAGGCGGTGCGCAGTCAAATCGCCTCGGCTGTGCATCTGATCGTGCAGGCCTCGCGTTTGCAGGACGGATCGCGCCGAATGACGTCGATCACCGAAGTCACCGGTATGGAGGGCGAAGTTATCTCGATGCAGGAAATATTCCGGTATCAACGGGTCGGCCTGACGCCGGACAACAAGATCGTCGGTCACTTCACAGGCACTGGTGTGCGCTCCAACTTCTCCGAGCGGTTCCGCCTGTGGGGCTATGACTTGCCGTCAACCATTTATGAACCCATCGCTGCGGAGTAAGACAGATGTCCATCAGTGCAGAACCGATCATCTATGCCATGATCTTCGTGGCGGTTCTTGTCGTCGTCGAAGGCATTTACCTGACCGTCTTTGGACGCTCGATCAGCCTGAACAACCGGGTCAACCGCCGGCTTGAGATGCTGGACAAAACCGGCAACCGCGAAGAAGTCATGGAAAAGCTGCGCAAAGAGATGGAGCAACATCTCAAGGCGCGCAACATTCCGATCTATTCGATCCTGTCCGAGAAAGCCCAAAAAGCTGCAATCGCCTTTACGCCCCAGCAATTGATCCTGCTGATGATCGGCGTCAGCGTCATGGCGTTTGCCGGGCTGAGCATCGGGACGGCCACTGGCTTTGCGGTGCGCGCGCTTGTGTCGGTTGTCTTTGGGGTGGGCGGCGTGTTCGTCTGGATCAACATGAAGGCCAACAAACGCATGAACATGCTGGAAGAGCAACTGCCAGACGCCATCGAACTGATGGTGCGCAGCCTGCGGGTGGGGCATCCGTTCTCATCCGCGATTGGTATCGTCTCAAGCGAAATGGCCGATCCGTTGGCCACTGAATTCGGCATGATTGCCGACCAAGCCGCTTATGGCCGCGACATGGGCGAGGCGCTCAAGGAAATGGCCGAACGTCTGGACATGCAAGACCTGCGCTTTCTGGCCGTGGCCGTCACGATCCAGCAGCAATCCGGCGGCAACCTTGCCGAAATTTTGGATGGTTTGGCCAAAGTGATCCGCGCACGGTTCCGGCTGTTCCGCCGCGTCAAGGCGATCACCGCCGAGGCCAAATGGTCGGGCAAATTCCTGTCAGGCTTCCCGATCCTTGCACTGATCGGGATTCAGATCATTGATCCAAATTACTATGATGATGCGATGAACCACCCCTTCTTTATTCCGGCCTGTCTGGTGGTGGGAACGTTCCTGATCGCAAACCTGATCGTCATGCGTGCGCTTGTCGACATCAAGGTCTGAAGGGAAAATCGTGATGCAGTTCCTAACACAAATTCAAGATCGTCTGACGGACGCCCTTGGTCCGTTTGGCCCGATTATCGGCGTTGGCACACTTGGTCTTCTTCTGATCCTGATCGTGATCCCGATCATGATCAAAGATTCCAAAGATCCACTTGAAAAACTAAAGCGTGACCAACGTGGTCATGCGGCCTCAAAGAACACAACCGGCCCGCGCCTGCGGACGAACCAGCGCAACCAAAAACTGGACAAATACGCCACATTCCTTGAACCGCAGGACGACAAGCAACTTTCACAAATCAAGCTGACACTGGTGCAAGCCGGTTATCGTGGCCGCGATGCCGTGCGCTACTTTTATTTTGCACAATTGACCCTGGCGCTTGGCCTGCTGACACTTGGCGTCCTCTATTACCTTCTGTTCGTGTCGGGCGAACAAAGCTCGGCCAAAGAGGCTGTGGCCTATATCCTTGGTCCGGCGGGTGTTGGGTATATTTTGCCCAAATACTGGGTCACCAAACGCCAGCAACAACGCCAAGAAGAAATCTCGGATGGCTTTCCCGATAGTTTGGACATGATGCTGACCTGCGTCGAGGCCGGTCAATCGCTGGATCAGTCGATCATTCGCGTCGCAAATGAAATCGCCGTGTCCTATCCGGCACTGGCCGAAGAATACGAGATTGTCGCACACCAGATCAAAGCCGGTCGCGACAAGCCCTCGGTTCTGAACGATATGGCCGAACGCTGTGGTGTGCAGGATATCTCAAGCTTCGTGACGGTGCTGGTCCAATCGCAAACCTTCGGCACGTCAATCGCCGATGCCTTGCGGGTCTATGCGGGTGAAATGCGTGACAAACGTGTCATGCGCGCCGAGGAAAAAGCAAACAAGCTGCCAACCAAGATGACATTGGCCACCATGATGCTTACAGTACCGCCACTATTGATCATTCTGGTCGGCCCGTCGGTTCTGGGGATCATGGAACTGTTCGCAATGGCCGGTGGCTAATTACGGGGCATAATGACAAAAGCAGGCGCTTTGGTTGCATTCTGCGCTGTTCTGGCGGCCTGTAGCGGCGGCCAGAACACTTCACCTGAAACCCCTTTTGCACCGGGGCTTTCGCAACGCGGGGAGGCAGTGGATGGCATGCTTGTCGGGCACCGTCTGATGGCCGCCGGGGAATATGACCTGGCCGTCGATGCGTTTTCCCGCGCCGCCCTAACCGATGGCATGAGCGCCGAGGTGCTGGCCGGGCTTGGCAGCGCACATCTGGGTATGGGGCAATTGGGCACCGCCGAGCGTATGCTGCGCGATGCCATCGACAAAGACGAAAACGCCCCTGAAATCTGGAATAACCTTGGGGTTGTGCTGATGGAAAAGGGTAAAACCGCCGAAGCCGCGCAAATGTTTCGGCGCGCCTACGCGTTTGACAATGGCGAAAGTGACGCAATTCGTGACAATTTGCGGTTGGCACTCGCAAAATCGGAAAAATCCTATTATGGTGAAGTCGAAGAACAAGACTATAAACTGGTGCGGCGTGGCAGCAGCGATTACCTGATCCGCCGCGTATCAGGTTGAGGCGAAGGCAGTAAAAGGACGCAAAAATGCGCCACCCTATCTATCTTTCCCTGTTCGTCGCAGGTGCAATGGCCCTGTCCGCATGCGAACAATCCAAAGGCAACGAAGTTGACCGTGCGTTCCAAGGCGTGAATGTCGTAGATGATAGCAATCTCAACGACGTGATGCTGAGCGTTGCGGACCCGAACGAAGCCGTTTCATATTTTCAACGCACCTTGGCGGAAAAACCCGACCGGCTGGATTTGCAACGCGGGCTGGCCAAATCCCTGATCCGGGCCAAACGCCATACAGAGGCTGTCAGCGCGTGGAAAAAGGTGACCGAACATAAAGACGCGACCGACGAAGATCGTGTTGATTACGCCGATGCCCTGATCCGCAACAATGAGTGGGACAAGGCCGATGCGGTGCTTGATACCATTCCGCCTACGTTTGAAACCTTCAAGCGTTACCGGCTTGAGGCGATGATCGCCGACAGCGAAAAAGACTGGAAAAAGGCCGACAGTTTTTATGAAACTGCGGTTGGCCTCACAACCCGTCCCGCCGGGGTGATGAACAATTGGGGATATTCCAAACTAACGCGCGGGGATTTCGGCGCGGCCGAACAGTTGTTCAGCGATGCAATCCGGCAAGACGATTCTTTGTTCACGGCCAAGAACAACCTTGTGATGGCCCGTGCGGCGCAAAAGAAATACTCTTTGCCTGTCATGCCGACCACGCAAACCGAACGCGCCCAATTGCTGTATACCATGGGGCTGTCAGCCGTAAAACAGGGCGACACCACCATCGGCAAGGGTCTTTTGCGCGATTCCATTGAAACTCATCCCCAGCATTTCGAGGCCGCAGTCCGCAGTTTGCGCGCGCTTGAAGGCAATGTGACGAACTGAGCCGCGCAGCGCCATGACGATCCATATCACGTCTGCGCAGGCCTTTTGGTTTCTGCCCTTTGTCACTCCGATCTGCCTGTGGGTGATCTGGAGCGATTTGCGCAGCATGAAGATCCCCAACAAGTCCGTGCTGGCCTTGATCGCCGTGTTTGCCCTCATCGGCCTTTTCGCCCTGCCGCTGGCGGATTACCCGTGGCGTTGGCTGTATCTTCTGATCGTTCTGACGATTGGCATCTTGGCAAATGCCGCAGGCCTCATGGGGGCGGGCGATTCCAAGTTTCTGGCCGCAGCAGCGCCTTTCATTGATCCCGGGGATTTGGCGCTGATCGGCATGATTTTCGCAACAAACATGGTGGCGTGCTATGTCACGCACCGCATCGTCAAACATTCGCCCTTGCGCGCCATGGCCCCGACCTGGGCAAGCTGGAGCAGTGGCAACAAATTCCCGATGGGGTTTGCCCTAGGCAGCAGTCTGGTGATCTATCTTGGGCTTGGCGCAGCCTTCGGCCAGTAGCACCCGATAGGCGGTTTGCCCCGGCCCTGCCCGACACACACCATAATTTCTGCACGTTTGAATGGCATCCCTGATCCATGCGACCACGTCGCGGGACAGCATGCAAACAAACCGATGGCAGGCAATTTCAAATGAATATGCAAGTGACACAGGGCGTGCAGCCCCCCCCACCCCCAAGCAGCCTTGCCGAGATGAAGCTACCCCTCGTGATGATGCGCGACATCCTGATCAAGACAATGTTCCGCAAAAACATCGACACCGCCAGCGAACTGTCCGAGGCCGTCTGCCTACCGCGTGCTGTCACACAAGAACTGATCGACATCTCGCGCGAGCAGAAACTGGTTGAGGCGACCGGCACGCTCAACGCCAATTCCGGTGGTGAAATGGGATATCAGTTGACCGATGCGGGTAAATCCCGCGCGCTCGACGCGCTGTCGCAATCGGAATATTTTGGCGCAATGCCGGTGCCCTTGGACGTGTACCGCGAACAGGTCAAACGGCAATCCATCCGCAACATCCAGATCTCCCGAGATGAACTGACCAATGCCATGGGTCATCTGGTTTTACCCGATAGCTTGCTGGATCATTTGGGCCCGGCCGTTTCGGCGGGTCGGTCGATCTTGATGTATGGCCCGCCCGGCAACGGGAAATCCAGTATTTCCAACGGTATTCGTGATGCCATGGGCGACAAGATCTATGTGCCCCGCGCAATTGAATATGCCGGTCAGGTGATTACCGTTTACGATCCTATCGTGCATGCCAAGGCCGAGGTCGAAACCGACGATCCAAACAGCCTGCGCCGCAAACGCACCTTTGATACACGTTACGTGCGCTGCGAACGGCCCACTGTGATCACCGGCGGCGAGTTGAGCCTTGAGATGCTTGATCTGGTCTACAACCCCACGGCGCGCACCTATCAGGCCCCGCTGCAATTAAAATCCACCGGTGGCATCTTTATTGTCGACGACCTTGGACGCCAAGCCGAACCACCACAAACTCTGGTAAACCGTTGGATTGTCCCGTTGGAAGAATCCAAAGATATCTTGGCGCTGCAATCGGGCGAAAAATTCGAAGTGCCCTTTGACACGCTGGTGATCTTTTCGACCAACCTCCACCCGAACGAGATTTTTGACCAAGCTGCGCTGCGGCGGATTTTCTTCAAGATCAAGATTGACGGGCCAAATCAGGCAAACTTTCTCAAAATCTTTGCCATGGTCGCCAAGAAAAAGCAGATGCCACTGGACGAGGCCGCCTTGGTCCATCTGCTCAAGGTCAAGTATCCAACGATCGAAAATATTTACGCCAACTATCAGCCGGTGTTTTTGATCGATCAGATGATTTCGATCTGCGAATTCGAAGGCATTCCCTATCAGATGACCCCGGACCTGATTGATCGGGCATGGGCGAATATGTTCGTCAAGGAAGAGACAATCATACACTGACCGCACCCCGAGCCGCTTTGGTCCGGCAGACGGGCGGCGCGCGGGAATGTCTTTTGCTTCCGGCGCATTCACCTATGCAAAAATTGGGTTATATCCCCGGCATGTGCGATGTGCCCGAAACTTTCACCGATTGGTTCGCAATTCGCGGGTGGCACATCCACCCGCATCAGCGCGATATGCTGGATCACGCGCACAATCCGACGACTTTGCTGATTGCCCCAACAGGTGGGGGCAAGACGCTGGCGGGTTTTTTGCCGTCGCTTATTGAGCTGTCATTACAGTCAAACGCGCCCGGTGGGCTGCACACGCTTTATATCTCACCACTCAAGGCATTGGCCGCCGATATCCGGCGCAATCTGATGACGCCGATTGACGAAATGGGCCTGCCCATCCGCGTCGAGGACCGCACCGGCGACACGCCGTCGAGCCGCAAGCGCCGCCAACGCGCCGACCCGCCGCATATCTTGCTGACCACGCCTGAAAGTCTGGCCTTGCTGACCTCGTACGAGGATGCCCCGCGCATGTTTGCCGGGCTACAACGGGTGATCATCGACGAAGTCCACGCCTTGGCCGAGTCGAAACGCGGCGACCAGTTGATGTTGGCCCTTTCGCGGTTGCAAGGCCTGTGCCCCAACCTGCGCCGCGTGGGCTTGTCAGCCACTGTCGAAGACCCGCAGGCCATTGCCTCCTTCATGAGCAGCGCATCCGACCCCTGCACCATTCTACAGGCCGACCCCGGCCCCGATCCTGATATCGCGATGCTGGAAACCGAAACGCCCCCGCCTTGGGCCGGGGGCGGCGCAGCCTATGCCATTCCGGCTGTGCTGGAGCATGTCAAAGCGCATAAAACCACGCTGATCTTCCATAACACGCGCGCACAGGCCGAGTTGTTTTTCCACAATCTTTGGCTTGCCAATGACGAGGCTTTACCCATCGGCATCCACCACGGCAGCCTTGACCGCCAACAGCGTGAGCGCGTCGAGGCGGCCATGCAGCGCGGCGACTTGCGGGCCATTGTCTGTACCGGCAGCCTGGATCTGGGCATTGACTGGGGCGATGTTGATCTTGTTATTCAGATCGGCGCACCAAAGAACGTCAAGCGCCTTGTGCAGCGTATCGGGCGGGCCAACCATCGCTATAACGCGCCGTCCAAGGCCCTTCTGGTGCCCGCGAACCGTTTTGAAGTGGTGGAATGCCGCGCCGCGCTTCAGGCCGTGCGCGCCCATGATCTTGATGGTGATCCGCGCGGGCCGGGGCCGCTGGATGTTTTGTGTCAGCACATCCTGATTGCGGCCTGCGCCGGCCCGTTTGATGCCGCAGGTTTATATCAAGAGGTCACGCAGGCCGGGCCTTATACATCCCTGACGCAAGATGCCTTTGACGCCTGCTTGGAATTCTGCGCCACGGGCGGTTACGCACTGCGGGCCTATGACCAATGGCAACGGCTGCAAAAACGGTCTGACGGGTTGTGGCAATTGCGCGATCCGCGCAGTGCCCGGCTGATCCGAATGAATATCGGGACAATCCAAGACACCGACACGCTGAAGGTGCGCATGCGCCGCGCCCGTGGCGGCAAGCCGTTGGGCGAGATCGAAGAAGGGTTTGCCGCCGCGCTGACGCCCGGCGATACCTTTTTGATCGGCGGGCGGATCGTGCGTTTCGACGCCCTGCGCGAGATGGTGGTCGAAGTCAGCCGCGACGCCGGGCGCACCCCCAAAATCGCCACCTTCATGGGCACGAAGTTTGCCACATCGACACAACTATCCGATCGTATTCTCGCCATGCTGGCACAAGATGATTGGCCCGAACTGCCCAGCCACACCCGCGATTGGCTAGACCTACAACGACAGGTATCGCATTTGCCCAGCAAGGGCCGCATCCTGATCGAAAGCTTCCCGCATGACCAGCGCGAGCATATCTGCGTTTACGGCTTTGCCGGGCGCAACGCGCAACAAACCCTTGGCCTTTTGCTGACCAAACGCATGGAAGATTTGGGGCTTGCCCCGCTTGGCTTTGTCGCCACGGATTACGCGACGTTGATTTGGGGGCTTGAACCCGTCTTGACCGCCGACGCGTTGTTCGACCCAACAGGCCTGCGCGATGGGCTAGAGACTTGGCTGGCCGGAAACGCCTTGATGAAGCGCACGTTTCGCGCTTCCGCCACCATCGCCGGGCTGATTCAGCGCAACACGCCGCAGGCGCGAAAATCCGGGCGTCAGGCGACGTTTTCATCAGATATCCTGTATGACACACTGGCGAAATACGACCCAGACCACCTGTTGTTGGAGATTACCCGCCAAGAGGCCATGCGCGGCCTGATCGACTTTGGCCGCATCGAAGACATGCTGGCGCGCAGTCGCGGACAAAAAAGCCTTTTACGGCTGCCACGCGTGACCCCGCTTGCGGCGCCCCTTTTTCTAGAGGCCGGGCGCACACCGGTTCAAGGTGCCGCGCAAAACCGACTTTTGGAAGAAGAGGCGCACAAGCTGATGGTCGCCGCCGGGCTGGACACCTGACCCTTGCATTTGCAGTGTCAGCAGGCCAAGCACGCCCAATGACAGGCTATCAATTCACGTTCGCTGGCCATTCGCTGATGGCCTTGGGATCGGGGGCGCTATTTCTACCCGATCACCACCTGCTATGCGTCTCAGACCTGCACCTTGGAAAATCCGAACGGCGCGCACGTCAAGGCGCAGCCCCGCTGCCCCCATACGAAACACGCGATACGCTGTCGCGGCTGGAGGCCGACCTTACGGCGACCGAGGCCACAACAGTCATATGCCTTGGGGACAGTTTCGACGACCGCGCCGCCGCCGAGGCCCTGCAAGAGAACGAAAAACTTTGGGTCAAAACCCTGCAAGCCGGGCGCAGGTGGGTCTGGATCGAAGGCAATCACGACCCCGGACCGTTGGATTTAGGCGGCATGCACCTAGCGGAGTTCACCCTTGCCTCGCTGACGTTTCGCCATATCGCACAGGCAGATCAAACCGGTGAAATTTCGGGGCATTACCACCCCAAGGTTTCGGTCCGAGCGCGGGGGCAAACAGTCACCCGGCCTGCCTTTTTGATCGACAGCGACAGGATCATTCTGCCAGCCTATGGCACATATACCGGCGGGCTGTCTTCGCATAGCAGCGTCTTGTCAGATCTCATGCGGCACAAGGCCCTTGCGGTCCTGACCGGATCACAACCGCTGCCTGTGCCGATGCCGCGCCAGCCGGGCCCCTAGCCTTTTACAACCTCTGCCGAGGTTTTCTGCGGTGGTGCGATGATACCCGCCTTTTCCAAACTCGGACGGTATTTGCGGCTCAAAGGAACCCTATCGCCGTTGGACAAGACCACGAACAGCTTATGTGGATTTTCGCGCTCGACACCGACGATACCTGTTCGGGCGACCCAATGCGACCTGTGGACGCAATATCCTTCGACCGGCTCCATTTCATCGATTGCATCCGCCAGACGCATTCGTATCGTCGCCGTGCCTTTATCGCTGACAATGTCGACGTAATGATCCTTGGCCGTCAACCTCAACACTTGGCCGCGTTGATCTTCTGAAAGCCTGCGCAACAAGCGCGGCTTATCCTGAGCAGACCCGACAAAACCACCGTCGTTCAGAAGATAAGCCCCCGGCTCGGTCTGGCATATTTGACGGCGCACAACAAAAACGGCCACTGATATCAGGAACGTGTTCAACATGACATCCGGGAGCTGCACCGGAAAATCAATATTCGCAGGCTGAAACGCTTTTCGGATCATCCAGACCACCGGCCCGAATGTCAGGCCCATGGTCACTGACGCGAAGATGTCAAAGAGCACAGGCCGCGCAAACCCCACGACAATCACCGCCAAAGCCCGCACAGCGTAGCCAAAGACGATACCCATGGTCACGATCAGCAACCAGTATGTCAGGCGCAAGGGCCAGTGCATCGCCTCATAAGACCCGAACGGACCAGCGGTGGTCGCCAGCACAATTGAAATGGCCCAGATGAAAAATGTCAGCGGTGAAAAAATCGTAGCGTAGGTTTGGGCAAAAACAGCCCTGATTTTACCCAGTTTCGACACGACCCCTGCATTCATCCTAAACCCCAAGAAAAGTTGTAGCGCCTTTGACGCGAGTTCCAAGTATTCACACCCCACACAATTGCACCTAGAGTGGTGGCGACAAGACGAAATAACCAAAGATACCCCAGCACATATGTCAGACCATCGCGCAGAGACAATCAAAGCCAGTTTTCAGGCCCAAAGCATGATGGAAACGCTTGGCGCATGTTTAACACATGTTTCTGAAGGCATCGTTGAAATTCAGGCCCCGATCCTGCCCGGCAGCCAGCAGCAACACGGGTTTGCCCATGCGGGTTTGACCTTTGCGATTGGTGACAGCGCCGCCGGGTACGCCGCGCTGTCAGTGATGCCGCCAGATCATGAAGTTCTGACATCGGAAATGAAAATCCACCTGCTTGCGCCGGGTCGCGGCGAGGTTTTGATCGCGCGCGGTCAAGTGATCAAACCGGGGCGGCGCTTGGTGATCGTTCAGGCAGATGTCTATGCCCGCACCGACGCCAAAGAGGTGCATGTTGCCATGCTCACAGGCACAATGGTGCCGCTCGCCCCAAAATAAAAAACCCGAGCGTCACGCCCGGGTTTTTCTCTGTTCGTCTTTTAACACCTGTTCACGCGGTCAGACCCTCGGGTTCTTCAAGCGCATTTGCGCGGCAACACGCGGTCAGTGTGTTCGCCAGAAGGCAAGCGATGGTCATCGGCCCGACGCCGCCGGGCACAGGGGTGATGGCACCGGCCACTTCGGCACAGCTACCGTAGTCGCAATCGCCGACCAGACGGGTTTTGCCTTCGCCTTTTTCCGGCGCGTCGATGCGGTTGATGCCCACGTCGATCACCGTGGCGCCCGGTTTGATCCAGTCGCCCGTCACCATTTCTCGGCGGCCCACGGCGGCCACCACGATATCGGCGCGGCGGCAGACCTCTTGGATATCCTTGGTGCGGCTATGCGCGATGGTCACGGTGCAGCTATCGCCCAGCAAAAGCTGCGCCATCGGTTTGCCCACGATGTTCGAGCGGCCAATCACCACCGCATTCAGCCCTGACAAGCTACCGTGATGGTCACGCAGCATCATCAGGCAGCCAAGCGGCGTGCAGGGCACCATGGATTTCTGCCCCGTCCCCAAAAGCCCCACATTCGAAATATGGAACCCATCCACATCCTTGGCCGGGTCGATCGCGTTGATCACCAAATCCTCGTCCAGATGGCCGGGCAACGGCAATTGCACCAAGATACCATGCACGGCAGGATCAGCGTTCAATTTCTCGATCAGCGCCAGCAAGTCCCCCTCGGATGTGTCGATCTCAAGCTTATGTTCGAAAGAATTCATGCCGACCTCGACAGTCTGCTTGCCCTTCGAGCGCACATAAACCTGGCTTGCCGGATCTTCGCCCACCAAAACCACGGCCAAGCCGGGGGTAATGCCATGGTTTTCTTTCAGGCGTGCCACATGGCCTGCCACCTTGTCGCGCACCGTGGCTGCGAATGCCTTGCCGTCGATGATCTGTGCCGTCATCGGTTTTCCTTTCCCAATTGGGTCAAACACGGATATGCGCCCCGCCCAGCCCGGCGGGGCGCAGAAGTTCAAATTCAGAGTTCAGAACAAGCCTTCGACCTGGCCGTCGTCGTTGAGGCGGATGTTTTCCGCCGAGGGGACGCGGGGCAGGCCTGG
>NZ_JAAORB010000057.1 GCF_011601345.1 Roseovarius gahaiensis
GGCATGAGGAAACTGACCGTTCTGACGCTCAATGTCGATAAAGGTGCGATAGCGCCCTTCCTCGTGCAGACGGTTGAGTGCCGCATCGAGATAAAACTCGCGGCCACGCTGACAGCCAAGGCAGCCATAGCATGTCGCGCGGGGGGGTGTCTGTGTCATGCCGGCCTTCCTGCAAGATACGTGCTGAACCAATGTGTTGCAGACAGGCTAAGGGCGATGCCCCACGGGACACAGATGAGAAGGTCCAAGCGAAAATGATACCAAGGTCCAAGGCGGGCTTGGCGCACGGGCGGATGGGGCGGTCCCCATACGCTCGCAAACGCAAGCAACCCTGCCCGCAAACGCGACAGGGCCACGGGTGCCGGACATAGGCACCTGCGGACTAAGGGATACGCATTATGGGAAAAAGGGGTGCGGCGCGTCCGGAGATGCCTGAGACGCCATCACGACCGCACCGCTATAATGGCCAGGCGGTAAGAAATCGCAACCTGACCATTCGAGTACGGGGGCGGCGGGCAACCGCCCCCGAAAAACCGGTGTCAGACCCCGAGACGTTGGGCTTCCAGAACCACCTCAAGACGGTTGGCGGCGCCGAACTTGTCCTTTAGCGAACCAACATAGTGCTTGACGGTTTTCTCGCTTATTTTGAGCTCGACCGAAATCTGACCGTTGGTCATGCCCTGCATCAGATGACGCACCACTTGGCTTTCACGGGCGGTCAGGCGCAGTCGTTCGGCCTCTTTGCGCTTGGCTTCGGCCTGACGCAGCTTGGCGAAGATGTCCATGGCCATGTCGGGCTGGACATAGTTGTCGCCGTTCATGACACGGCGCACCGCCACGCAAAGATCGGACAATTCGCTATTGTATGTCAGGATGCCGGAGGCCCCGGCGTCCAGTGCCTCGACAGCGGTGTCAATGCTTTTTGCCGAGCAATAGGCCAAGATGCGCAGGGCCTCGCAGGATTTGCGGAACGACCGCAGGGTTTTCATCGGCTGATCCAACGAGCCCAGATGCACGATCACCACATCGATCTTGTCGCGGGCGCATGTGTCAATAAGCTCAGGCGTGAAGGCAACAGTGTAATGCAAATCGAAGGACTCGCAGGAGGATATCAAACATTCGAACCCTGCACGCGTGATGGCGTGATCACAAATCACAATAGTTCTATACATTTTTGTCCCCATAAGGTCGGCGCGGACGCCGCAGCATCGTTTCCGCACCCGTTCCGATGTCAGGTTGGTTTACGTTCTTTTCCAAAACGGAACTTGCACAACGACTATCCCAGAAAAAACGACCCAAGCCGATCTATCTTTCGATACGCTGGCCGTCTTTGGGACTCGCGTCGAGCGGGCAAACCGTCCGAAACCGGATGCAAACGACGTTTTCAATACAACGCAGCGGACGGGCCTGAAAGCGGAGTGCTTTCTGTTAAGATATTAAATTCAAACAGTTTATAAATCTTTTGATTTTGATTTAGATCATGGTCCGAGGCTTCATTAGACGATAAGTGCGCGATGGATTGACACCTGACCGGAAGACACCGCCGAGACCCTTGGTCAGTCAAGAATTTGGACTTTGGTCTTAGTCCGGGATAGCCGCTAAAGCGACGCTTTGCGATATCTCAAGATTCGCGTTTGTATGATTCGCAGAAAGCTAGCCGTCTGTATGAAACTGGAATGGCCGCAACAGCAGCAGACAAGGGGTTTGACACACCCTGTCTGTGACCGGTGTGGCTGCAAGCTGCAGATCGCATGCAAAGGCTTTGGATGCCGGTCACGCGACCGGATCGGATCGGGATGCTTATGCCCGATCCGGTCATAAGCGTGCGGCCCTTCAGCCGAACAGAAACTCGTCGAAAAAGGGCTGCTGTTCGGGCTGCGCGTTACCGGTGAAGAAGTCAGTGGCGAGGTCATAGGCCTCCGCGCCGATCGTCTGGCCCGCGCTGAGCGCGTCAAGATTAGCGTCGCTGAAGTGAATCCCGCCATAGATCCGCGATACGCCCGCGTCCGAGGCGGCCTGCGAGAACGTGTCCCATTCAAAAAGGTATGTCTCGCTCGGCAGCGCAGCATCGAAGGCGCTGGTGCCCGATGCAACGGTGACGTTCGCATCAAACTGATCGGATCCGGTGAAAGCGGTTAGCACCGCAGCGCCAGCAGCCGAGAACGTGCTGTGTCCCGACGTGTATTCCGCGAACGGTGGCGATTGTTCACCGCCAGGCAGCTGGTAGGTGATAAAATTCTCTGCAAGGATCGTGCGCGTTCCAAGGCTGGTGCCGGTGTCGGGATCAATGTCGGCGAAAGCCTGAATCACGTATCCACTCTCTCCGGTAAGGTCGTCCACGCCGGGTTCACCGATCAGGCCAAGCTTGCCCAAATCGCGGATCACTGTGACCGGGCGGGCGTAGTCGAAATGCACCTTGGCGTCCCATGTCGCGATGGCGGCGTCATTCATGGCGTTGCCCATCGTCATAAACAGCTGCGCATCCGAGGCTACGTCATGGCCGTCACGCTGCGAGACATATTGCGCCAGCGTCATCCAGGCGCCGGGCGGATAGCTGGTGCCGGGGCCGTCCTCCCAGAATTCGGCGATCAGTTTCTGATCTTCGGTCAGGGTTGCGCTGGTCTGCACGATGGCTTCGGCTTGCGCGATGAAGGCCGGGTTAATGACCGCACCAATCAGGGCCTTGTCCACGGGGATGGTATGACCGGCCTGCCACACCTGCCCGTCAAGCTGAAGGGGGGCCGCAAGGGTGATCGTGTTGGCGTCGAAATTGAGAACGGCGTCCTGCTGATCGGCGGTGAAGAACGGTTCTGGCCCATCGGGTCGGGTCAGAGAGGTGTCGGTTAGGCCATTGGGTGTTTCAGGCAGCGCAAAGCCTTCAGCAAGGCTGCGCTCCGGTGTGAGAAAGGTTTGCAGGGCGTCGGGATCGGGGGCCAAGGCACCCTGCTTTTCGGGGGTCCAGCGGGCGATGTCTGTGCGCGTCGCCGGGTCGGGATTGACCGGAGAGTAAAACCCGTCCGACAGGTCGGCCAGCACCGCCGCTTCAGCCAGACGCGGGGTCACGACATCCTGTGCGGCGTCAATGCCAACGCGGTGCGCGCGACTGTCGTCCGAAATGTCGATGTCCAAGCGTTCGGACAGCACGTCGTCGAACATGTCGCGCTGATCTGGAAAGAGGTGTGACAGAGTACGATGGGCCGCGACATGCATGGCCGTCTCAATCTCGGCACCGGAGGCATCGGCGAGTTCCGCAACATCCAGGTTGTCGCCCTTGATGTCGATCGACACGCGCTGCGCGCGCGCGTCATAACTGGCCTGTGCGTCGTAGATCGCGGTGTGGACTATCGCAAAGGCGCGCGCGGCATTGGTCGGGCCGCCGCCGGTCTCGACGATCACGGATTGCAGTATCTGGTCCCAGAGCACGCTTGGCGTAGGGTCAGGCGTGTTGACCGTCATCAGGCGCGGCCCACCTTCGGCCAGAAGATCCGGACCCGGCGTTTCGAGCATTGCGATCAGAGAGGCCGTCTGGAAGGTTTCACCACCGGCGGTGATCGTGGTGACGTCTTCAAGGTTCTCGGCCTCGCCGTCTATGCGGCTGCGGGCGATCAGAGCTCCGTCGTCAAGAAAGAAATCGTAGTCGCGCAAAGGACCAGCAAGGGCGAAGGTTTCCGCGGGGGCTGACGAGTACTGATCCGTGGGGGTGCGCAAAATTTCGAAGCTTTTCACATCTTCGAATTCCCATTCGGCATCGCCGCGCCGCGCCTCGATCTCAAGTTCCTTGTCGTCATGGTCGATCTCGTAGTCGCTGGGCTTGCCCTTGAGGTAAAGAATGTGCGTCTTGCCATCTTGGATGAACTTGATTTCGAATGCGCCCTGATGTCTGTTATCGTTGTCGCGATCGTGGTCCTTGCGTCTTTTACGTCCCATGAACTTTTGTCCCTGTATTGTTGTGGTTTCTTTTGTCGGATTTGGGCGGTGATCTTGATGCGTCAGGCGTCTTCAGCCCGGCGCGGCGGCGGCGCGTAGGTGGGCATGGCGTCAATATTCGGCGTCAAGCAGTTTTGATTGCGGCGCGGGGTGCAGAGCGTCTTGAATACAAGCATCTGGCTCAGCGACAGCCCGTTATTGCCGCGCTTGGCGCAGTCCACATCTTCACGGCCGTTCCGTTCAAGCGATGTCACGCAGACCACCACGCCACCCCGCAAAAACGTGTTGGCGAGGCGCTTTGCCCTCAGGCCAGCCGCCAGTGACGTTGGCGGACACGAGACACCGTGAATGCTCATGATCCTGCCATTGAGGTTCAGGGTATCTCCGTCGAGCGCCTGCCAGGTCATGTCCCTTGGTTGCCCGTGCGCAGAAGTCGCCAGAACCAACGCAACGGTGGAAAGTCTGATGCGCAGCATGCGATTACCTTTCCTTGAAGGCCCGCGCGAACTGATCGCTGAAGGGCTTGACGAGATAGGACAAGGCGGTGCGTTCGGCGGTGGTAACATAAACTTCGACCGGCATGCCCGGGCGCAGTTCCTTGCCGCCAAGGCGGGCCAGTTGATCGGGCGCCACATCGACCTTGATCGAGTAGAAATCACCGGGCATCTCGGGGTCGCTGGTGGCGGCAGCGGCCACATAGGATACGGTGCCCTCGATTTCGGGCGTTTCGTTCTGGTCGAAGGCGACAAAACGCATCCGGGCGGCATATCCGGTGTCGACCTGTTCGATCTGCACCGCCGGAACGCGGGCCTTGAAGACCAGTTCGGACTCTTCAGGGACAATGGTTGCCAGAATCTCAGCAGGGCTGATGACGCCGCCCACGGAATTGACGTTCAGATCATTGATCAAGCCCGAAATCGGCGCGCGGATTTCAGTGCGCGACAGGGTGTCTTCGATGACGAAACGCTTTTCGTTGAGTTCCGACAGTTGGGTTTCGATCTCGCGCAGTTCGCGTTGCGCATCGGTGCGCATGGTTTCCTGCATCGACAGGATTTCCAGTTCAAGCTCGCTGACGCGGCTGCGGGCCCGACCCAGCGACGAGAGGATTTCGCCGCGTTCACCACGCAGGCGGACATTCTCGCGCTCGATCGAAAAGGCAACATTGCGCACGGTCAGGCGACGCTCGGACAGGTCTTCGACGCGGGCGCTTTCGGCTTGAACAAGATGAATTTCATCATGCTTGGCATCAAGCCGGGCTTCCAGACCTTCGATCTCGGTGCGGATCTGTTCAATCCCCAGGTCGATCTGTTCCTTGCGGCTGACGAAGGATGAAAGGTTGCCCTCAAAAATACGCCTTTCACCGACATAGATCGCCTGGAGCGCCGCGGGCAATACGACCAGATTATCAAGGTCTGTTGGCATGGAAAATTCTGTCAGGAGATCGCGCTGCGCTTCGAGGCGGCTTTTGCGGATCGCCAATTCGGCGATTTTGCCATGAAGGATCGCACGCTCGGTCCGGGCGGATGTATCATCAAGCCGCAGCAGGATGTCGCGCTCACGGACGCTATCGCCAACATTGACAAGGATGTCCTTAACGATGCCGCCATCACGGTGCTGGACCACGCGGAGATCGCGATTGACCGATACTTCGCCGCTGACCACTACAGCGCTGGCAAGATTGGCATGCGCCGCCCAGCCAAAGATCGCGGCAACCAGAAGTGATGCCATCACAAGACCGGCGATCACCCGCCCGCGAATGGAATAGATGGCGTTTTTCGAGGCGTCGGGGGTTTTGCTGTTGTGCATCATGGCGAGGCTCCTGTTCAGGATGTGAAGTCTTGGGAGGGATCGGAGTCGCGATCGAGACCGCTGATCCAGAGATCTAATTCGATTTCGCCGGTCTCGTGTTCTTGGCGAAGTTCTATGCGGCGAAGCATCAGGGCGTCTTCATCGTCCTGATGAAAACCGGGGCGACCATAGGTTTCGGCCACGGTTTCAGGATCGAAGACCGAGATCCGAGCCTCGAAATCCGAACTGTCCTTGTGGATGTCGCGGGTATCCTTGACTGCGTGCAGATCAGAAAGCGCAAGGTGAATATCATCGGTCAGCACCAGCGTGTCGTCATAGCCAAACTCGGTGATCTGGAACACGGTTTGAGGGATGAGAGAGGCTCCGGGGCTGAAAAAGCCTGACAGGTCGAATACCTCTTTGCCGGGGCCTGCCGTGAAAATTTCAATGCTTGTAAAGCTGTCCGGCTGAAGGTCGGGGCGCGTGATCGTGCCTGCGGCGATGTCGATATGCGCCGGCTGTCCACCAAAGGACAAATCGAGCCGATCCATCCCTGCGCCCCCCTCGACCGTATCAGGCGCATCGTCGGCGGTCAGGTGGATTGTATCGTTCCCGGCATCGCCAAACAGAAGGTCCGCACCGGTGCCATCCCACAAAATGTCGTCGCCCGTCCCGCCCGTCAGAATGTCATCACCCGCACCGCCATCGAGCGTATCGGCACCCTGCCCGCCAGCCAGACGGTCGTTGCCGCGGCCGCCGGTCAGGATGTCATCGCCCGCCGCTCCGATCAGCAGGTCATCGCCCGCGCCGCCCAGAACGGTGTCGGCCCCTCCACCTGCATAGATCAGATCGTTGGCGTCGGTGCCCAACAGAGCATCGGCGGTCGATTGGCCGATGATGATATCACGGGTGGCCAGCAGCGGATCGTCAAAGCAATCGACATCGGTCCCAGCGAAGGGATCGCAACCTTGGCCCGTGTCACAGTCAAAAGATAGGTCGCAGTCGGACCCGGAGTCGCAGGCCGTGGCGTCGTCACAGGGTGCGTCGGACCCGGCATCGCAAGGCGCGCTGCCCTGATCGATGGGTGTATTGTCCTTATCGTCAGGTCTGTCGCCTTCATCCTCTCCACCATCTTCGGGTGGGGTGACGGGCGGCGGCGGGTCTTTGGGGGTGCCATTATCGCCGCCCTGATCTTCAGGATCAGGGGGATCGGGCACAGGCGACGTCACGTCATCGTCGCCTGTGCCAGCGCCGCCGTCACCATCACCTGCACCACCATCGCCGTCCTGATCTTCAGGGGCGGGGGCATCGTGCAAAGGCGGCGTGACGTCATCGTCACCAGCACCAGCGCCATCGTCATCGTCACCAGCACCAGCGCCATCGTCATCGTCACCTGCACCACCATCGCCGCCTTGATCTTCTGGGGCGGGGACATTGGGCACAGGGGGCGTGACATCACCATGACCCGCACCACCACCGCCACCACCAATACCGCCGCCGGTTGTCGGCGTTATCGGATCGGTTGCGCCACCCCCCTCAAGGTCCGGGCCGTTGGGCGCAGGTACAGCCATCGACTGAAATTTCAAAGGCTGAAGGGAGGAGGCATCGAAGCCTTGCGGTTGCAGCCCCGAACCGGCGGACGACAGCACAGCGGGCGGCGAGGATTGCGGCGATGTCACGGTCGCGCCCTGCGCCTCCGCGGCCGCCTGAAACAGCTCGGCGTTGCCAAAAGACATGCTACCGCTGTTGTCGGCAGACGAATTGTCCATCTCGCAGATCGGCGCGGCGTTGTCGTCGGCCTCAAGGGGCGTGTCGGGTGCGGCTTGCGCCGCAACCTCGGAGCCGCCAAGCAGGGTCTTGATATAGGCGACCAGACCGAACAGGGCCATCATCGCCATACCGATCTTGCGCTTGGGAATGGCCGTCACTGTCTGGCGCAAGCCGTCCATCGCGGTCAGACGCTCCTTGCCGGGTGTCTGAACCTGTTTGGCTGATTTTACCTCGATCATGTGCCCGTGTCCTCCGGGCCCAGTGCGGCTTGCATGGCCGTGCCTGTGGCGGTGCCAGCCGCGCGAAGCGGCTTGGCGGGCGGCACCGGGGCTGGCTTGACGCGCATGATATCGGATTTCGGGCCAAAGCGGCTGAGCGCGCCATCCTGAACAACACCGACCAGATCAACATGCTCGAGCGCGCTTGGGCGGTGGGCGACGACGATCACAATGCCGCCACGCTCCCGAATGCTTTGGATCGCATGGCTGACAGCGCGTTCGCCCTCGGCGTCAAGGTTGGAGTTCGGCTCGTCCAGAAGGACGACAAACGGATCACCATAAAGCGCCCGAGCAAGGGCGATGCGTTGACGCTGACCGCCTGACAAGCTGGTGGCATTGGCGCCCAATTCAGTCTCGTAGCCGTCGGGCATAGCAAGGATCATCTCGTGAACGCCAGCCGCACGCGCCGCCGCAATCACCTTTTCGGGATCGGGATCTGCAAGACGCGAGATGTTACGGGCAATCGTGGTGTCGAACAGGGTGTAGTCCTGCGGAAGATAGCCAAAGCTGCGCGCAATCGTATCCTCGCCCCACTGCACCAGGTCGGCACCATCCAGACGGACATGACCACGCAGCACCGGCCAGACCCCAGCCATGGCCCGCATCAGCGAGGACTTGCCGCCACCACTGGGACCGATCAGGCCAAGCGCCTGCCCGGCTTCAAGCTGAATGCTCACATCCGACAAAAGCACACGTCCCGACCCTGGGGCCACAACAGTAATCCCTTCGGCCGCAAACGACCGTGTCGGATCAGGCATTTGCAGCGGGCTTGCTTGCTCAGGTAAAACCGCCATAGTCTGCTTGACAGACGCCATCGCGTTCCGGGCCGCGATGAGGTTTTTCCAGTTGGCGATGGTCGAGTCGATGGGCGCAAGGGCACGGGCCGAGGCCACTGAGGCGGCGATGATTGCACCGGCGGTCATCTCGCCCATGATGGTAAGATAAGCGCCCAGGCCCAGCACCGCTGATTGCAGCATCATGCGCAGCACCTTGGACAAGGCACCCACGGTGCGGGTCACGTCACTGGAGCCGGATTGCAGCGACAAGTGCGCCTCGTTGGCCTGCTGAAACTGGGCCAGGGCCTGCGACGAGAAGCCCATCGCCTTGATGACATCGGCATTGCGCGCGTTGGCCTCGGCCACCGAGCTGCGCTGAACGGCGGCGCGGCTGACCTGGGCATTGGCTTTGCGCGTCATCAGCTCGGTCAGGACGGTCATCAGCGTCAGGACCACAGCACCGCCGATGGCCAGCGCCCCCAGATAGGGGTGCAGCACAAACACGAAGGCCAGAAAAATTGGCATCCACGGCAGATCGAACAGCGACACAAGTGCTGGGCCGCCGAAAAAATTGCGCAGCGTATCAACGGTGCGGCCCCTCTCCATCGCTTCAGCGACCGAAAAGCCATAACGCGGCATGTCGATGCTCATGCGGTGGATATCGGGCGCAACCCGGGCATCAAAACGCGCGCCGACCCGGTGAAGGATCTGCGAACGGATCACGTCAAGCCCTCCCTGAAACATATAGAGCCCCAGTGCCAGCGCCGAGATCAGCGCAAGCGTCGGGATGCTGCCACTCATCAGGGCGCGGTCGTAGATCTGCATCATGTAGAAAGCGCCTGTCAGAGCCAGGATATTGATGATCCCGGACAGGCCGAAGATATACAGGAACACCGGCCGCAACCCGGCGGTCAGGCGGGCAACGCGTGCATCCTTATCAGACTGTCTTGAAGGGGATCGGGCCATGTCATGTGCTCCTTTGGGTCAAACCTGTCTCACGTCTTATGGCGCAAAGACGGGGATCGGCCTTCCACGCTATGTCGGATCAAAATTCAGACCTTTGTCCGTGGCAGGACACGGACTGTCGACACCCCTCCGCCCCGTCTTTGGGACAGCACCAGCCAGGGGATCGGCATGCGATATCAGACCTTGGTCCAATAGAGCATCAGACCATCGAGACTGGCCCGACCACGCCTTGAGTGTAAGGTCGGCGCAGGAGAACTGCAGGAGGTATCGTGAGCGCGCACGCAAACACACCCGAGCGCCCGCTGCCCGGACTATCCGGCAGCGGCGCAAAACTGGCTCGTTTCAAGGGACGGGTTTGGCCCCTGCAGCGACAAATCGCGGTGATGGTTCTGGCCGCGGTCCTTGTTTTTGCACTGGTCATCCAGTTTTGGAACCATCGCAACTTCATGAACACTGAGATTGACCGGGCGCAGGAAAAGCATCTTGTGATCGCGCAGAACGTGTCGCTGTCGCTGTCGCGTTATGTCACTGACGTTGCGCGTGTGTTTGTCCATTCGGCCATCGAAATCAGTAATATTAACAGTCGCGCCTCGCGCGACATACATCTCTCTTTGCTGATCTCGTTGAACGTGGAAAGCATGGTTCTGTTGCCGGATTTTCGGGCGGATTCACCACCAGTCAATCGACTTGGCAAGAATCTGCCCTTGCCGGAGCAGGTTGTGCTGGATGATCTGCGCGCAGGCAGCAATGCGATGCTGGGCGGGGTTCAAATCTCGGGGCTGCAGCGGATCGGCGACGAAAAATACTTTATTCTGGGCTACGAACTTCCCGATCAGCGGCTGGCTATCGGCTATATGAAAACCGACTATATCAAGGCGGTTCAACGGGCCATTGCCTTTGGCGAATTCGGACATTCAGCGATCTTCGATCAAGACGGTCGCGCCATCGCGCACCCATCAACCCAAGTCGAAGAGAACATGGTGGATGCCTCGAATATCTCGGCCGTGCGGCGAATGCTGAACCGCGAGACCGGTGTCGAGATGTTCTTTTCCCCGCCCATGCAGAAGGACATGATCGCCGGGATCACCTTTGTGCCCGAAACGGGCTGGCCCGTCATGGTGCCACAGCCAGTCTATGAATTGTCGAACGCAGTTAATGCCAGCTTGTCGAAATTCTACCTTCTGGCGGTGACGATGGCCGCCCTTCTGGGGGGCGCGGGATGGGTGGTATCGCGCAGGCTTGCCCGTCCAGTCCGGCAATTCACTGAGATCAGCCGCAAGATCAGCGACGGGGATTACACCATCACCCTGCCCCACGAGGAGCGCTCCTCGACCGAGATGTGGCAACTCAACGAGTCGCTGAAAGCGATGATCGACCAAGTGCGCTGCTCAGACAACAAACTGCGCGAGGCGCTGCGGCTGGAAGCGGAAGAGAACAGGCGCAAGAGCGACTTTCTGGTGATCGCCGGGCATGAACTGCGCACGCCGTTAAGCGGTGTGGTGGGCATGCTAACAATCTGCCGCGAGCAAAGGGACGATGTGAACCGTGACAGATATTTGGATGTGGCGTGGTCGTCGGCAAAAGAATTGAACGCGCTGGTCGATCACATGGTGGATTTCGCCGAGGGCGCGACAGAGTCCTTCCGGCTAGACAAAATGCCATTCGACATCGAGGCAAAGATCCGTGACATCGAGGCGCTATACAGCAACCTTGCCCGGAATGCCGGACTGGAGTTCAATCGGATAGGGCTTGGTGATGGCAGCACGCGGATCGTGTCGGACCCTGCACGCCTGTCGCAGTTGATCTCGAAGATCATGGAAAACGCGATCAAATTCACCCAGAGCGGCAGTATCACGCTACAGTCCGAAATTTCCGAGCAGGATGGCTGCAAATGGCTTAAGATAGCGATTATAGATACCGGAATCGGCATCCAAGAGTCAGAACTTGAGCGTATTTTCATGCCCTTCGAACAGGTCGAATCCTCTTTTACAAGATCTTACCGTGGCATGGGCATTGGGTTGTCCGTTGCGCAGGCCATCGTGAACAAATTCGGAGGCCGCATCACCTGCACAAGCAAACTTCACGACGGAACGCGGTTTGAGATATGGACCCCCATCGAACTTGTATAACCCCTCAATCGACGCGATCGGCAGGCAGATGGGGCCGGTGAACGATCGGCGCAACATCCTTATTGTCGACGACGACGCGATCAACCGAATGGTCGTCCGCGTTTTGATGGAGCGCCGGAATTACCGCGTGCTCGAAGCTGCAAGCGGCCCCGAGGCGCTGGAAATGATCAAGGGTGAAACGTTTGATGTCGTACTTATGGACCTGAGCATGCCGGGCATGGATGGTCTGGAGACCACGCGCCGCATCCGCGGCGATGACGCGCGCAACCTGTTACCGGTGGTGGCGCTGACCGCGCATACCAGCCCCAAGGAACAGAAGATGTGTATGCAGGCCGGCATGAACGCCGTCCTGCGCAAGCCCTTCGAAGCAGAACAGGTGGACAGGCTTCTGGAGCTACTGGACCATTCCACCAAGGGGCCGGGTGCCTGATCTCATAGATACGCTTTGACAAAGGCTGGCCAGATGCCACCCGATATGTCCGATTGCAAAAGGCTGATCCGGGCCAAGGCGCAGGCCCCCGGATAACAGCAATCAGAAGTCGATTAAGGCATTGTTGCGGGCGATGACAGCGGCCTGCACCCGGTTGGACGCCTCAAGTTTGCGGCAGATCGCGCGCATGTGCATCTTGACGGTTGTTTCGTTCAGATCGACCTGACTGGCGATGCTTTTGTTGGTCATCCCTGCTGCCGTAAATTTGAGTATCAGCAGCTCAATCTCGGTCAGATCGTCGCCAATCGGACCATTGGACGGTGCCTCGATCACCGAAGAGGGCAAGAAAGTCTGACCAGACAGGATCAGGCGCAGCGCGCTTTCAAGGGACGTGAGCTGCATCGTCTTCTGGATGACGCCATGCAACCCCAGTCCGATCGCGCGCTTGACGATGTGGCGATCGGTGCTGGCGGTGAACAAGGTAATCCGCGCCCCGCTGTCCAAGTCAATTACCCGCTTAAGACTATCGAAACCTTCGACGCCGGGCATCCGAAAATCCAACATCACCAAATCGTATTGCGGGCCATCCGTCATGACGGCAATAGCGTCGGGCAGGTTTTCTACAGTATCGACTGAAAACTGCCCGTTTTCCATCAGCACGCTGGCAACGGCCTGTGCTATAAGGGTATGATCGTCTGCAAGAAGAATCCGGATTTTATCCGACTTTTTGGGGTTTGACGTCACGGAACACTCCACACTATATCCTTTAGTAGTACAGCTTTCCTAAGCACCGGATACCTGTAAAAAGCCAGTTCTAAAAGCCTATGACGGGTATTGTTCCTGCCCAGACCGCATGCAGGATTTTAGGTGGATGAATAACTAATTAGCAACGTCTTTTCGTAAGGGGAAATTCTCTGATATACGAAAAACATGGCAAGATATCCTATGGTATTATTGCGGCGTCTTTTGATCGGATTCTATATCTACCCTTGCGTTCATAAGAGTTATGACTGGATCTGGTGTTTGGGCGATTTGAAGGTTGGCGGCGTATCTGGTTGAATTGTTGTTGCGAGACAGC
>NZ_JAAORB010000058.1 GCF_011601345.1 Roseovarius gahaiensis
GAGGAAGATCACAACAGATTCGCTGAAGCGGACCGGCTGGAAGCCGGTGGCTTCGATCCATTAGGTGGAAAGTGAACAGCGCGGTTGGAATCGCGGTGAAATGGCCTTACCTGCGCCGCAATTGCGTCCACAAACGCGCAACTTGGCCCGCTAGGCTTGTGCCAAACATCGAGGGTGCCATGCTGCGTCTACTTACCATTCTTGCCACGATAATCGTCATGACCTTGCCAGCCTCCGCCGACAAAGCCGGGGTCGGCGCGTGGGAAGATTCGGCTTACACCATCCTGTCATGGATCGAAGACACCCCGGCGCTTGGCTGGTATTACAACTGGCGCCCCGACCAGATGTGGAGCAAATCACGCCAGCCGCGCTCGGTTGAGTTTGTGCCGATGATCCATTCCGCCGCTGACGTGACCAAAAAGATCAAATCTACGACTCCTGTCACCACGCTTTTGGGCTTTAACGAACCCGACGGAACGGGCGATCATCAGGCCAATATGTCGGTCGAACAGGCCCTATCGCTGTGGCCCAAGCTTGAGGCGCGCGGCCTGCGGCTTGGCAGCCCGGCCACCACCCAAGGCCAAACATTGGGCCAAAACTCATGGCTGGGCCGGTTCATGGCACAGGCCGATCAGCGCGGGCTGCGCGTGGATTTCATCGCCGTGCACTACTATTCCCCGGATGGCGATGTTGCCGCGTTTCGCAAGTTCCTTCAGGCGGTGCATCAGGCCTATCGCCGCCCCATCTGGGTGACGGAGTTTGCCCATATCGACTGGGCCCGCCCCGGCGCAGTCAGCCACGCGCAAAACGCCGCCTTCGCCGACAAGTCCATCCGCATGATGGAGAAATTACCGTTTGTCGAACGTCATGCTTGGTTTGCCGCCAATCCTTACCCGTGGAAAGGCGGCACGCCGAAGATCAACCTGTTGGACACAAACCTGCGCCCCACTGCCGTGGGCAAGGCCTTTGATCGGGTGTTGGCGCAATTGGCCGGCGACCAAGTGGCGCGCCGCGACAACTGACCTGCCCCCGGCAGATATATCGTCAGGCGAAAATCTGCCCAGCGTGCTGGTCAAGATATATCCGCAGCCAAGGCGTGAACAGCTCCGGCGTGGCATGGATGCGCGCCCGCAGGTCATCCAGCGTGATCCAATCGATCTGCATCACCTCGTCGGGGTTGGGCAAGCATGCCACGTGCTGATCGACCCGCGCCACAAAGATATCCACCAATTCATGCTCGATCAGCCCACCGCCCACATCAGCGCGGTATTCCACCTGATCGCGGTAGCTTAGGGTCAGGCCCTGCACCCCCAATTCCTGATGTAAACGGCGATGGGCGCAGGTATTTGGCGTTTCGTCCCAATGAGGGTGGGTGCAGCAGGTGTTCGCCCACAGGCCGGGCGTGTGATACTTGCCCATGGCCCGACGCTGGATCAACAGCGCGTCGCCGCATAGCACAAACACCGACACCGCCTTGTGGCGCAGCCCGCGCTGGTGCACCTCAAGCTTGCCCACCGGGGTCAAATCCCCGTCGACCCATGCAGGGATCAAATCGCTATCCGGATCGGTTTGCATTGCGTCGCCTATCGTTTTTCCGTGATGCCAGTACCGCGCGCGCATCGCTTTTAGCCTGCAAAAGCGCGCAAGACCAGCGGACAAACCGACAGCGCCCATGCGGGCCACAGGCCGTAGCCGCCAAGACCGGTCAATAAAACGATAGACTCACGGCATGCAGCCACAGTATTAAGCAAATACTGAACGGCATTGGCTTAAATCAAGGATACCTGAAGCTGGCAATCAAACTGGAAATGCTGCGCTGCTTTCGCGCCGTTGCCGAACAAGGCAGCCTTGCCGACGCCGCCGAGGTGCTTGGCCGCACGCCATCGGCGGTGTCGATGATGCTGCGCCAGTTCGAGGATCACGTGGGCGCGCCCCTGTTCGAAAGCACCCGCAAATCCCGCCTGACCCCTTTGGGCGAGTTGATCCACGCCGAAGCGCGCCGTGAACTGGCGCATTTCGATCGCACCGTCGCCGCCATTACCGGCATGGCAAAGGCCGAGCTGGGCCACGTGCGGCTGGCGGTGACCCCATCGGTTGCGCAGGTTCTTATGCCGCCGATCCTGCGTGGTTACATGGCCACCTATCCGGGCGTGCATATCGACATGCGCGACGGGGATTCCGACACAATCCAACGCGATCTGGCGGCAGAGCGCGCCGATATCGGGCTGGCCACGCTGACGCCTTTGCCGGGATTTTCACGGCACCTGATCCTGACAGACCGCTTTGGCGTGGTCTGCCGCGCCGATCACCCGCTGGCGCGGAATTGGTCCGATCTGGGCTGGTCCGACCTGCAGGGCGTTGATTTTATTGCAAACGGTCTGTGTGATCAGATCACCGATGAAAACTTCGCCCCGATCCGCGACAATGCGCGGCTGAACGTGGCCAACACGGCCTCTTTGCTTAGCTTGGTGCGCGCCAGTGTTGGCGTCACGCTTCTGCCAGAACTGGCGGTGTTGCCGGGCCAGACCGATCTGTGTTTCCTGCCCCTGATCGACAGCACTGCGCGGCGCGAGTTGTGGATGCTGACCCCACCCGACGAGATGATGACCCCGGCCGCGCAAGCCCTTGCGCGCGTCATCCGCGACGCGGATCTGCGCGACGCACAGGCATAATTCAACTGAACTGAAGTTAATTTCAAAAGATTGCGTTTGCCTGAATAGGCATGACATGGCCTTTTGTCCGGCAACACGCTTGAACCGCGACTCAGCATGAGGGCCCGCACCATGACCGACACGAAACTGAACTATATCGCCGGTGAATGGGTCGCCGGCAGCAGCGAAATCGAAAACCGCAACCCATCGGACCTGAGCGATCTGATCGGCCTCTATACCCAAGCCAGCCCCGACCAACTGGGAACCGCCCTTGACGCCGCCAAAGCGGCACAGGCCGAATGGGCCGCCTACGGGCTGGAGCGCAAGCAAGCCGTGCTTATGGCCATCGGCACCGAATTGATGGCCCGCGCCGATGAACTGGGCGAATTGCTGGCCCGCGAAGAGGGCAAGCCCCGCGCCGAAGGCCGCGGCGAAGTTTACCGCTCAGGTCAGCATTTTACCTATTACGCCGCCGAAATTCTGCGCCAACTGGGCCAGAACGCGCAATCCGTGCGCCCCGGTGTCGAGGTCGATATCAAGCGCGAACCCGTGGGTGTGGTCGGCGTGATCTCGCCCTGGAACTTCCCCACCGCCATCCCGGCATGGAAAATCGCCCCGGCTCTGGCCTATGGCAACGCGGTGGTCTGGAAACCCGCCAACCTCGTGCCCGGCTCGGCCCATGCGCTGGCCGAGATCATCTCGCGCCAAGACATCCCCAAGGGTCTTGTGAACCTTGTCATGGGCTCGGGCGGTGGCATTGGTCAGGCGCTGGCCGAAACCCCCAAGACCGACGCCATGACCTTTACCGGCTCGGTCCCCGTGGGCCGTGGCATCGCCGCCGCTGCCCTGCCCAACATGACCAAATTGCAAATGGAAATGGGCTCCAAAAACGCGCTGGCGGTGATGGACGATGGCGATCTAGACGTGGCCGTCGCCATGACCCTCAATGGCGCTTTCAGCGGCACGGGTCAAAAATGCACCGCCTCCTCGCGCCTCGTGGTGCATGAGGGCATCCACGACGCCTTTGTCGAAAAACTGGTCGCCGCGACCAAGGCAATGAAAGTCGGCCACGCGCTGGAAGAGGGCACGCAGATGGGCCCGGTTGTCAGCGAAAGCCAACTGTCGGAAAACCTCAAATGGGTTGAAAAAGGCCGCGCCGAGGGGGCCGAACTGGCCTGTGGCGGCGAACGCCTGAACATGCCGCACGAAGGCTACTACATGTCGCCCGGCGTTTTCGTGAATGCCACCAACGACATGGCGATCAGCCGCGAGGAATTGTTTGCACCCATCACAAATGTGATCAAGGTCGCCAACTATGACGAGGCTTTGGCCACCGTCAACGACACCCGCTTTGGCCTCAGCTCGGGCATCATCACCAGCTCGCTGGCCCGTGCGTCGCACTTCAAGCAAAACGCCCGCACCGGGATTGTCACCGTCAACCTGCCCACCGGCGGCATGGACTATCACGTGCCCTTCGGCGGGCGCGGCGACAGCTCGTATGGTCCGCGCGAACAGGGTCAGGCCGCGGCCGAGTTCTTCACCACCATGAAGACCACCTACACCGCCGCTGGCACGCCGGAGTAAAGCGCAATGACCTACCGCATCGACTGTCTGCAATATGCCAACTGGTCCGAAAAGGTCTTCCGCCAGATGCACGAGGGCGGCGTCGATGCGGTGCATGTGACCATCGCCTATCACGAAAACTTTCGCGAAACCGTTCTCAATATCGAGAAATGGAACCGCTGGTTTGAACAATACCCCGACCTGATCTTTCACGGCGAATGGGCCAGCGATGTGGCCCGCGCCCGCGAAACCGGGCGCACGGCGATTTTCTTTGGCTTCCAGAACCCCTCGCCCATCGAGGATGACATCGGCCTTGTCGAAGTGCTGCACAAGCTGGGCGCGCGGTTCATGCAACTCAGCTACAACAACCAATCGTTGCTGGCGACGGGATGTTACGAGGCCGAAGATCCCGGCATCACCCGCATGGGCAAACAGGTCATCAAAGAGATGAACCGCGTCGGGCTGGTCGTGGACATGAGCCATTCCGCCGACCGGTCCACCATCGAAGCCGCCGAACTGTCCGAGCGCCCCATCGCCATCACGCACGCCAACCTGCATTCATGGCAACCCGCCCTGCGCAACAAGCGCGACGACGTGGTGCGCGCCGTGGTGGACAACGGCGGCATGATGGGCTTTTCGCTTTATCCGCATCACCTGCGCGGCAAATCAGACTGCACGGTCGATGACTTCTGCCAGATGATCGCCACCGCCGCCGAACGGTTCGGCGCGCAGCATTTCGGCATCGGGTCCGACCTTTGCCAAGACCAGCCCGACAGCATCGTCGAATGGATGCGGGTGGGCCGCTGGAGCAAGGACATCGACTATGGCGAAGGCTCGGCCAGTGCACCGGGCTTCCCGGAGCAGCCCGCGTGGTTCCGCGACAATCGCGACTTTGGCAACATAGAACAGGGCCTGCGTCGCGCGGGCTTTGACGCGGCAGAAATCGCCGGCCTGATGGGCGGCAACTGGCACCGCTTTTTCGCAGAAAACTTCACCCCGGCACACGCGCAGCCGGACACCTGAGGGCCAACGCGCCCTTTTTGGGATATTCGCAGGGAGGAAAGAATGTCCGACACAACCATAACCGATGAGGGCACGCCCAAGGGCGACCTACACCACATCAACAAACCACTATTCGCGATCACCGGGGGGTTCATCGCCCTATTCTGTCTGGTGGCGCTGTATGACCTTGACGTGCTGTCAAGCATGGTCGATTCAAGCTTTGCCTTTTCGGCCAAATATTTTGGCCTGTATTGGCAAATCCTGCTGCTGGCCACATTCCTGATTGGACTGGTTTTGATTGTCCTGCCGGGCAGCAAGGCGATCATGGGCAACATGGCACAACCAGAATTTCCGGTATTCCAGTGGGGCGCAATGATCATGTGCACCCTTTTGGCTGGCGGCGGTGTATTTTGGGCCGCGGGTGAGCCGATGGCGCATTTCCTGTCCAGCCCGCCCTATTTCGGCGACGAAAGCGGCACCATGGATGCGGTCAATTCCGCATTGGCGCAAAGCTTCATGCACTGGGGCTTTCTGGCTTGGGCCATCCTTGGTGCGCTGACCACGGTCATGCTGATGCATTACCACTACGAAAAGGGCCTTCCGCTGGCACCGCGCACCCTGCTTTATCCGCTGTTTGGCGACAAGGCCATCAAAGGCCCGATCGGGCTGATCGCAGATGCAAGCTGCATCATCGCCGTGGTGGCGGGCACAGTTGGCCCTATCGGCTTTTTGGGCCTGCAGGTCAGCTATGGGCTGAACGCGCTGTTCGACATCCCCGATACGTTCACCACGCAGGCAATCGTGATCATGACGCTGGTGGCGATCTACACCACCTCGGCGGCCACGGGCCTATCGAAAGGCATCCAGATCCTCAGCCGCTTCAATATCATTCTCGGCGCTGCCTTGCTGCTGTTCATTTTGGTCGCTGGGCCTACTGTGTTCATCCTCAAAGGCTTCTTTGGCGGCTTGGGAACCTATTTCAGCGATTTCTTCGGCATGGCGCTTTACCGCGGCGAGGCCGGCGTCTTTGGTGAGCCGGGCTGGCTTGGCTGGTGGACCGTCTTCTTCTGGGGCTGGTTTCTGGGGTATGGGCCTTTGATGGCGATTTTCATCGCACGCATCAGTCGCGGCCGCTCGATCCGGTCGATCGTGATCATGCTGGCGCTGGTGGCACCCATCGTCACCGCTTTCTGGTTCACCATCGTCGGCGGAACCGGCATCAATGCCGAACTGAGCAACACCGGCACGGTCTCGACCGCGTTCGAAGGTTTCAACCTGCCTGCTGCCCTGCTGGCGATCACACAGTCATTGCCGATGGGGTTCATCGTGTCGGTGTTGTTCCTGATCCTGACCACCGTGTTCGTGGCAACGACCGGCGACTCGATGTCGTATGTGATCTCGGTGTCCATGTCGACCGAGGATCGCCCGGCCCTGCCCGTGCGGATTTTCTGGGGCATCGCGATGGGCGTTATGGCGTTGATCTTGATCTACACAGGGTCTGGCGGCATCGGCAAATTGCAAAGCTTCATCGTCGTGACCGCCGTTCCGGTGTCACTGGTGCTGCTGCCCTCGCTTTGGGATGCGCTGCGCATCACCCTTGCCAAAGGCCGCGAGGCCAAGACCTGATCGCAAAAAAATACAGGGCGGCCTTTGCGGGCCGCCCTATTTTGTTTCACACTGACAGGACGGGAGGAGCCTGATGGAACAGACCCAAAGCAAAACGATTGCCCCCCGCGACCCCGATGTCGTGATGCAACTTAGCCGCCTTGGCTCGTTCCACCAATCGCGCCTTAGTTTCATGCGCATCCTTCTGCGCCGGTTGGAAGCCGAAGCTTGGACATTCGACCGACCCGTCTTCGACATCGACGCGCGCGGCGTCGGCCGGGCCGTTTATTCCGCCCATGGCCCCGAGCGCAGCTATAGCCTTGTCGCCTTTGCCAATGACTTGCCGCCCGAAAAACGATCAGACCGGGTGATCGCAACGGAATGGGACGCGACCTTTACCCTGTTCGACGGTATTCCCACCACCGCCGATCTGGACCGCCTGCAAAACAACGTGCCAAAACAAGAGGCAGGCCGCGTCAGCGAACGCGAGTTGTCGCTCAGCCGCGCCAACCGCTCGGTTCGGTTGTGGGATTATGTCGTTGAAAAACTGGCGGCAGGGGAACAACCCGACCAGACCACAGTGGAAAAAGTCGGCTACTTGATGCGCACCACGGCCGTCTATGGATCGGGCAAATTTGGCGCGGCTGATCGCGAAGACACCGCCGACCGCCCCGAATTTCAGGCCCCGTTCCAGATCGAAATGCTGTCGGTATTCCTGACCCGCGCCTTCGTGATGGATCTTGTCGAACACATGGCGCAATCGCGCGCGCCCGACACTGCCGTGCCGCTGGACCCAAATTTGCGCCGCCGCTTTGGTATGGGCAATTCAACCGGGCTGGGCATGGCGCCGTTCCTGCTGACGCACCCTGCGCTTTTGAACAGCTGGATCGCCGCCCGCGAAGAGGCGCTGGCCCGCATTCGCGGGCTGCCCGATGCGCACCCGTCCGAGGTGGATATCTTCCGCAGCTTCGCCCTGCGCGCCCGCCTGCACGCGCAAGACTGGTATTCCGAACACCCTGTGCAGATTGCCAAACTTGATGCGCTACGCGCCGACACCGCCGCGCTGCTGGCGCATCTTGACAGCGTCGATCTGACCGCCGATTACCCGTGGAACCGCCTGTGGCTTTGGGCTGAAAGCGCGCTGTCGGTCGAAGGCCAAGAGCTTCTGGCCTCGCTTTTGCTGGAACCCTATCCGCACCTTGTTGATGGGCTGTCTTCATGCATGGGGGCCGATGAAACCACGACTTGGCGGATTGATGGCGCCATGAGCACAGACAGGCTTCGCACCCTGACGGAAAGCATCTACCGTTGGGCGCTCGACACCGACTGGACCAGCCCCGAGGCACAAGCCCGCGTCTGGTATACGTCGGAAGAAAAGCTGGAGCCGCGCCTTGGCGACCGCTTTGACGAGCCGGTCGAGCCTTACGAGCAGCCGCTATGCCCCGGTCGTGATGCCGCGCGCATGTATGTCGATCTCTGCGCCGCGTCCAACACCACCGTTGCCGGGTTCCTGATGCATCACCCCGAACACCGCCATATCGTGCGCCGGGTGCAGATCACGGCGCGCTTGCCCTATGCCGAGATCCGCGACAACACCATCGCCGACACGGTGATGCCGATCGACATGCTGCGCCTCAAGCTCAGCTTTTTCGGGGCCTGCCACTTCGATCCCCGCTCGGATCGCTGGGTGCGGATCAACATGTATCAACACGCCCCCTTCCCGCATGAATTGGGGTCACGCTCGGGCGATGACTGGGCGTATCCGTTCCTGACGGGCGGTGCTGCATGAGTTGGTCGCTGAACGAAATCGAAAGCCTTGCGCGCAAGGCCGCGCGTGGCGCGGGGCTCAGCTGGGGGTTGGCCGAAGAAGCCGGCAAAGCCACACGCTGGCTGACCGCCGCTGGCCTTCCCGGGCCAGAAGCGCTGGCCGATCTGCTGACGCGCAACGATGGCGCAGACTATGATATGCTGTGTCCGGTCGAAGCCCGCGAAGCCCACTGGTCGGCCAAAGGCGGCACACTGTGCCCGCTGGTCGCGGGGGCCGCCTTGTGCGACCGCGCCGAAGCTTTGGCCGCGGGTGATAACATGACGCTTGGCCAGACGGCGAGCCCGATGCTGCTGCTGCCCTATCTGGCCGCCGCTGCGCAACTGGCCGGGCGGGGCTTGCGTGTATCATGGGGCGAACTGACGGTGACGCTTGCGGGTGACATGCATCTGCAGCCAGCCAATGCCAACGCGCTGCATGCCCCGCTGGCCGACAGCGTGCGCATCGAATGCACCGGCACCCGCCTGCCCGATGCGCCATCGCCCGCCAAGGGCCGGGGCCAGATGCCGCCAGACGTTCAGCAGCGTCTAAACGCCTTTGCACAGCGCACCTATGCCCCCGCAACCGAAGCCAGCCGCCTTGCCGGGGCGGGCGCGGGGCTGACCGACAACGATTGACGCACACGCGCCCAAACACGCCTGTCCCAAAATCGTGACCCCACAAAGGCGAAACCTTGTGTTACCCTGTGGATGTGCGGGGATCCCGCCAAGATCGGGGGCCCGCTTGTGGGCATGCTCAAGCCGATGCTTGACCGCCCACCTGAACAGGAGGGATCAACAATGGTCAAAACAATCGGAAATCCGCTGTCATGGGCCGCGCAAGGCGTGTCAAACGCCGGGCACGCCATGGGCGATGCCACGGGCGCATTGGGCGGCACCGTCACAACACCACCGCAGGTGCGTCAGATCACCAATGACGATTTGCGCCGCGCGCTGCGCAAAGGCTATGCCGATTTCGCAAGGTTTCGCAGCGATGTCATGTTTCTGGGCCTTATCTACCCGGTGATTGGCCTGTGCCTTGCGGCAGTCGCCTTTCATCAGGCGTTGCTGCCGATGCTTTTCCCGCTGGGGGCGGGATTTGTTCTGCTTGGGCCGATTGCCGCTATCGGGCTTTATGAACTCAGCCGACAGGCCGAAACCCGCAAGGATGTCGGTTGGCGCGCGGCGTTTTCAGTTTTGAGCGCGCGCAATATCGGCCCAGTTCTGGTCATGGCGCTGTACCTTCTGGGGCTATTCCTGCTGTGGCTGCTGGCCGCAATGCAGATTTACAACTGGACCCTTGGGCCCGCCGCACCGGCCAGCGCCTTTGACTTTGCCATCGCGGTTTTCACCACCGTGCCGGGATGGGCCATGATCGGGGCGGGTATGGCCACCGGGTTCGTGTTTGCCGCGCTCGTTCTGGTGATCAGCCTGACAACGCTACCGATGATCGTGGATCAACGCGTGGGCCTGCCCGTCGCGGTGATGACCTCGGTTCATGTCGCGCGAAAAAACCCCGCAACCGTCGCCCGTTGGGGGCTGATCGTGGCCGTGCTGATGCTTTTGGGATCACTGCCGTTGTTTTTGGGGCTGGTCATCGTCCTGCCCATTCTGGGCCATGCGACGTGGCACCTTTATTGTGCGGCCGTGCCAAGATAACCGCGTGCCCTGAGGCTGGCCAAGGCGCCCACCCGCGCCTTGGCCATTGATATATGACGCGACACGCGCCCTCAGAACTGCCACAGCGCGGGAACAAAGCGATACTGATCGCCGTCGCGCTGCACATGCCCGACACCGGGGAACGGGAAGTGATAGCCCAGAATGGCAATCTGGTCCTCGGCGGCCATGTCAAGCAAGCGCTTGCGCGTGGCCACGGTCTGATCGCCATCCGCATCAAACCCGTTATACCATTCGGGATGGGCAAAGTTTGTATAGGCGTGGCTCATCGAGTCGCCCAGCGCGATCAGCGATTGGTCGCCACTGTCGACCCGCAGGCTCATGTGGCCCGGCGTATGGCCCGGCGTGTCGATCATGGTCAGGCCCGGCACCACTTCGTGACCATCTTGGACCAGCGTCCATTCGGCACCATCCACATTGATCGAATTGACCGCGCCCAGCACGAATTGCTGATCCTCGGCGGGCACACGATCAACCAGACCGTCCTGCATCCAATAGTTTTGCTCAGACTCACCGATCAAGTATTCCGCATCGGGGATGATCGCCTCGTCAAACCCGTCACGAATGCCCCAGATATGATCGGGATGCGCGTGGGTGATGACCACATGGGTGATCGCGTAAGGGTCGATGCCCGCCGCCTCTAGGTTGCCCATCAACTGGCCGGTGTTTTCCATGAAGCGGTTGCCCGAGCCGACATCGACCAGAACCTTGGCATCCCCCACCTCAACAAACAGGTGGTTGGTGTGCGAATATCCCAGTTCGGGCGACAGGAAATGCCGCTTTAGAAAGGCCTGCACCTCGTCGCGGTCGGCATTCACGCCCAGCCCATCCGTAGGCAGGCGGAAATACCCGTCCGACACGATGGTGACCCGCGCATCCCCCACCGAAAAGCGGAAATGCGACGGGTTACCACCTTCGGGCGCGCCCAATTCGGCCCGCGCGGCCAGCGGCATGGCGAATGCGGGCGCGGCCGCTGCCATTTTCAAAAGGTCGCGGCGTGTCGGTTTCAACAATGTCATGAAATTCCTCCCTTGGTTTTACCGCAAGGATAGCCGCCAGAAACATTTACGCAATACGTTTCATGAATATGAACGCGCCAGCCCCTTGGCTTGGGCGCGGTCAGTTCATTTCATTCAGCCGCGCCACATAGCGCGCCAGCGTATCAATCTCCAGATTGACCGCATCGCCCATCGCCACATCCCCCCATGTTGTCACCTGCTTGGTGTGCGGAATAAAATTGATACCGAAATCACATCCCGTCACCTCGTTCACGGTCAGCGATGTGCCGTTCAGCGCCACCGACCCTTTCGGCGCGATGAACCGCGCCAAGCCTTCGGGCGCGCGCAAAGTCACGCGGGTGCTGTCGCCCTCGTCGCGGATATCCACCACCTTGGCCAGGCCATCGACATGGCCCGACACGATATGGCCGCCCAACTCGTCGCCGACCTTCAAGGCGCGTTCAAGGTTGACGCGCGCACCTTCGGCCCAATGCTCAAGGTTGGTCTTGGAGACGGTCTCGGCGCTGATATCGACGTCGAACCAATCCTCGCCCTTATCCACCACCGTCAGACAGACCCCATCACAGGCGATGGACGCCCCGATATCAACCCCGGCCATGTCATAGCCGGACCCGATCCGCGCGCGCAGATCGCCACGCTTGTCCAACTGGCGCACGCGCCCGACATCGGTGATGATCCCTGTAAACATTGGCTTGCCCTCTGGTTTGTTCCCTTGTTGAAGTAGCCGTGCGATACCGGCGTGACAAGGCACCACGCCGATCAACTGACGACTTATTTTTGCCCTAAAACTGCGCTACACCGAAACAATCGGTAAAGGGTGCATGCGTAAGGTGCAGCGGCAATGACAGGCGACGGGCGAACATTTCTGTTTCTGCAAGGGCCACATGGGCCTTTTTTCTATCGCTTGGCGCGGATGTTGACCCGCGCGGGCGCGACTGTCTGGCGTGTCGGGTTCAACGCCGGCGATCAGGCCTTCTGGCCCGACCGGCGCAGCTATATCGCGTATCTCGACACCCCCGAAAATTGGCCCGAAACCTTTGACACCCTGCTGTCGGACAAGGGCGTGACCGATCTGGTGCTCTATGGCGACACGCGGCCGATCCATGCGCAGGCCGTGGCCGCGGCACGGGCGGCCGGGCTGCGCATCCATGTCTTCGAAGAAGGCTACCTGCGGCCCTATTGGGTGACCTATGAACGCGGCGGCACCAACGGGCATTCGCGCCTGATGGATATGTCAGTGGCGCAAATGCGCAGCGCGTTGGAAAATTCCGACATGGACAGCGCCCTGCACCCGGCCAGTTGGGGCGACATGCGCCACCACATGAGAACGGCGGTGCAAAATTAGACCACGGTAGCGCCGCCATATTGGCGGTGCGGGCGGCGTAAAAGTCGTCCACTT
>NZ_JAAORB010000059.1 GCF_011601345.1 Roseovarius gahaiensis
TATGCCTCAAAAGCATGGAATCACAAAGCAAGCATCATGGGAATCCTGAATCTGATCAGGGGCGACACGCTCTAGGCCAAGGCCTGCGCCCCGCGCGTCGGTTTCGCACAAAAAAAAGCCGCAATTGCTTGCCATTGGGAAAGCCCCCTTGTTACGCTTACACCAAGAGAGCGAACAGGGCGCTTTGCCCTCTCTGTAGCTAAAAATAGTGAGTTCGGACGCTTGTTTGCGGCGATCCGGGAACGTCAGGGAGCAACGGGCCGGACCCGAGAGACGCGCTGCGGGCCGGGGGCCTGCATGAAAGTGTGTGTATGTCCGAGACCCGATTTGCCAGGAAAGAGGGGGCCTTTTATGGCCGATGATGACACATCCAATCAGGGGATCCCGGCCCCGGAAGGGCGCGCGGATCTAATCGAGACCGATTATGAAATCGGTCAGGACAATATCGAAGCCAAGATCGGACCATTCGGTCTGGACATCCATAACCCGGTCTTTGCGATTTCGGGTCTGATGGTTATTGCCTTTGTGATTTATGCACTGGCGGCGCCACAGCATGCGGCGGATTTCTTCGGCTGGCTCAGGCCAGCGTTGACCAGTTCGTTTGACTGGTTCTTTTTGTTGGCAGCGAATATCTTTGTTATTTTCTGCCTGTTTCTGATCGTTAGCCCGTGGGGGTCTGTTCGGTTGGGCGGAACCAACGCCACACCGGATTACAGCTATCTGGGATGGTTTGCCATGCTGTTCGCGGCGGGCATGGGCATTGGTCTGATGTTCTTTGGTGTCCTGGAGCCGTCGTATTACTTCGGCACGCCGTGGGGCGATGAACCCCTAGGAACCGTGCGGCCCTTCGATGAAAATGGCGAGTTGATCGCAGCCAACGTGGCAGAGGCGCGGCGCATGGCGCTTGCGGCGACATCATACCACTGGGCGTTGCATCCTTGGGCAATCTACGCGGTTGTGGCGCTGGCGCTGTCTTTGTTTTCCTATAACAAAGGCCTGCCGCTTTCGATCCGCTCGGCGTTTTACCCGGTTTTGGGTGATCGTGTCTGGGGCTGGTGGGGCCATATCATCGACACGCTGGCGGTGTTTGCCACGCTGTTCGGTCTTGCGACATCGCTTGGGATCGGCGCGCAACAAGCGAATGCCGGTTTGGAATACGTCTATGGTATTCCCAACACGACAACGGTTCAGGTTATCCTTATCTGTCTGATTACGGCGGTCGCGCTGGTATCGGTGCTGCGGGGCCTTGACGGTGGCGTCAAGGTGCTGTCCGAGATCAACATGGTCATTGCGATCGTCTTGCTGCTTTTCGTGTTGTTTACCGCTGGTGCCGTTGCGATTTTCTCGGAGTTCCTGACAGGCCTTGTGGCTTACGCGCAAGAGGTGATTCCCCTGTCGAACCCGTTTGGCCGTGAGGACACCGGGTACATGCAGGGCTGGACCGCGTTCTATTGGGCGTGGTGGATCAGCTGGTCGCCGTTTGTGGGCATGTTCATTGCCCGCGTTAGCCGGGGCCGGACGGTACGTGAATTTCTCACCTGTGTTCTGCTTATCCCCAGCATTGTCTGTATCTTCTGGATGGCTGTGTTTGGCGGGGCGGCGATCAATGACATCATCGCCAACCCCGAAGGGTCTTTGGTGAAGGCGAACGTGATTGACAACTATGCGCCGGAGCTGTCGCTGTTTGCGATGCTGGAAAGCCTTCCGCTGACATCGATCACCTCGACTGTGGGGATCGTGCTGGTTATCGTTTTCTTCGTGACCAGTTCGGACTCGGGCAGCCTTGTGATTGATACGATCACAGCCGGTGGCAAGGTTGACGCCCCCGTGCCGCAGCGGGTGTTTTGGTGCACCTTTGAAGGGCTGGTTGCGATTGCCTTGCTGGTGGGCGGTGGTTTGACCGCACTACAGGCCATGGTGATTTCAACGGGTCTTCCGTTCACGCTGATCCTGCTGGTTATATGCTTTGGGATCATCAAGGGGTTGATGTCAGAAAAACGCGCCTGACGAACACCCCTTACCGTTTGAAATTAAAGCCCCCCGGTGTTGCACGCCGGGGGGCTTTGTTGTTTGGTTCGCCCAAGGGCGATGCTGGGAGGGCGACCATGAAACGCATGTTGGAAACAGATTTCGTAAGGGCGCAATTTCCCGCGTTCGGGGTGCCTGCGTTGCGCGATCAGGCGTTTTTCGAGAATGCAGGCGGCTCTTATGCCTGTGCGCCAGTGATCAACCGGCTGGAGCGGTTCTACCGCGAGCGCAAGGTGCAGCCCTATGGCGCGTTTGACGCAAGCCGTCTGGCAGGCGCAGAAATGGATGAGGCGCGCGCGCGGCTGGCCGGATTGATGGGCGTGGCCACCGATGAGGTCAGCTTCGGGCCGTCCACCACGCAAAACACCTATGTTTTGGCGCAAGCCTTTCGTTAATGGATGCAGCCCGGCGAGGCGATCATCGTCACCGATCAGGATCATGAGGCAAATTCCGGCCCGTGGCGCAGGCTGGCCGAGGACGGCATCGAGATTCGCGAATGGCGGATTGACCCCGACAGCGGGCTGTTGCGGCTGGACGATCTGGAGCATCTCTTGGACGACAGTGTGCGGCTGGTGTGCTTTCCGCATTGTTCCAACGTGATCGGCGCGATCAACCCGGTGGTCGAAATCACGGCTGCCGCCCACGCGGCGGGGGCGTTCGTGTGCGTTGACGGGGTCAGCTATGCGCCGCATGGCCTGCCGGATGTGGGTGGCATGGGGCCGGATATCTACCTGTTTTCGGCTTACAAAACCTATGGGCCGCATCAGGGCATCATGGTGATCCGCCGCGAGTTGGGCCAGTTGCTGCCCAATCAGGGGCATTTCTTTAACGGCGATACGCTTTACAAACGGTTCACGCCTGCGGGGCCCGACCACGCGCAGGTGGCGGCCTGTGCCGGAATGGCCGATTACATTGACCTTTTGGCAGATCATCACGGTATCGAAGGCGACCCAAGCGCGCGCGGTCAAGGCGTGCATGACCTGATGCGCGCCCATGAGGTGGCGTTGCTGCAACCGCTGCTCGATCATCTGAAAGGCCGCAACGGTCTGCGCCTGTTGGGGCCGGATCAGGCCAACCTTCGGGCCCCGACCGTGGCGCTTGCACTGACCCGGCCCGGCATCGAGGCGGCGGCGCAACTGGCGGAACGCGGCATCATGGCGGGGGGCGGTGATTTTTATGCCGTGCGTCCATTGCGGGCTTTGGGCCTTGATCCCGACAAGGGCGTTTTGCGGCTGAGTTTCGTGCATTACACGACCAAAGAAGAAATCCACAAGCTTTTGAATGCTTTGGACGATATTCTTTGATCCGGGGCGCGGTCCGGTCCGTAATGATGTAAAATGCAAAACAAGGCGCGGGACATGAGTGACGGACAGGCAACCCTTTTATGGCTGCGCCGCGATCTACGGCTAAGCGATCACCCCGCGCTCTGCGCGGCAGTGGCGCGCGGCGGGCCTGTGATCCCGGTGTTCATCCTTGATCCGCTGACCGAAGGCTTGGGCGCTGCGCCAAAGTGGCGTTTAGGGCTGTCGCTGGCCGATCTGGCGCAACGGATTGAGGCTATGGGCAGTCGCCTAATCCTGCGCCGGGGCGCGGCGTTGGACGTGCTGCGCGATCTGGCGCGCGATACCGGGGCAGGGGCGGTGTATTGGTCGCGCGCCTATGATCCCGACAGTGTCGCCCGTGACACGCATGTCAAAGCGGGTTTGAAAGAAGATGGTTTGGATGTGCAAAGTCATCTGGGCCATCTGCTGTTCGAGCCGTGGAGCGTCGAAACCAAAACCGGCGGGTTTTACAAGGTCTATACGCCGTATTGGAAGGCGCTGCGCGATCGCGCGGTGCCTGCGCCTGACCCCGCGCCTGCGCACATCCCTGCGCCCGAAACATGGCCGCAAAGCGATGATCTGTCGGACTGGGGGCTTGGCGATGCAATGAACCGGGGCGCCGAGGTGTGCCGCCCCTATCAGCGGGTTGGCGAAGACGCGGCCATCGGCCGGTTGGGCTGGTTCACTGGCGAGGCAATTGCAGGCTATGACACGCAGCGCGACCTGCCGGCAGCGGATGGCACATCGGGCTTGTCCGAAAACTTGGCGCTTGGCGAAATTTCGCCACGCCGCTGCTGGCATGCGGGGCTGCGGGCGATGCAAGACGGCAAACCGGGGGCCGAGACATGGCTGAAAGAGCTGGTCTGGCGCGAGTTCGCCTATCATCTGGCATGGCACACGCCGCGCATCATGCGCGACAATTGGCGCCCGGAATGGGACGGCTTTCCTTGGAATACCGATGAAGATGACCCGCAGGTCATCGCATGGAAACAGGGACGCACAGGCATTCCCTTTGTCGATGCCGCCATGCGCGAGATGTATGTGACTGGCAAGATGCACAATCGCGCGCGGATGATCGTGGCCAGCTATCTAACGAAACATCTGCTAAGCCACTGGCGGATCGGCCAAAAATGGTTCGAGGACTGCCTGACCGATTGGGATCCGGCCAGCAACGCGATGGGCTGGCAATGGGCCGCCGGGTCGGGGCCGGATGCGACGCCATATTTCCGGGTGTTCAACCCCGAAACGCAGGCTACCAAGTTCGATCCCGACGGCACCTATCTGCGCCGCTGGATCGCCGAGGGGCAGAGCCAGCCCAGCCAGACCGCGCTGTCGTATTTCGAGGCCATTCCGCGCAGCTGGAAGTTGCGCCCGGATGAGACCTATCCCGATCCGGTGGTGGGTGTGAAAGACGGGCGGGCCCGCGCGTTGGACGCCTACGAAAACCGGGGGTTCTGAAAATGCCAGAAAGGCCTTGCGCCGCGCCACTGGCCCAAACTAGCCTGAACAAAAACAAGAACAGAGACGACATGACAGCGATGATCCTGACTGACACCAAGGACCAAACCGGGCTGCCGCGCTACTTCGCGCAGTGCTTTTCCGCAGCGCAAAGCCTGAACCAAGGGCGGTTGGATATTCGCCTGCCCGATGGTCGGGTATTTCGCGCCGAAGGCCGCAACCCCGGCCCGGTGGCCGACATCACGGTGCATAACGGCGATGTCTTTGCGCGCATGGTGCGCGAGGGCTACTTGGGGTTTTGCGACGCCTATCTGGATGGATGGTGGAGCACACCCGATTTGCAGGCGTTCATGGATATGGTGAATGCAGACAATGACGAGATGTATAACAGCTATCCCGGTCAGGTGATCGCGCAGTTCTACGAGAAAATCCGCTTTTGGTTGCAGCGCAACACCAAGGCGCAGGCGCGCAAGAACATCAGCTATCACTATGATCTGGGCAATGATTTTTATCGGCTGTGGCTGGATGATACGATGACCTATTCCAGTGCTTTGTTCGAGACCGGACAGGAAAGTCTGGAAAAGGCACAGATCGCGAAATATGCCAGCATGGTCGATCAGATGGGGGTGAAACCCGGCGATCATGTGTTGGAAATCGGCTGTGGCTGGGGCGGCTTTGCCGAATATGCCGCCGCCGAGCGGGGGCTGAAAGTGACCGGGTTGACCATCAGTCAAGAACAGTTCGATTATGCGACAGCGCGCATTGAGAAGGCCGGCCTGTCAGACCAAGTGACCTTCAAGTTGCAAGATTACCGCGATGAGACCGGGCAATATGACGGTATCGCCAGCATCGAGATGTTCGAAGCCGTGGGCCAGCAATACTGGCCGATCTATTTCAACACTGTGCGTGAACGGCTGCGCCCCGGTGCGCAGGCCACTTTGCAGATCATCACCGTGGCCGATCATCGTTGGGAAGCCTACAGGACCGGTGTGGACTTCATACAAAAGTACATTTTTCCCGGAGGCATGTTGCCCAGTCCTGCGGTGTTGCGGGCCGAGGTGGAAAAAGCGGGCCTGAGTGTTGAGCACTCGATCGAGTTTGGCGACAGCTATAGCCAAACGCTGCGCCGCTGGCACGACACCTTTAACGAAAAGTGGGCCGAGGTGGCCGCACTTGGGTTCGACGACAGGTTCCGCCGGATGTGGAATTTCTATCTGACCTCTTGTGCGGGGGCCTTCCAAGGGGGTAATTGCGATGTGACACAGATCACCATCGCAAGGCCCGCCTGATGCCGCTGACAGACAACATGCCGACCTTCGCCCGCCTTGTGGCGGGCGTTCTGCTTGGCGCGCTTGGCTGGTGGGTGTCAGATCTGATCCGCCCCTTGATGCCCGAAGGCACCGATTTTGGCCTGTTCAATTACGTGAATGCTGGGTTGGGCATCTTGGTGGGGTGGCGCGTCACCGGGAAACGCTTGGGCCGGGGTGTTGCCAACGGGCTGAGCGCAGGGCTGACAGGGGCGGCAGCCTTGGTGTTTTGGGGGCTGGTCGTCCACAGCTTAACCCAGATGCTGGGTTTGGCGCTTGAGTCGCGCTTCAGCGGTTTTATGCAGGCGATCAACGCGATGCTACGGATCATGACGGAATACGCGTTTGTTCTGACCGATGTTCAGGTGATCATCGCATTGGTCGGCGGGGGAATTGCCACCGGCCTGATCGGGGAATGGGTGGCCCGCCGGTGGCCTTGAGGTGAGTATGTCCGTGTTCCTCTGCGGCCCCTTGGCCGAGCCACGAATTCTGGACATCGTTGCAGGGCCGGACGTGGCAGCGCTTGCGACGCAAGCGGCCAAAGTTTCGGGCTACATGCTGCTTGGGCCCGATGCGATGTGGTTTCCGGCCTTGGCGGAGCGGAAGGATCATTGCGTCGAGGGGCTGTTGCTGCGCGACCCGTCGGCGCATATCGTAAGCCGCATTGAATTTTTGATGCAAGGCGTCGGGGCCGCGCCGCGCGAAATTGTTCTGACCGATGGCCGTTTGGCGATATGCTTTGTCACAGACCATGCCCCAGATGACACCGCAGGTTGGCAGGCCGCGACGTGGCGGGCCAAATGGGGCTTGATCGCGCAGGCGGCCTGCCAAGAGATCATGGGCTATGTCGGGCGGATTGATCAGCAAGGTTTAATCTGGCGGATGCCGATGATTTTGGCCCGGGCCGGGGCGCAGGTCGCGGCGGCTGCGGGCGCGCCTGCGGATTTACGCAGTGCGGCGAGCGCCGATCAGGTGCAGGTCACCTCGGTGGACACTCCGCACGAAGGGTTTTTTCTGACCCGTGAATATGCGCTGCACCATCCCCAATATGACGGCGGCACCAGTGATCTGCTGCGCCGCGAGGTGTTTGTGGTCTCGGATGCGGCGCTTGTGTTGCCTTATGATCCGCGTCGTGACCGGGTATTGCTGGTCGAACAATTTCGCATGGGTCCGTTCGGGCGGGGCGACCCGCGGCCTTGGGCGCTTGAGCCGGTGGCGGGCCGTATTGATGCCGGGGAAACGCCCGAGCAGGCAGCCTATCGCGAATGTATCGAAGAAACCGGCCTGCACCTGTCCGGGTTGGAACGCATCTCGGGCCATTATTGTTCGCCGGGCTGTTCGACCGAGTATTTTCACCTCTTTCTGGGCCTGTGTGACTTGCCGGATGAGGGCCGGACACTGGGCGGGCTGGACAGCGAGGCCGAGGATATCCGCAGCCACGTCATCCCCTTTGATCGCGCAATGGCATTGCTTGACAGCGGAGAGGCCAACAATGGCCCCCTGGTCCTTAGCCTGATCTGGTTGTCAAAGGAACGTGACCGGTTGCGCGCGATTGCTTGAGTTCCAGCAATGGCACAGCTAAATCTGGAACGGACAACCTGATAAGGAGCACGGGTAATGCGCATCGCAAAGGATCTGGCCGAGGCCGTAGGACACACCCCCCTAATCCGGTTGCACCGGGCCAGCGAAGAAACCGGCTGCGAGATTCTGGGCAAGGCCGAGTTCATGAATCCCGGCCAGTCGGTCAAGGACCGCGCGGCGCTTTATATCATCCGCGATGCGGTGGCGCGCGGTGAGCTGCAACCCGGCGGCACGATTGTCGAGGGCACTGCGGGCAATACCGGCATCGGGCTGGCGCTGGTCGGGGCGGCTTTGGGATTTAAAACGGTGATCGTGATCCCCGAAACCCAAAGCCAAGAAAAGAAAGATATGCTGCGCCTTGCCGGGGCAGATTTGGTGCAGGTGCCCGCCGCGCCCTATTCGAATCCCAACAATTTCGTGCGCTATTCCGAGCGTCTGGCCAAGGAACTGGCCAAAACCGAACCAAACGGCGCAATCTGGGCCAATCAGTTCGACAATGTTGCCAACCGTCAGGCGCATGTCGAAACCACCGGCCCGGAAATCTGGGACCAGACCGGCGGCAAGGTGGATGGGTTCATTTGCGCCTGTGGCTCGGGTGGAACGCTGGCGGGGGTCGCCATGGCGCTGCAACCCAAGGGGGTCAAGATCGGCTTGGTCGATCCGATGGGGGCCAAGCTGTATTCTTATTACACCACCGGAGAGCTGGAGGCCGAAAGCAGTTCGATCGCCGAAGGCATCGGGCAGGTGCGCATTACCCGCAACCTTGAGGGGCTGACGCCAGATTTCGCCTGTCAGGTGGCCGATGATGAGGCGCTGCCGATTGTCTTTGACATGCTGGAACATGAAGGGCTGTGCATGGGCGCATCGACCGGGGTGAACGTGGCAGGCGCAATGCGAATGGCGCGTGACATGGGGCCGGGACATACAATCGTGACAATCCTGTGTGATTACGGCACGCGCTATCAGTCCAAGCTGTTCAATCCCGAATTCCTGCATGAAAAAGGCCTGCCGACGCCGGCTTGGCTGGATCGGGCGCCACGCAGCATTCCCGGAGTTTTCGCTGAATGATACGCCTTTTGCAGGTTTGTCTGACCTTTGTCTGTGCTGCGGTTTTCGCGGCCCTTGTCGCAGGCACTGTGCCTGTCGTTGCGCACGCGCAGCAATCTAGCCCATCACAAGCGTCGGGTGGGCAAACCGAAGTGGATTTCGATGAATGGGAGAAGGTGGCGCAACGGGCCGAAGAGGTGGTGGAGGCGGCGCGCGCCTCAAGCCCCGCCTTGGGCGAGTTGCGCAGCGAACTGGCCCGCTGGCGCGAGCGACTGAATGCCGCGCAAGACGTGAATTCCAGCACCATATCGACCGTGCAGCGCCAGCTTGAGGCTTTGGGCCCACTGCCTGAAAACGGGCAGGAATCCGATGGAATTGCAGCTCAGCGCCAAGAACTGACGGATCGTCTGGGCGAATTGCAAGCGCCGGTCAGACGCGCCGAGTTGGCCCACAGCCGGGCTGATGGCTTGATCAAGGGGATTGACCAGATCTTGCGCGACCGTCAAACCGACGCCTTGCTGGATTTCGGGCCGATCCCTTTGAACCCTGTCCATTGGCCCGGCACGGTCACCACCCTGCTTGAATCGGCGGGCGCGCTGCATTCCGAGGCGGTGTCGCAATGGAGCCGCCCCTCGCAGCCGGACCAGTTGCTTGGCGCCTTGCCGGTATCAGGAATATTGCTGCTGCTTGGTGGTGTCCTTCTGGCGCGTGGCCGCCGCTGGAGCCGGCAGCTGACACGGCGAGTGTTGCAAGATGGTGAAAGCGCGGTGCGCTGGATTGCGGCCTTCGTGGTGTCACTTGGCAGTTTCGCGGTGCCCTTTTTCGGGTTGTTCCTGATTGTGGTTGCGGTCTGGTTTACCGGGCTTTTGGGCACGCGCACGCAACAATTCATCGAAACCGTCTTGTATGCGTCGCTAATCTATCTGGTGGCGCGCTGGTTGGCGTCACGGATTTTCCCGTCTGATGATGTGCGGTCGGCACCGCTTTGTCTGGAAGAAGACGCCCGGTGGGCTGGGCGTTGGTATGGTGCCTTGCTGGGTCTGGTCATGGGCCTGCACCACGTTCTTGAACGCGTAAAAGAAATTTTTGGCTGGTCCGAGGCGGCGGGAAATGTCGTGTTTTTCCCACTGGCGGTTCTGGCGGCGCTGCTGTTGTGGCGCTTGGGGGGCTTGCTGGTTCTGCATTCGGCGGAAACTGCGGATGACAGCGGTGAAGAAACACATCGCGCCCGCATGACACGGCTTTTGGGCCGGTTGCTGGTGGTTCTGGCCGTGATCGCGCCGGTGCTGGCTGCGGTGGGCTATGTCAGCCTGTCAAAATTCCTGTTGTTCCCATCGGTTCTGACACTGATGGGGCTGGCCGCGCTTGTGGTGTTGCAGCGTCTGGTGATCGAGATTTACGCTGCCGTGACCGGCAACCGCGCCGGTGCTGGCGAGTCGCTGATTCCGGTGGTGGTGGGCTCGGTGCTGGTGTTGCTGTCGATGCCTGTGTTCGCGTTGATCTGGGGCGCGCGGGTGACCGACCTGACGGAACTTTGGACACAGTTCGTGGATGGGGTCACCATCGGCGACACGCGGATTTCCCCAACGATTTTCTTGACCCTTGCGATTGTCTTCGTCTTTGGTCTTGTGGCCACGCGTTTGTTACAGGGGGCGCTAAAGAACAGCGTTCTTCCGAAAACGAAGATTGATCCGGGCGGGCGCAACGCGATTGTGTCGGGCATCGGTTATGTCGGGATTTTCCTTGCGGCCCTGATTGCCATCACCAGTGCCGGGATCGACCTGAGCAGTCTGGCCATTGTCGCCGGTGCACTGTCAGTCGGCATTGGTTTCGGCTTGCAGAACATCGTGTCGAATTTCGTATCGGGCATCATCTTGTTGATCGAACGCCCGATCTCGGAAGGCGACTGGATCGAGGTGGGGGGCCAGCACGGAACGGTGCGCGATATCTCGGTGCGCTCGACCCGGATCGAGACGTTTGACAGGACCGATGTAATCGTGCCGAACGCGGATTTCGTCAGTGGCACGGTCACCAATTACACGCGGGGCAACACCATCGGTCGGGTGATCGTGTCCGTGGGCGTGGCCTATGGCACCGACACCCGCCGGGTAGAAGAGATATTGCTTGAGATCGCCAAGGCGCATCCGCTGGTTCTGTTGAACCCCGCGCCCTATATCGTGTTCCAGAATTTCGGCGCCAGTTCACTAGATTTCGAAATACGGGCCATCCTGCGGGATGTGAATTTCGTGCTGAACGTCAAGTCTGACATGAACCATGAAATCGCCCGCCGCTTTGCCGAAGAAGGGATCGAGATTCCGTTTGCCCAGCAGGATATCTGGCTGCGCAACCCCGAGGTTCTGCCCGGCACCGCCAAGCCCAAAGCCGACGATCCGACACCACAAGAGCAACGCCCACCAGACACACAAAGCCCGGCCAAGGCACATGTGACCGGGCAGGATTTGGCGGATGGCGATGGTGACGCCGATGGAGATGGCCGGTGACAAAGGCCTTGTTTCACGACGACGCGTATTTGCGCGAGGCAGCGGGACAGGTCACGGCGCACACGCCCGAGGGCGGCGTGGTGCTGGACGCAAGCCTGTTTTACGCCACAGGCGGCGGCCAGCCCGGTGATAGCGGGCGGCTAAGCTGGCCCGGCGGCGCGATGGACGTGGCGACAGCCGTCAAGACCGAGTCCGGCGATATCGCGCTGGTCCCGGCCCAACCTGTTGCAGCGCCGCCCGTGGGAGCAAGCGTGACCCAGACGTTGGATTGGGGCCGACGGCACTGCCACATGCGGGTGCACACCGCCTTGCATTTGCTGTCGGTGGTCGTGCCCCTGCCGGTGACAGGGGGGGCGATATCGGCCGCCAAGGGCCGTCTGGATTTCGACATGGCCGACGCGCCCGAAAACAAGGCCGAGCTTGAGGACAGGCTGAACGATCTGGTCGAGCGCGATTTGCCCGTGACACAAGACTGGATCACGCAGGCCGATCTGGACGCTCGGCCCGATCTGGTGAAAACCTTGTCGGTCGCGCCGCCCCGTGGGGCGGGCAAGGTGCGGCTGATCCGGATCGGGCAGGGGGACGGGCAGGTTGATCTGCAGCCCTGCGGCGGCACCCATGTGGCGCGCACCGGTGAAATCGGGCGGCTGCGCCTTGGCAAAATTGAGAAAAAAGGCCGCCAGAACCGCCGCGTCTATCTGCATCTGGATGATTGAGCCAATCGGGCAGAAATCACTTGAACTGCCCATTAGGCCGGCGTTAAAGAAGACGCCATGGAGAGGTGGCCGAGTGGTCGAAGGCGCACGCCTGGAAAGTGTGTAGGCGGGAAACCGTCTCCAGGGTTCGAATCCCTGTCTCTCCGCCATTCACGTTTTTTCCTCAACAAACCTGCCTGTATTGGCTCAAGAGGTGAAAACCTGTAGTAAAACCATGTGGTAATTGCATGTGGGGAACTACGGATATGCGCAAACCTGTGAATCGGCATGCAAAAGTGACCCACCTGGGTGGGTTATGATCATCTAAAACTGACCCACCTGCCACGTTAGCA